>JBFKXO010000133.1:0-5926 GCA_041638115.1 Litorivivens sp. | reverse complement strand
GCCCTTACCGCGACTACTTTGGTTGTGATGTGGCCTTTGATCAGCGTTCGACCATCGTCCGTTTCCCGGTCGACCAGCTGTCACTGCCGCTGCGGCAGCCAGACCCGGCGCTGCTGAGTATTCTTGAAGCTCAGGCGGACAAATTGCTGGCGGAGTTGCCTCAGGGCGACGGTTTTGACCAGACGGTTCGCCTGGCGATATCCCGCTATTGCCGCAGTGGCACCCCGACCCTGGACAATGTAGCCCGCGAACTGCGGATGTCCGGTCGCTCGCTGCAACGCAAACTTCAAGCAAGGGGGCTGAGCTTTCAGGGGCTGTTGGATGAAACCCGGCTCACCCTGGCCAAGGATTACCTGCGCGATGGCCATTTGCAGTTGACCGAAGTGGCGCAGATGTTGGGCTATTCCGAGCAGAGTGCCTTCAATCATGCGTTTCGCCGCTGGACCGGTATCTCACCGCGCAAGTTTCGGCAGGTGCGGTTGGCCGTCGGGAGCCGGGAGCGCTAACTTTCGGTTCATCGTAAATTCGAGTGGAGAGCTATACTGCCGCGCCGCCCTCACCTCAGCCCTCTCCCGGAGGGAGAGGGGGCGTCCTTCGCAGGGGCCGATGCAGTGCTCAGCTCTAGCACATTTGGTTCCCTCTCCCGCTGGGCGGTGCGACGACTCGCGAGGGACAGGGTGAGGGTGAAACGCCTTGTTGACGATCAAAAGTTCAATAAATTTCTAATTCAACCCGAATTTGCGATGACTCTAATTTTCGGGGTCATGGTTTCAAGACAACTGATTTGAGACATTGCGTCGCAGCAGTTGTCGGCGTTTGCAGCTATAGTCAATGGAGTTGCTACGACATTGGAGGGGCCGCGATGAGGGAAGCGCCGGTGGGACCGGTTCTCAAGGGGGTAGTGCTGGATTTCAATGAAGATACCAGCGAGGGCATCATTTCTGCGGCCGATGGTCACCGCTACCAGTTTGCCGGTGCCAACTGGTTATCCGAGCGCTTTCCCGGCGCCGGTATGCATGTGGATTTTGTTGAAGACGGCGGCCGAGCGACACACATTTATATCGATCCCTGCAACGCGAAAATGGCGGCAAAAAACCGCATGGCAGCAGCGATGTTTGCGTTTTTCTTCGGCTGGTTGGGTTTTCACAAGTATTATCTGGGCAATCATCAGCCTGCGACCATTATGCTTTGCGTGTCGCTGGGGGGGCTGGTGTTATTGGGTGTGCCAACGCTGGTCATGATGGTGATCGGCTTTGTGGAGTTTATTCTCTACATCACAACGTCCGACGAGGATTTCGAAAAAATCTATATCACAGGCCGAAAAGACTGGTTCTGATTTTCCTAGCGGGCTGTCTTGGCAGTGGACGCTTCCGTTTGCACGCGGGCCAGTGCTTTATTGTCCGCCACGCGATGTTTGATGAGTTGTAGTGATTCAACCAGAATTTCCTGAGCCACCTCATCCAGTCCAGAGGATTCCTGAAGCAGCAACTCCATGGCGGATTCAACGACCGTTTCCAATAGTTGCTGATTGTCGAGGGCTACCAGATCGTCGGCAGATTGCTTGATGATGTTGTACACGATGTCGCTGATGGTCTGCTCCAGCAGGTCGAGGGTGTAATCGCCGACCACAGGTACTTTTTCCAGCCTGGCCAGATTGTCGCTGGCTTCCATGGCTTCGCGAATGCGATGCAACATGTAAGCCCGGATGTCGGCGTGATGCCGCTCCATCTGGTGGCCGATGCTGCGAGTGACCGGCTGTGCAATCGAGCGCGCAATGGCCTGCTTGCGTGGCAGGATGACACCCTGAATCAGATCGCGCATCACCGGCTGGCCGTGACGGATCTCGTCTTCGATGCCATCCAATACATTGATGACCACCCGGTCGGCGACATGCTCCATCAATACATCGTAGTTGCTCTGGACCAGCCGCCCGAGACGGGTTTCTCGCAAGTTGATAATGCCAAGCGCCTGCAACCGATAAAGCATGGAAATGATGCGCAGCAGTCGCAACAGCCGAAAGCCCGTCAGTGGGATGCAACCCAACACTTCATACCAGTGGATGAAGGGATACCAATACCAGCGTGTATAGGTGCCTCGGCGCACGGCCACGCCCCATCGCACCAGCAGCTCGGCAATAAAAATCGAGACGAAAATCAGGTCGTACTGCAGAAAATTGGGATGAACCTGGTTGGCGTAGAACTCATGGAAACCAGGGGTCAGTGTTTTCAGAGTGTCAGCGATAAAGCCAATAGTAAATAGCCAGTCAAAGGTCAGCCAGGCAAGGTTGAGCATCAGCAGCGCAAGCATAACCAGGTCAACCGTGAACCAGGTCGCTTCCTGATTGTTGCGCAGTTTTTGTGTGTCGAGATTCAGCATAACACTGAATCCTAAGGCGCTTGCTGTTAAGCGCAAGCGGTCAGGGAAATACTACCAGACAGAAATGGCCCGTCAGCGGCGGGCCGAATGCACGCTTTAGCTGCGCTGGTAGGTTCCGACCAGACGATTCATGCCAATGAGGTGGGGTTCGACCGCGTCGAGCAATTGCCACAGGGTTAAACCGGCCTCGAGCTGCAGGTCGGTGTCCAGTGCCAGTATCCAAAAATAGTACTGGTGTGTGCCGTGGCCCGGTGGAGGCATTGGCCCACCGTAGTTGGTGTTACCGAAGTCATTGCGTCCCGCCGTTCCCGCAGTGGTCCCTTCCTCTAACGAGTGGCAGTTGGCGGGCAGGTTGTACAAGACCCAGTGCACATAGCCGTAGGTACCACCCGGCGATACCAGCGGGGCATCGGGGTCGTGACAGATCACGGCGAAACTTTTGGTGCCCTCGGGTGCTTTTTCCCAGCTAAGTGCCGGTGACACATCCTCGGCTTCGCCGGTATGTTTTTTCGGAATCGCACCGCCGCCGCTAAAGGCGCTGCTGGTCAGGGTGATTTCAGATAAAGCAAATCCCATGGTTGCCTCCTTGGTTGTCGGACTATTTCTTGTCAGTGACCGTTTGTAGCAGTTTGTTGGGAACGCCCTTGGTGTCCCGGATTTTTCCGCTCGCGCTTAGTTTTAGCAGCAGCTTCTCAATTTCTGCGGGCGAGCGCTTAGGCTCCTGTGCCAGTAACAGGGCGGCCACACCTGCGACATGGGGGGCAGCCATTGACGTACCGCTGATGGTTTTGGTCGAACGGCTACTATCTATCCAGGCCGAGGTAATGTCTTTGCCGGGAGCGAATAGATCGGCGCATCGTCCGTGATTCGAAAAATCGGCGCGGCGGTCACTGCGATCGCTAGCTGCGACGGTAATCGCCGGCTTGCTGCGCGCCGGGGAATAGTCGCAGGCGTCCTTGTTGTCGTTGCCGGCGGCAACCACGACGGTAATTCCCTTCTTGATCAGCTTTTCTACGGCTTCATCAATGGCGCGTGAGGCGCCGCCGCCAAGACTCATATTCACCACGGCGGGTTGTTTTGCATTTTTGGCAATCCAATCGAGCCCGCCGATGACGGTGGAGTTGGAACCGGCCCCCTGGCAATTCAACACGCGCACCGCGTGCAGGGTCACGCCCTTGGCGACGCCCCATTCGGTGCCACCCACCGTGCCGGCGACGTGCGTGCCGTGTCCGTTACAGTCATTGGTGGGGTCGTCTGGATTTTCCTTTTCACCAAACAGGATTTCAAAGATGGGATCGAGTAAACCCGCCGGTGGCTGTTTGGGATCGTCGCTGGTATTTTCCCCGTCGCCAAGGCGACCACTAAAGTCCTTGTGATCGCTGCGTATTCCGGTATCGACGATATAGGCATGGACACCCTCACCAGCCAGCGGGTAGCTGTAGGTTTTATTCAGCGGCAGGTCTTTCTGGTCGATACGGTCCAAACCCCAGGTGGCATTGCTCTGAGACTCTTTAGACACACGTTGGATGGCATCCTGCTCCACGTACTTGACGGCTTTGTCCAGACTCAGTGCCTTCACCTGAGCCGGGTTCAAGTAGGCGGCGAAACCATTGAGTACACTGTTGAAGTTCATGTCAGCCTGCCCGCCGTAGCGACCTATCAGGGCGTTCATCAGCTGTCCTGACGGCAATCCGTCCTTGAGTACGACGATATAACGGTTGGGCAGGGCGTCATTGACTTTCAGCAACTCTCCAACGTCGCCTGGCAGCGCTTTACTGACTGCATTGGCAGGCTTTTCGAGCGTTTTGTCGACACTGTCGAACAATCCGGCCTGCGCACCGGCTGCACTCAGACCGCCGACAAGGACTGACAGTGTCAGTAGTTTTCGAACCATGCTTATTTCCCCTCTGTATGGCAATGGACGCCGGGTGGTTACCCCCAAGGCTCGGGCCATGATAGCAGCCGGTGTGTAAAACCGCCCCGGTTCGGTAATAGTTCTGCTGAGTGTTGTAGGTAGAAGTCACGGTGTAAAGCCTGTTGTGGTCTTCGTAATCTGTCTCTGGGCCAGTTTTTTTCTGGCGAGAGGGTGCATGCGGAGAAAACCACCTACGATGTCCAAACTGACGGAATCCGGTGAGTCGGGGCGAGTGGTCGGCCTGGCGTGGTTGTTTGTGGTGGGTTTTTTTGCCTTGGATCTGCTGATGCCGGCGACGATCGCCGCCGGATTTGCTTACGTCATTCCTATTTACATTCTTGCCCATCATTCGCGCTTCGATAAGTTGCCGCTGTTTGCCTGTGTCACCATGATGTTGGTGGTCGTTGATACCTTTGCTCAGGGGCCCATGACTGTTGATTGGCCCATCCTTTTCAATCGCATCATGAGCTTGGGGGCGATCGGTATCGCTGCTGCGTTGTTAATGCAACAGCAGCGCTTGCGCGAGCAAGATAAAAGCCGAGACCGACTGTTCCGAAATCTGCTGGACTCGGCCCCGGATGCGGTGGTTATTGTCAACGAGCGTGGCTATATCGAGCTGGCTAACAGGCAGGTTGAGGTGTTGTTTGGTTATCGCAAGGCCGATCTGATAGGGCGTAGTGTTGAAGTGCTGATGCCAGAGCGTTTTGCACAGGCACACGCTGGCGCCCGCAATGGCTATTTCAAATCGCCGGTTACCCGTTCAATGGGGCGCAATCTCGATTTGCGTGCGATCAAACAAAATGGTCAGGAGTTTCCGGTAGAGATCAGTCTCAGTCCGCTGGAGACCGATCAGGGGCTACTGGTGTCCGCAGCCATACGGGACATCAGTGAACGACGTGAGGCGGATGCCAAGTTTCGCGACCTTTTGGACTCGGCGCCCGACGCGATGGTTATCGTCGGCGATGGTGGCGTCATTGTGCTTGCCAACAAGCAGACGGAAACGGTGTTTGGCTACAGCCAGGAGGAGCTGATTGGCCAGCCCATCGAGATTTTGATGCCTGAGCGTTTCCGGCACCACCACGCCGGGCATCGTCAACACTTTTTTGCCGGGCCCAAGGTGCGTGAAATGGGGCGCAACCTGGAGTTATTTGGGCAAAAGAAGACCGGACGAGAATTCCCGGTAGAGATTAGCCTGAGCCCATTGGAGACCAAGGAGGGGCTGCTGGTGTCGGCGGCGATTCGAGATATCAGTGAACGCAAAGACAAAGAGCGCGAACTGGGCCGCTACGCCAATATGCTTGAAAGTAAAAACCAGGAGCTTGAGCAGTTCGCCTATATCGCCTCTCACGATTTGCAAGAACCACTGCGTACGGTATGCAGTTTTGCTGATCTGCTTAGCGATGAATATGCCGGTAAACTTGATGACAATGCCGACACCTACCTGAATTATATTTCAGGCGCATCGCGGCGAATGACGCTGCTGATCAAGGGATTGCTGGAGTACTCCCGAATTGGCAAGCACTCCACGCTCAGCCAGGTGGACTGTGGAGAGATGCTCGAGCGGCTGATTCAGGATCTGGACGTTATCGTGGCTGAAAAAGGGGCGACGATCCACCATGGCCCCTTGCCAGTGCT
>JBFKXO010000132.1:0-5929 GCA_041638115.1 Litorivivens sp. | reverse complement strand
TCGCGACGAGATGGGACTTACCAACGTTGAAATCATGGTGCCGTTTGTGCGCACCGTCGGTGAAGCGAAACAGGTGATCGAACTCCTGGAAGAGAATGGGCTGAAGCGCGGTGAGAACGGTCTCAAGGTCATTATGATGTGTGAGTTGCCGGCGAATGCGCTGCTTGCCGATCAGTTCCTGGAGTACTTTGACGGTTTCTCCATTGGTTCGAATGACCTGACTCAGCTCACACTGGGGCTGGATCGCGACTCGGGTCTGGTTGCCCATTTGTTCGACGAGCGCAATGACGCGGTTAAGGTACTGCTGAAAAACGCTATTGACGCCTGCAAAAAGCAGGGCAAATATATCGGTATCTGCGGTCAAGGCCCGTCAGATCACGCGGATTTTGCCCTGTGGCTGGTGGAGCAGGGTATCGACAGTGTGTCGCTGAACCCGGATTCGGTGCTGGATACCTGGATGTTCCTGAGCGAGCAGCTATCCTGATCCAGAGCTGGAACTTACACAGTGCCGCTGTTTTTACTTGAGCAGGGGCACCGTGTACAACGATACGTTCTACGGCGGCTGCCAACTCGATAATAAAGAAGGGCAGGGATCATGCGCTATTTTGCATTGGAAAAGCTCATCAATCTGTATGACGGGTACCGCAAAAGCTTCAAAATCGACGAATACCACCTGCTATTGATTCAGGAAGAAGGCGAACGCTTTCTGATCGACGCCTACTGCCCGCACCGGGAGCATAGCCTGATTGATGCCACGGTGTTTGGCGATACCATTACCTGCCCCCACCACCATTACCAATTCAATCTTTCGACCGGTGCTGTACTGGCCCGGACCGAAGAACCCTGTAACCCCTTGCGCTGCTATCCGCTGGTGGAAGAAGGGCGCGAAGTGGGTGTTCTGCTGTAATCGGGTCGAGCACTTAGTCAATCTGTTAGAATTTTACCTATCAAATTCACTCGTCAAGGGCAGAAATACCCGTTAGTCTGGCGAACTTTGGCAGCTGTCGCGGAGTGCTTGGTGTTGTTTGTTCCCCGAATTCTGTGTGCGTTTCTCCTGGTCGTACAGACCGCCTTCGCGCAGCAAGCTGAAACCCTGCAAGCGCTATCTCGGCAACTGGCCTCGGAAAACGCCTTGCGCTCCCCGCTCAGTGTTGTCCGCGTATACGAGACGGCGGGGGGAGCACTTTGGAATGCGCAGCGGCTGGCAAATCTCGTGGAAGCCATCGACGACAGTCGCAGTCATGGTCTGGAACCGGCCGACTATCACTTAGCCTTGCTTTCCGCTCCTGGCAAACTCAGTGACAAGGAAGTCTACGCGACCGATGCTTATCTCACCCTGGGTGGGCATCTGCTTGGTGGCCGGATAGACCCCGTTTCCCTGGAGCCTACCTGGAATGCCAAAGGCCGCTCGCGCGATTTGCCTGCATATTTGCTCGAAACGCTGCAAACAACACCGCCGAGTGAGTCACTTGCTCAACTGGCACCGTCACAGCCGCGCTATACCCGATTGCGAGAGGCGCTGCTGCATTACAACGAGGTGTTGGCGCGCGGCGGCTGGCCCACGGTCAGCGGCCGTGGTCTGTTGAAGCCCGGGCAAAGTGCCGGCTGGGTGCCGTCGCTGCGGGCGCGGCTGCAGGCCAGCGGTGATTACCACGGCAATTATGACGACGAGACCTATTATGACGCTGAACTGGTTCATGCCATCAAGACCTTTCAGCAGCGCTCCAACCTGGAGCCCGATGGCATTGTCGGGCCGATCACGCTGCGCAAACTGAATCTTTCAGCCCAGGATCGTGTGAATCAAATCAAGGTAAACCTGGAGCGCTGGCGCTGGTTGCCAGACGAAATGGGATACCGCCATTTGCGTGTCAATATTGCGGATTATCGCCTTGAAGCCCACGAGGGTGCTGAGGTTACCGAAATCTTTGATGTGGTAGTTGGACGCAGCTACCGGCAAACGCCGATATTCTCCGGCAGTATGTCGTATCTGGTGCTAAATCCCTGGTGGGAAGTGCCGCACAAACTCGCGCGCCTGGATCTGTTACCAAAATTCCAGCAAGACCCCGGCATTATCCGGGAGTTGGGCTATCACATTCTGGATCGGCAAGGGCAGCCGGTAGATCCCTATTCGGTAGACTGGAAGGCGGTCACGTCGTCCAGTTTTCCCTATCGGGTGCGCCAGGAACCGGGCGAGAAAAATGCCCTGGGGCGGGTAAAGTTTATGTTTCCCAACGAGCATGCCGTGTATTTGCACGATACGCCGTCACGTGATCTTTTTATCAAAGTACGCCGTGATTTCTCCTCTGGCTGTATCCGCGTAAGCGATCCGCTGGACCTTGCCAGCTGGGTCCTCAAAGGAACACCGTCATGGGATGAAGCCCGGCTGCTTGAGGTGGTAGCCTCCGGGCGTGAAACAGTGGTCAGAATGAAAGAGCGCATTCCGGTGCACTTGCTGTACTGGACAGTTGTTGTAAACGACGAAACGGGTGATATCCGTTTCATTGAGGATATCTATGAGCGTGATGTCAGGGTCTGGGCTGCGATCCAGAATCGCTAGGCTGTGGTGTAGTAGCATTTATCTGCTGTTGGCTTTGTTAATTTCTGGTAGCGCAATAAGCGCCAGTTTTGACTCGGGCAAGGCAGGTTTCACAGCGGTTGTACAGGGTATGGAAATCCCGTATCGGGTGATGGCGTTTACCGTGATGCCCGGCGATGAGCTGCCTATTCAGGTGCCCAGGGCAACAGTGGTTCGCGCTGCC
Source organism: Litorivivens sp. (assembly GCA_041638115.1). GTDB lineage: Bacteria > Pseudomonadota > Gammaproteobacteria > Pseudomonadales > Spongiibacteraceae > Litorivivens. The sequence goes on along the minus strand of JBFKXO010000132.1, from coordinate 3,170 downwards.
AGCGGCAGTCTGGTGCGCAAGGCCGACACCCGTTATCGCTGGAAGGCGCCTCTACAGCCCGGGCTGCATCAGCTGGAATTACTGCACGGCGAGCGTCAGCGAATGACGTTGAATGTATTCGTGCTGCGCCCGTTAAAACATGTGCGCGATGAGCGGCTCGACGGTTACCGCGTGGGTCAGTATCCCCAGCAGGCCTTTCGGGGGCTGGCCGCGTATGAGCCGCCGAGAGGCCTGGTTGAGGTAACATCCGAATTGAGGGGCACCCGCTTGTCTCCCCATTTCACGCTGGGGCAGTTTCTTTGCAAGCAAGCGCGGGTAAACGGTAAGGAGTTTATGCTATTTCGCCCGGAGTTGTTGCTGAAACTGGAAACCATTCTCCAGACGTTAAACAAGCGCGGCGTTGAAGCCCATACACTGTTTATCATGAGCGGCTACCGTACACCCCATTACAACGCCAGTATCGGCAACACCAAAAACTCACGGCATATTTATGGCGGCGCGGCCGATTGGTATGTCGATGTGTACCCCCGGGATGGGCGCATGGATGACGTTAACCGCGACGGTAAAATCAACCGTGCAGACGCCGGGTATCTCTATTCCCTGGTCGACGACCTCAGCGATGAAGATGATTGGCTTAAAGGGGGCTTGGGTGAGTACGGCAGTACTGCCAGTCACGGCCCTTTTGTTCATGTAGATGTGCGTGGCCATCGCGCACGCTGGGGTCGCCTCTCGCGTTAACGGGGCGCGATTAGAGGCTTAGCCGACGCAGTCGAGGGTCTTCCTGAGCCTGATTCCAGAGCAAGTCAAACTGCAGGATATAATTCAGGGCGCTGGGGCGATTGCTGAAATCGGCCCAATGGCTGTTAGGCTCGTGGCGCTTGGACACGATCAGACCTGAGTTGTCGGCGACCAGAAACTCTTCGTCGACCTGTCCGGCCTGTTCTTCTGGTAATGCACGCAGTCCAATGGATGAATTTAGACGCTGTTGCAGCTCAAGCAAGCGATGGCCGCGACCACTCAGCTTATCCGGACGCAGCACCAGCATGCGTATTTCCGTGGTTTTATGGAGTCGGGCGAGTTCTGACAGGGCGCTGCGCACGGTATCGTTGTCGTAGACTTGCGGATCAAGGCATTCACTGAAAATCCGCAACTGGCGCCGGCACTGGGAAACCATTGAGGCGACGGTGTGTTCCAGGTTGGTGACAGCATGTCGGCCGCCGTCTTTGCCGAGAAGAAAGTCCTTACGCAGTGTCAGTCGCATGGCCTGATGCGGAATATTGGCATCCATGAACTCCGGGCCATAGGGCACAAAACCAAACTGCTCGTAAAAACTAACCGCGCTGAGCTGAGCGTGGAGCCACACCTCGCGCAGATTCTGCAGTTTGGCGTGGCGAATCGCCCGGTTTAGCAGGTCCTTGCCGATGCCCCGCGAACGATACGCCTTGCGAACAGCCATGCGACCGATATGACCGTCGCGCAACATGCGCACCGTACCGACAGGATCACCCTTGTCGGTGGCTAGCCAGTGGTAGGCGCGCTCATCTTCGCCGTCCCACTCCAGGTCTTCGGGGACACTCTGTTCTTCGATAAATACTTCCCGCCGAATGGCGTGGAGCGGTGTTTGATGCTCGGACCAGCTGGCCTCAATAACGTTCATACTGCGTTAACTACTCTGCGATCAGCGCACTCGTGGACAGCAAAAAGCTCGCCGCGTCAGGTGATGCCTTCTGCAAGGCTAACCATAGCGCATCCGGCAACACATCGCCCGGAATCAGCCGGCAAATCTGATGAAGATAGGGGAGGCAGGAAGGCTCTACTTCCATGCTCATGCCATTGGCGAACAGCAGAGTGATCTCGTTGTCTTCAAATACCGTTATGCGAGAATCCAGACTGCGACAGACTCCTTTGGAGGGCACCGCACGGGGTTCCGGGTGAGAATCGTCGCCGGCTTCCGTAACCAGCTCACCGAAGCTGCTGATCAGGCTGGTATTATCCTTGAGTGCATCACTGAGCAGGGCGCGCAGGTGTTCAATGTGGCGCGTATCGAGGGTTTGGCCGGCGGCAAGCGTCGCGGCCGTATCCCGATAGCGCAGGTCTTCGGTGAGCTCGCAGCTTAAGGTTTCCCACCAGCGTTCGAGTATCTGACTCAGTGAGGGCGCGCGGAATCCGACCGACAGCGTTATACACTCATCGTCCAGTGCAGTGCCCCAATGGGCGATGCCTGGCGGTACATAGAGAATATCGCCGGGTTCGAGTACGTAACGAGCCTGCTCATTAAATTCACTGAGCAGGCGCAGAGGCTGGCTATCCAGAGTGGTGTCGCTTTCATCGCAGCGCTGGCCAAGCCGCCATTCGCGTTGTCCCGCGCCCTGAATAAGAAAAACATCGTAGCGATCAAAATGGGGGCCGACACCGCCCCCCGTAACAGCGTAGCTGGCCATCACATCTTCGATACGCCATTGCGGAAGGAAATCAAAGTGTCTGATCAAGTCGGTGATTTCGTCACACCATTGATCAACCCGCTGCACTAATAAGGTCCAATGGGTTGCCGGCAGTTCCGAGAACACCGACGCTTCCATCGGACCGTTGCGCAAATGCCAGCGGTCATCCTTACCGGCGACAATGCGTGACTCGACATCCTCTTCGCATGCCAGTCCAGCCAGGTCATTGCCATCAATCGGGCATTGAAACCCCGGGAGACCCTGTCGGATCAATAAGGGCTCCTGCTGCCAGTAGTCGCGCAGGAACTGCTCGCTGTCAAATCCGGCCAATGCCATCGTTTAGATGCGCCGTGCCTGGTCCGCAGCGTTACCGATGTAGGCCGCCGGGGTCAGCGCCTGTAGCTCGGCTTTAGCCTGCTCCGGGATCTCAAGGGTTGCCACAAACTCGGTAATGGCCTGCTGGCTAATGGTGTTGCCGCGCGTCAGGGCCTTGAGTTTTTCGTAGGCCTGCTCGACGTTGTAGCGCCGCATCACTGTCTGAATGGGCTCAGCCAGCACTTCCCAGGCGGCGTCGAGATCTTCACTGATGCGCGCGGTGTTGATCTGCAATTTGCCAATGCCTTTTAGGCTGGCTTCATACGCAATCAGACTGTAGGCCATGCCGACGCCCATGTTGCGCAGTACCGTAGAGTCGGTCAGATCACGCTGCCAGCGCGAAATCGGCAATTT
>JBFKXO010000131.1:0-6001 GCA_041638115.1 Litorivivens sp. | reverse complement strand
TTGTCAAACCCACTCATACCGCGCTTGATACCGGGATGATAATCACCAATCCCCCCTCCGGCGAACGACTGGGTGATGAAAACTCGCTGGTCCATCTCTATCGTTATTTAGGGCAAGCGTTCAGTCGCGATTTTATCGGTTGGCAGGCAGGCGTCTTTACTGGCAACCCCAATCTGGGTAAGGCCATGGCCTGGCACAGCCATCAGCAATACCGGTTTCTCAATGGCTCGATCGAGTCGCGCTTGCTGTTGTTTGAGTTGCTGCCCGAGCGACAGATCGCCAATCGCCAGCGTGAGCGCGCAGACAAAGCACTTGGTGATTTGCCCATATCAGAGGGCGCGAAAATGTTTCGCAATCGCCTGCTGAAAAATACCAAGCGTCTGGAGCGCTGGTTGAAGCAGGAACAATACGAATGTTACCGCTTATATGATGCCGATATGCCGGAATATGCGGTTGCCATCGATCGTTACGCTGACTGGCTGGTGGTGGCTGAATATGCGCCGCCGGCATCTGTGCCGGAAGAAAAAGCCGAGGCAAGGTTGCGCGACGTATTGGCAGCTTTACCGTCTGCGACCGGTATACCTCCTGAGCGCACCGTCTTAAAACAACGTCGCCGCCAGCGTGGCAATGACCAATATCGGCGCGAACGGCAACGCAATGAATTGCTGACGGTGAGCGAAGGGCAGGCAAAGTTGCTGGTAAACCTGCACGACTATCTGGATACAGGGCTGTTTCTTGATCACCGTCGCGTGCGTCTGGATGTTGCAGCGCGTGCCCGAGGTGCCTCTTTCCTTAACCTGTTTTGTTACACCGGGTCCGCCACTGTGCAGGCCGCCGTCGGCGGAGCGAAATGGACAACAAGTGTGGACCTGTCGCCGAAGTATCTGCAGTGGACACGAGATAACCTGTCGTTAAACGGTATGAGTGAGGCGCGGCATCACACCGAGCAGGCCGACTGTATGCAATGGCTGCGTGATAACACCAAAACCTTTGATCTGGTGCTGTTGGACCCGCCAACATTTTCCAATTCCAAGCGTACAGAGACCGTGCTGGATACTCAGCGCGATCATGTGGAAATGATTGAGTTAGCGATGCGGGCGTTGAACCCCGGTGGATTGTTAATCTTCTCAACGAACCGACGTGATTTTCGTCTGGATGAAAGTGTTGGGCAGGCATTTCAGGTGGAAGAGCGTACCGAGTGGTCGCTGGACCCGGATTTCAAACGCACAGGCAAGCCGATTCATTATTGCTGGTATATCACGGCGACGTAGAGGCTTGCGATTGACGCACGGTATTACCCCAACGAATCACCGCAGCACAAACAAAAACCCCCTCGTAACAGAGGGGGCTCATGTTTTTCGTAAAGGACTAACGCACGTTAGTGTGCGTCGTTATTAGACAGCAACAACGTTAGCCGCTTGCAGGCCTTTCTGGCCTTGCTGAACTTCAAACTGTACATCCTGACCTTCAGCCAGTGTTTTGAAGCCATCGCCCTGAATCGCGGAAAAGTGAACAAATACGTCTGGACCCTGCTCCTGCTGGATAAAGCCAAACCCTTTGGTTTCGTTGAACCATTTTACTTTGCCAGTTGCTTTAGACATGACATACCTCGAATCTATTGTTGAATTGTTATTGCTGAGCCGGGCAGGGGAGTTATGACAAACAGGACGAGGTTGTACAGCGACTTCGTATTGACTTGTTACATAAAACCGGAGCTGCTTAAATTGCCAGCGTTTTTAAATATACACAGGGCCTGTGTAAGTTTAAAGACGTTTTTATTAAGCAATTTGCATAAGCCGTGCAGCTGTTATTACCGCTGTCGGCGTGGCGGCAGGCCGGTGTGTTGGGTCAGCAGCTTGTTTTTTCCTGCGGGCGGTCGCCAGCCGGCGGGTTGTCTTGGCGGTATGAGGTGCTTTTTACCAAACCCGATGAGGTCGTGGCGCCCCATCTTTTTCAGGGTCTCACGCAGCAATGGCCAGTTGTCGGGGTCGTGATAGCGAAGAAAGGCCTTGTGCAATCGGCGCTGTTTCAAGCCCTTGGCGGTCGTAACGACCTCACTCTGGCGCGATATCTTTTTTAACGGGTTGCGCTCTGAGTGATACATAGCGGTAGCGTTAGCCATTGGGGAGGGATAGAAGGCCTGCACCTGATCGGCTCGGAAGCCATTGCGTTTCAACCACAAAGCCAGATTCATCATGTCCTTGTCGGTTGTCCCCGGATGCGCGGCGATGAAATAGGGAATCAGGAACTGTTCCTTGCCGGCTTCCTTTGAGTAACGCTCAAACATCTTCTTAAAGGTGTCGTAGGTGCCGACACCGGGCTTCATCATTTTTGACAGCGGACCGTCTTCAGTATGCTCGGGTGCTATTTTCAGGTAGCCACCGACGTGATGGGTGACCAGCTCCTTGACATATTCCGGTGTTTCCACCGCCAGGTCGTAGCGCAGGCCAGAGGCAATCAGCACTTTCTTGATGCCCTCGACGCCGCGCACATCGCGATAAAGGTCAACCAACGGCAACTGGTTGGTATCCAGGTTCTTGCAGATGCCGGGGTAAATGCAGGACAGCCGGCGGCAGTTCTCCTCGATCTCCTTGCTCTTGCAATTGAGACGCCACATGTTGGCTGTGGGGCCGCCCAGATCGGAAATGACGCCGGTAAATCCCGGTGTCTTGTCGCGAATATCTTCCACTTCCCGAACGATCGAATCGTGGGATCGGCTCTGGATGATTCGGCCTTCGTGCTCGGTAATAGAGCAGAAGGTACAGCCGCCAAAGCAGCCGCGCATGATGTTTACCGAAAAGCGAATCATCTCGTAGGCGGGAATACGGGCCTCGCCGTAGACCGGGTGCGGTTTGCGCTGGTAGGGCAATTCGAATACGGCGTCTAGTTCTTCCGTGGTCAGTGGAATCGGCGGGGGATTCAGCCAGACTTCGCGATCACCGTGCTTTTGCACCAAAGCTTTGGCATTGCCCGGGTTGGTTTCCAGGTGCAGTACCCGCGCCGCGTGGGCGTACATGACCGGGTCGCGCTTGACTGTTTCGTAGTCGGGCAGCCGAATAACGCAGTGTTCCGGGTCGAGCTTTTCCTTGCGCGCGGTCAAGGGGTCGATAATGCGCACGGTTTGAACGGTGTCCGCATCGGGAGCGGGCTGCTCTTGCTGGGTTTTGCACTCCGGTGTCGCGGTTGTGTCCTGGTAGGGGTCGATCGGTGGATCAATGGGGCCGGGCGCATCAATCGTGGAGGAGTCGATCACGGTCCAGCCGTTGGGTACGCGCTTGCGGACAAAGGCGGTGCCGCGGATATCTTTCATTTCGGTAATGGCTTCGCCGTTGGCGCAGCGGTGGGCGATATCGACAATGGCGCGTTCTGCGTTACCGTAGACCAGCAAGTCGGCACGCGAATCGAGCAGGATGGAACGTCGGATCTTGTCGCTCCAGTAGTCGTAGTGCGCAATACGGCGCAAACTGGCTTCGATGGAACCAATCACAATAGGGGTGTTCTTGAAAGCCTCGCGGCAGCGCTGCGAATAGACGATGACGGCACGATCAGGTCGCTTGCCCCCCTCATTGTCCGGGCTGTAGGCGTCATCGTGGCGCAGGCGTCGGTCGGCGGTGTAGCGGTTAATCATGGAGTCCATGTTGCCCGCGGCCACGCCGAAAAACAGGTTGGGTTCGCCCAGTACTTTAAACGCCTCGGCTGACTGCCAGTCCGGCTGGGCAATAATGCCAACGCGAAAGCCCTGGGCTTCAAGCACTCTTCCCACCACAGCCATGCCAAAGCTGGGGTGATCCACATAGGCGTCACCGGTCACCAGAATAATGTCGCAACTATCCCAGCCGAGCGCGTCCATCTCCGCGCGTGACATGTGTAAATAGGGTGCCGGGCCAAAACATTCGGCCCAGTATTTGCGGTAACTGAATAGGTGTTTCGGGGCCATAGGAGGTGCTGCAGGGTGTGGGGTTGGCGAAAGCGCGCAGTATACGGGATTTGTCGCCAAAAATCCTTGCCTGTGCCGCTCCACCACGGCTAAATAGGCGGTTAATAACAAAAACCGCTGTGGGGATGTCCGTAATGGAGTGGTTGGATTCGTCGATAGCCTACTGGCACTGGTTAGTGCTGGGACTTGTTCTGATTGCCTTGGAAATTTTTACCGCCGGCTTCGTGCTGCTCTGGCTTGGCGCCAGTGCGCTGGTTGTTGGCGTATTGTCCTTTCTGTTTGACCTGAGTGTGTCGCTGGAACTGTTGATCTGGACGGTGCTCTCGGTCGCCGAACTGTTTATCTGGTTTCGCTTTATACAACCGCGTTTTCGCGACAAGACCTTGTCGGGGATGTCGAAGGAGGCGGTGGTCGGTCAGGTGGGGCTCGTGATTCAGGCTAATCTGGGCGAGCGCGGCCGGCTGCGGTTTTCCATGCCGCTGTTGGGCAGCGATGAGTGGACATTCATCTGCAACGAGCCCTTAAGTGTAGGGGATCGGGTCAGTGTGATTGATGTATCGGGCAATACCCTGGTTGTGGCCAAGCAGGGCTGAGAGCGTAGAGGAGAGGTTCTATGGAAGGTTTGAGTATTGTTGTCACCCTTGCCATCGTGGCGGTGGTGGTCCTGACCAAAACGGTAAAGATCGTGCCGCAGGGGTCCAAACATATTGTGCAGCGCTTGGGTAAATATCACGCCACACTGAATCCCGGCTTGAACTGGGTGGTGCCGTTTATCGACAACGTGGCGTTCAAGGTCACGACCAAGGACATCGTGCTGGATATTCCCTCGCAGGAGGTTATCACGCAGGACAATGCGGTGATCATTGCCAACGCGGTAGCCTATATCAATATCGTGTCACCGGAAAAAGCGGTCTACGGTGTTGAGGATTACACGATTGCGATTCAGAACCTGGTGCAAACGGCGCTGCGATCCATTATCGGTGAGATGTCGCTGGATTCTGCGCTGTCCTCCCGTGATCAGATCAAAGCCAAATTGAAAACGGGGATTTCTGACGATATCGCCGATTGGGGGATCACCATGAAAACCGTGGAGATTCAGGACATTAATCCGTCGCCTACCATGCAGCGGGCGATGGAAGAGCAGGCTGCCGCCGAGCGTCAGCGCAGGGCGGTGGTTACCCGCGCCGAAGGCGAGAAGCAGGCGGCGATTCTGGAAGCTGACGGTCGTCTGGAAGCCTCGCGGCGCGATGCTCAGGCTGAAGTGGTTCTGGCCAAAGCCAGTGCTGCAGCCATCGAGGTAGTGACCGACGCCATCAAGAATGAGGAGCTGCCCGTGATTTATCTGCTGGGCGAAAAATACATTCAGTCGCTGCAGAACCTGTCGTCTTCGGCCAATGCCAAAACCGTGGTTTTCCCCGCCGATTTGCCGGAGGCCATTCGCGGTATTCTGAGTCGCTAACCGGCGGCAAGCGGATTCAACAACGGGAGCTGCGGGCTCCCGTTTTTGTGCCGGGTCTGTCACCATTCAGGCAACCTGTTGTAACATTCCTGTCACAAAAAAGTCTTTTAATGCGTAGCTGTGATTAAACAACAATGACCGGACTAGCAATGGCAAATCGCAGCATACTGATTGTTGACGACGAGAGTGCAATCAGGGAGATGATACGCATCGGCCTGGAAATGGCTGGATTCACTTGTATGGAAGCCGAAGATGCTCAGGAAGCCTATGGCAAAATCCTGGATCAGCGGCCCGATCTGATTCTGTTGGACTGGATGATGCCCAACACGTCGGGACTGGAATTATTGCGACGCCTGCGTCGCGACGATGTCAGCCGCAATATTCCCGTAATCATGCTCACTGCCAAGGATGACGAAGACAACCGTATTCAGGGCTTGGACGTGGGTGCGGACGATTATGTTACCAAGCCATTCTCTTCGCGTGAGCTGCTTGCCCGCATCAAGGCGGTGTTGCGGCGCAGCGCTGATCCCGATGATGGTGATGCTGTGGAGGTGAATGGCCTGGTGCTGGATCCGGTAAGCCACCGGGTGTTTGCCGACGAGCGC
>JBFKXO010000130.1:0-6023 GCA_041638115.1 Litorivivens sp. | reverse complement strand
GACATTGTGATGATCTTCGACGAGTGCACGCCTTACCCCGCCACCGAAAAGCAGGCACGGGATTCCATGGAGCTCTCCCTGCGCTGGGCAGCACGCAGCCGTGAGGCCCACGGCGATCATCCGTCTGCGTTATTTGGCATTGTGCAGGGCGGCATGTACCCGAACCTGCGCGAGGAATCCCTGAAGGGCCTGGCTGATATCGGATTTGATGGTTATGCCATTGGTGGTCTGTCCGTGGGTGAGCCGAAAGACGATATGCTCAATGTGCTCGATCATCTGGCCCACACCATGCCGGCGGATAAACCGCGCTACCTGATGGGCGTCGGCAAACCGGAAGATATCCTGGAGGCGGTGCGTCGGGGCGTGGATATGTTCGACTGCGTGATGCCCACCCGCAATGCCCGCAACGGTCACCTGTTTACTTCTGGCGGTGTTGTCAAAATCCGCAATGCGCGCCATCGTCACGATACTGCACCACTGGACGAGAACTGCGACTGTTATACCTGCCAGAATTTTTCGCGGGGCTATTTGCATCATCTGGATCGCTGCAAGGAAATCCTCGGCGCCCAGCTCAATACCATTCACAACCTGCGCTTTTACCAGAACCATATGGCAGGCATTCGCAAAGCGATTGAAAACAATGCGCTGGATGCTTTTGCCGACGCGTTCTACGAAAGCCAGCAACGGGAGGAGCGATGTACAAGCTGATTGTCTTCATACCCGAAACCCATACCGAAGAAGTCAAAACCGCACTGTTTGCTGCGGGTGCCGGCCGTCAGGGCGACTACGACTGCTGTGCCTGGCAGACGCTGGGGCAGGGTCAATTCCGCCCGTTGGACGGCAGCAAGCCCTTTATCGGTCAGCAGGGGGAAATTGAAACCGTTGCTGAATATCGGGTGGAAATGCTGTGTGAGGAATCGCGCCTGAAATCGATTGTTAGCGCCTTGCGCGATGCCCACCCCTATGAAGAACCCGCCTTTGAAGTGATTCAGCTGGTGGAAATTGATGAGTAATTCCCCGCTGTTGCAGACCCTGCGTGAGCGCATTGGCGATTACGAGGCGCGCACGATTGCCGGGGATTACCCGGATGCGGCGGTGGTGGTCGCCATCAATGACAGCGATCGCCCCGGCGTGCTGTTAACCCAGCGCTCGCCCAACTTGAGTTTGCATGCGGGTGAGATTGCCTTTCCCGGCGGCAAGGAAGACGACGACGATCACGACCTGCTGCACACCGCGGTGCGGGAAATGGAAGAAGAGGTCGGGGTCGCTGCCGATCAGTTTGAATGCCTGGGACCATTGGATCAGCGCATTACCCGCACCAATATTCGTATGACGCCCTATCTGGGTATTCTGCCAGCGGGACTGGATTTCGAGATCAATTACGGCGAGCTGGATGCGGCCTTCTACGTGCCCCTCGACGAGCTGAATGATGGTAGGCTGTTCTCGGTGGTGGAAGTGCTGGATAAGGGCATCACCAAGCGCGTGGCCCGTTTCCAGTTTCAGGACTACGATATCTGGGGCGTGACGGCGATGGTTTTGGCCGACGTTCTCAAGGAACTGCTCGATGCAAACCTGCCCATCGAGACCCGCACAGGAGAGAAATAATGCTGTTTCAACTGGGAGATCTCAAAGTTCAGCGTGAGGGCGATGATCAATTTATCGCACACAACGCCACCGTGATCGGCAATGTGTCGCTGGCGGAAAAAGTCAGTGTCTGGTTTAACGTGGTGATTCGCGGTGACGCCGAAAAAATCGCTATTGGCGCGCGCAGCAATATCCAGGATGGTTCGGTGCTGCACGCTGATCCCGGTTTTCCGCTGGACATAGGCGAAGACGTCACTGTGGGTCACAAAGTGATGCTGCACGGCTGCAAAATCGGTGATGGCAGTCTGGTTGGTATTAATGCAGTGGTTTTGAACGGCGCAAAAATCGGTAAGGGCTGTCTGATAGGGGCAAACGCTCTGGTAACCGAGGGCACTGAGATCCCCGACGGTTCCATGGTGCTGGGTGCGCCGGCCAAAGTGAAGCGGATGCTGTCAGAAGATGAGCAGGCGGCGCTGCGACTCTCGGCCAGCCACTATGTGGAAAACGGCCAGCGTTTTCGTCGGGAGTTGAAAGAAGACAAACAGGCAGATGGATGACTGAGAAAATCTTACCCGTAAAATCTCCCTGCATCAGTGTGTGCTCACTGGATGAAGACGATCTGTGCGTGGGTTGTTTCCGCACTCTGAAGGAAATCACCGACTGGTCTGACTATTCCGAAGACAAAAAGCGTGCCGTCGTGATTGAATCGCGGCAGCGTATGAAGCAACACTACAATCTTGCCTGATTGCAGAATTGCTTAATTGCTGCCAAGGTTTTTAGCGCTCAGTCGGCTCCAGTACAACCACCGGTATGACTCGATCCCCTGCGGCTTTCTGGTAGTCATTGTAGGGCGCGTAGATGGCAGCCATCTTTGCCCATAATCGCTCTCTTTCTTCGCCATTGGCGGTTCTCGCAAGCGCGGTCATTTGTTTGCTGCCCACGCGAATTTCGCACTCGGGTTCGGCCTGCAGGTTGGTGTACCAGGCTGGATGTTCAGGGGCGCCGCCCTTGGACGCGATCACAATGTAATTGCCGTTGTCTTCGCCATAGATAAGTGGCAGTGGTCGCAATTCACCGCTTTTCTTGCCGCGGGTAATTAACAGCAGGGTGTGCAGCAGACCTTCACCGCCGCCGAGGCTGCTGTCCCAGAGGTGGGCTTTTTCCGGGTCTCGGAGGTAGAGCTCTATATGCTCACGAATCCAGTCGGGCATGTGTTCGGGAATGTAGATTTTCACGAGGTTGGCGCTCCTGTTTGATGACACTTGCGTTAGAGTAGACCCGAACCGGCGGTAGCCCGTCAAAGGTCAAAATTCACAATCGCTGGGGTCAGCCCTTTACGCGCTTTTTCGTCTTCTTGTTGGGTTTCCAGGCGAGCACACTTTCAATGCGGTTGTCTTTCAGTGCCTCGATCTCAAATCGGCAGCCGTTGAGTTTGACGCAGCAGGGACCGTCGGGAAAAGACTCGAGATGTTCCAGCAGCAAGCCATTCAGGGTCTTGGGGCCATCGGTCGGCAATTCCCATTTGAGCGACTTGTTTACATCGCGGATAGTCGCGGTGCCGTCGATACGATGCGTACCATCTTTCAGTGAAACAATATCCTGATTGATGTCTTCAAGCAGGTTTGATGTGAATTCGCCGACGATCTCTTCCAGCAAATCTTCCAGCGTGACGATGCCCTGTACGACGCCATATTCATCCACAACGACGCCCTGGCGGTGCTTGTGTTTCTGAAAATTAAATAGCTGTGTGTGTAGCGGCGTACTTTCCGGTACGAAATAGGGCTCTTTGATAATCCCCATCAGTCGGTCGAGATCGATTTCACCCAGGGCATTGATGCTGCTGATCACGTCGCGCTGATGCAAGATGCCGACAATATTGTTGATGTCTTCGCGAAACACGGGCATTCGCGTGAATTCAGATTCCTGCAAGCGTGCGCGAATAGCTTCAGGTTCGTCATCCAGGTCTATGCCATAGACCTCGTTGCGCGGAATCATGATGTCGTCGACAGTGACCTGCTCAAGATCGAGTATGTTCATCAGCATGTGTTGGTGGCGCTGGGGAATCATTTGCCCAGCTTCACCCACAATCGTGCGTAGTTCGTCGATGCTCAGGTGCTCTGCATCATTTTTTGCTTCAAACCCAGTCAATCGCAGGAAGCCGTGTATAAAGTGGTTGATGACCCAGATAACCGGATGGAGAAAGGTTTTCAGGGGTGTCAGCAGGTAGCTGACTTTAAAAGCCACGGCTTCTGCTTTATAGGCGGCGATGGTTTTGGGAATGATTTCCGCGAAGATCAGAAAAACCAGCGTTAGCAGTATCGAGGCCGGCACGACGGCTTTGTCACCATAGAGTCGGATGGCCAATACGGTGGCGGTAGCCGCTGCGAGGTTGTTCACCAGGTTGTTGCCGATCAGAATGGTGCTGATCAGGCTTTCCGGTTCTTCCAGGAGTTTGCTGGCCTTGCGCGCACCGTTGTGTCCGCTCTTGCTCAAATGTCGCAGGCGATAGCGGTTTAGCGCCATCATGCCTGTTTCAGAGCCAGAGAAGAAACCAGAGAGGAGAATAAGAAAGCCGATTAGGCCGAATAGGAAACCCAGCGGTGCCTCGTTCAAGAAGCCGTAAACCCCGTAATTGTCGTTAGGCGCCTATCTTGAAGAAATTGCGGCCCCCAGGCAAGTTCAGTTGCGCTGCAGGAGCACTTCCAGTACGAATTTTGAGCCGGTGTAACCCAGTAACAGTAGCGCGAAGGCGCCCAGTGTCCAGCGAATGGCTGTCCGGCTGCGCCAGCCAAGACGATGGCGACCAATCAGCAGTATGCCAAAACATGCCCAAGCGAGTAGGGTAAACGCCGTTTTATGCACCAGGTGCTGGGCAAAGAAATTGTCCACATAAAACAGACCGGTGCCGATTGACAAAGTCAGCAGCACAAAGCCGATGAGCACCAGTTCGAACAGCATGGCTTCCATTGTCACCAGAGGTGGCAGCGCTTTGAGGATGCCTTTGAGCTGATGGTGTTTGAGTCGGTATTCCTGAACGGCCAAGGCGATGGCCTGGATGGCGGCGATCGTCAGCACGCTGTAGCTCAGTACCGACAGCACGATGTGAATCATCATGCCGCCGGGCTGCTGCAGCAGCTTTTCCGGCGATTCTGCCAGCAAGTTAGCCACCAGAACGGCGCCCGTGAACGGGAAAATAACCACCAAAATGTTCAGTAGCGGGCGCAGCATGCCGCTAATCAGCGTAATGACCACCACAAACCAGCTAATCAGAATGCTCATTTCAGACAGGCTGATATTCATGCCGCGCGGAGTGATCATGCCGGTATAGCTTGCGCTGCCATGGCAAAACATGGCGACAATGCCCAGCGTCAGTGCGAGTTTGTAGCGGGCGTGGCCCTGGCGGATTTCCTGCCACAGTAATACGGTTGCGGTAAGGTAGAGCGCGATAGCCAGCAAACTCAGAGCCGTATTCATGGTAGTTGGCGCAATTTCCTTTAATCAGACCGTGGCAATTCGGTGGTTTCCGGTGGGGCTGCGGCCATTAGTCCGCTATAATGCCGCCCTTCGATTTTTAGATCACGATTGTAAGCGCGTTAACAAGGCCCTGTCGACACGACGGGGCGCTGGCAAGAGAGCTGATTGGCATGTTTGAGAATTTAACCGAACGTCTATCGTCGACCCTGCGAACGGTCACCGGTCAGGCGCGCCTGACGGAAGACAATATCAAAGACACCATGCGCGAAGTGCGCAAGGCCCTGCTGGAAGCTGACGTCGCCCTGCCGGTGGTCAAAGACTTTGTCGACATCGTGCGCGAGCGCGCGGTCGGGCAGGAAGTCAGTAAGAGCCTCAGCCCCGGTCAGCAGTTTGTCAAAATCGTTCAGGAAGAGCTCGAAAAGGTCATGGGTTCCCAGGCCGAGCCCCTGAACTTTGCGACCCAGCCACCGGCGATCATCCTGATGGCGGGGCTGCAGGGGGCCGGTAAAACCACCTCGGTGGCTAAGCTGGCGCGTTACCTGAAAGAGAAAGAAAAGAAAAAAGTGATGGTGGTCAGTGCCGACGTGTACCGTCCGGCGGCTATCAAACAGCTTGAAACGCTGGCGGCGGATGTCGGCGCAACCTTCTTCCCCAGTACCGCTGAGCAGAAGCCGGTGGATATCGCCAATGCGGCGCTGGCAGAAGCGAAACTGAAATTCCACGACGTGCTGATCGTCGATACCGCCGGTCGCCTGGCGGTCGACGAGGCCATGATGGCCGAGATTAAGGAGTTGCACGGCGCCATCAAGCCCATCGAGACCCTGTTCGTGGTGGACGCCATGACCGGTCAGGATGCGGCCAATACCGCCAAGGCCTTCAGTGAAGCCCTGCCGCTGACCGGTGTGGTGCTGACCAAGTCTGACGCGGATTCGCGCGGTGGTGCGGCCCTCTCGGTCAAGCACATT
>JBFKXO010000129.1:0-6030 GCA_041638115.1 Litorivivens sp. | reverse complement strand
TGCTCCTTGGCCAGCTTTTCTTTCTGCTTTTTGTCTTCTTCAGCATCCAGATCACCCAGATCCAGCTCACCGCGACCGACATCCTTGAACTGTTTGCCGTCGTACTCGCCCAGTTGGTTCATCAGCCAGTCGTCTACGCGGTCTGACAGCAGCAGTACCTCAATACCCTTCTTGCGAAACACTTCCAGATGGGGGCTGTTGCTGGCCATGGCGTGAGATTCCCCCACCACGTAGTAGATTTCTTTCTGCCCCTCTTTCATGCGGGCAATGTAGTCATCCAGCGAGTGCATTTGCTCAGCCTTGTTGTCATGGCTGGTCGCAAAGCGCAGCAGCTTGGCAATTTTCTCGCGGTTGGCAAAATCTTCCGCAGGGCCTTCTTTCAACACCTGACCGAAAGTTTTCCAGAAGGTCTGATACTTCTCGGCGTCCTTCTTGGCCAGTTTTTCCAGCATGTCGAGCACGCGTTTGGTCAACGCCGACTTCATGGAATCGACATTGGGGTCTTTCTGCAGAATTTCACGGGAAACGTTCAGCGACAAGTCATTGGAATCCACCACACCCTTCACAAAGCGCAGGTAGAGGGGCAGGAACTGCTCGGCCTCATCCATGATAAAGGTGCGTTGAACGTAGAGTTTGACACCCCGATTGGCGTCGCGATTCCACAGATCAAAGGGCGCTTTTTCCGGGATATAGAGCAGGCTGGCGTACTCCAGTTTGCCTTCCACCTTGTTGTGGCTCCAGGTCAGCGGCTCGTTAAAGTCGTGGGAGATGTGCTTGTAGAACTCGATGTACTCTTCGTCTTTCACATCGGTGCGATTGCGCACCCACAGGGCCTTGGCCTCATTGATGGTCTCAAATTCGGGCAGCGCACCTTCCTTGATTTCGTCCTCGCTCTGGGACTTGTACATCATCACCGGTAGAGAAATGTGATCTGAATACTTTTTGATCACCGAGCGCACACGCCAGTCATCGGCAAAATCCAGTGAATCGTCGCGCAAGTGGAGGACCACCTGGGTTCCCCGCTCGGCGCGTTCGGCCGGTTCAATGGAGAAATCCGCTTCGCCGGTGGATTCCCAGTGCACGGCCTCGTTGGCTGGCAAACCCGCGCGGCGGGTAAAGACTTCCACCCGGTCAGCGACAATAAAGGCGGAATAGAACCCCACACCAAACTGACCTATCAGCTGGGCGTCCTTTTTCTTGTCGCCAGTGAGATTTTTCAGGTATTCCGCGGTGCCCGAGCGGGCGATAGTGCCGAGGTTCTGAATGACCTCATCTTTCGACATACCAATACCGTTATCGGTAATGGTGATAGTCTTGGTGTCTTTGTTGGTGACCACAGTGATCTTGAGATCCGGGTCTTCTTCCAGCAGCTCCGGCGCTTCCAGCGACTCAAAGCGCAGCTTGTCCGCTGCATCCGAGGCGTTGGAGATAAGCTCTCGCAGGAAAATTTCCTTGTTGCTGTACAAGGAGTGGATCATCAGTTTCAGGAGTTGTTTGGCTTCCGTCTGGAAGCCCATGGTTTCCTTTTCAGCAGTGGCAGACATAGCGCCCTCAATCGATGTTATGGAGTAAAAAAAATGGATTGAGGACGATATGGGGGCAGCCTGGAGGCTTTTCAAGACCTAAAAAGCGCGAATATCAGCTCGCTATAAGGTGAACTTCTGGATCAAGCGGTTCGGCCGGATTTCCAGCTCATCCACCGAGACACCGGGATCCATCCCCACGCAGAAGGCCACCGCTTCGGCCACATGACGAGGCTCCATGCCCTCGTCCATATAGCCACCGCAACGCTTGTGCCAGAGATCCATGCCCGCCTTGAGCCTGTCGAAATCCCAGCCGGCGGCAAACTCCGTCATGGCTGCACCGGGCCTCAGGATAGTCACGCCGATATTCTTTTCCTGCATCTCGCGGCGCAGATCCCGGGTCAGGCGCTCTACCGCCGCCTTACTGGCCGCATAGAGCGACAGACCCAACATCTCATCGTGGTGCTCGGCGCTGGCCGAGCTGATATTGATAATGCGCGGGTTGGGGGAATCCTGCAGCAGAGGGATGGCCGCGCGGCAGGCATAGATCACACCGGCGATATTGATATCCAGCTGAGTGCGAATTTCCTCGTCGGTATAGTTCTCAACCAGCCCGGGCTTGGCCACGCCGGCATTATTGATCAAGCCATCGAGGCGACCGAAATGACCGGCAACACCGGCGATGGCCTCAGCGACTGCGGTTGAATCTGTCACATCAGCACTAAACGCCTTCGCCTTGTCTTGCCCCAGCTCTTTCACAGCGTCGGCCAGCCGGGCTTCGTCGCGGGCCAGCAGCCCCACTTTAGCGCCCTGCTCGATCAGCGTTTTGGCGATGGCGAGCCCGAAACCTCGCGAGGCGCCCGTTACCACATAGACATGGTCTCTAATGGTCTGACTCATACCGCAATGGCCACCGTTTTGGTTTCAAGATATTCTTCAAAGCCTTCCGGCCCCATTTCCCGGCCCACGCCACTCTGTTTGTAGCCGCCGAAAGGCGCGTCCGGCCCCAGAAAATTGCCGCCATTCACGTTCATGGTGCCGGTGCGCACCTTGCGGGCGAAATTCAAAGCGCGTTCTTCGCTGGCGGAGTAGACCGCCCCGGACAGGCCATAAATCGAGTCGTTGGCAATACGCAGTGCATCGGCCTCATCGTCGTAGGCGATAACAGACAGTACCGGGCCGAATATCTCTTCTTGGGCTATCGTCATACTGTTGTCCACGTCGACAAACACCGTGGGCTCCACGTAATAGCCTTTTTCCAGGTGAGCGGGACGGCCACCGCCAACTAACAAACGGGCGCCCTCTTCCTTGCCTTTTTCGATATACGCCAACACCCGCGCACGCTGCTTGGCATTGATCAGCGGCCCCATCATATCGGCCTCACTTTCCGGATCGCCGTAGCCGAGCATACCGATATACGATTTCAGAATTTCCTCTGCCTCGGCTTGTTTGGATTTGGGAATCAGCAAACGTGTGGTAATGGCGCAGCCCTGACCGGCGTTAGCGCCAATGGAGAAAACTCCAAACAGGGAACTGGCCAGATCGGCGTCATCCAGAATCACCATGGCCGACTTGCCACCTAATTCCAGGAACACGCGCTTTACCGTATCTGCAGCATTTTTCATGATGTGTTTGCCCACCGCAGTAGAACCGGTAAAGGACACCACATCAACGCGGGGGTCTGTGGTCAGAAAGTTGCCAATCTCGGCGGGATCGGATGCCGTGAGCACATTGAAGACACCTGGAGGCAGGCCTGCTTCTTTAGCGTATCGGCCCAGCAAAGTCGCCGTCCAGGGTGTGTCGGGCGCCGCTTTCAATACGACCGTACAGCCGGCGGCCAGTGCGGGCATACACTTGGCCAAATTGATCTGAATGGGGAAGTTCCAGGGGGTGATCGCTGCCACGACGCCAGCGGCTTCTTTCCAGACGATGCGCTTGCTCTTGATGCCCATCACCTCGTATTCTCCGATCTCCCGATCCCATGTAAAGCTTTCCAGAAAATCCAGCGGCCAGCTGGCCATGGAAACCGGACCATCGCATTGGGGGCCCAGCGCGAAACAGCGAGTGGCACCGACTTCACGCTGGGAAGCCTGACGCAACTCTTCGATATTGTCCTGCATCACTTCCACAAAACGGCGCAGCACCTTCAGGCGCAGCGCGTGATTGGATGACCAGTCCGTATCATCAAAGGCGCTGCGCGCAGCGGCCAGTGCATGTTCTGCGTCGTTCAAACTGGCGTCGGGACCAACCCCAATCACGGCTTCGGTGGCTGGGTTGATATTGTCGTAAACGCGGCCGCCTTCGGCATCGACCAGTTCACCGTTGATGTACAGACGCTGCTCGCCAAAACTCGGTTGTGACATCCTTCCCTTCCTTTCTTATATGATTTAATACGCGAATCAGCCCTGACCTTTCAAAAAGGTCTGACGAATATGTTGGCGCACGGTTTTAGTGGCTGGGAGTTCAAGCTGAAGCTCGTTGCAAAGGTCCAACGCATGATCCAGATCCTTCTCGCCCAAGCCCGCGAAGGGCCCGAAAAACTCCAGCATCTGTTCTTCGGTACAGCCAGCAAGCAAGCCTTCGCGCCCTGTAATAAATTGTTTGCCGGAGGGGGTAATCACGCCATTGACCTCGCCGACGGCGTACAGGTCTTCCGGGTTAAGGCCGGATTTTTTGACCAGAGCGACGGCCTCGCTGACCGCAGTAAACGCCGCGTAGGTCATCAGATTGTTCGCTAGCTTCAATACGATCCCGGAACCCACCTCGCCACCGCGCACTACACGCTTGGAGGTACATTCGAGCATCGGCAGGGCTTTCTGCAACACGCTTTCCTCCGCCCCAACCATAATGCAAAGGCTACCTTCAGCGGCACCAGACGCGCCGCCGGTTATCGGGGCGTCGATAACGTGGATATCGTGTTCGGCGCCGTCCTTTGCCCAACGCAGCATATTGGTTTTGGTTACGGTGCTGTGTATCGCGATTACCGCACCTGGCCTGCCCATGGCCAACAAACCCTCTTCACCGTAAAGAATGGCATCCACATCCTTGTCGTCGCGCACACATACGCCAATCAGATCACACTGAGCGGCAATCTCTCCGACTGTGGACGCAGATTTAGCGCCCAACTGCACCAGTTCAGCGACGGGCTCGGCAAGCACATCATAAACGCTGACTTCGATCCCCCTCGATTTGCCATTATTAATCAGGGTTGAGCACATGGGTTTGCCAATGTTGCCCAGGCCGATATATCCGACTTGAATCATAGGGAGTTACCTTCATCGAGTTTGTGGCTATTGTGATGGCGGTCGCAACACGCGCCCCGTTGATTAGGGTTTCAAGCTATCACAGCCTTTCGCATTTGGTAAATAGCTATTTTGCTTTTTGGTCAATAGATGTTACCTTAATTCAAACGATCGACAGCAGCGAGCTGAATCAGCAAACAACGATAAAGGACTCACCATGACCCGTGGTACCTCTGATAACCAACGCAGTGCCTACCGCCCAGATTTCCAGCTGACTGATCTCGATCACGCGACCCTTGCCTGGTACGGCCGCGAAGTGATGCTGGCGAACCACATTCACGATCGAGCGATCATGCCGCAACTGGCGCTGACCTACGGTATGAGTGCCCAGACCCAGGCAGCCTGTGATGAATGGATGGGCTCCAGCCCGATATACAACTATCGCAACCGGAAACTATTGAATATCGGTGGCGACGATGTGGAAACCATTCTGAAAGCTTTCCAATTCGACATAGGCGCGCCCCATACCTTTCTGCAGTTCCATTTTTCCCTGCAATCGCCAAACGAGGGCCAATTTTGGCTGCCCTACTGCGGCGCCTACAACCATGTGCGGCGCATCACCAATGCCGACCCAAAGTCGGAAACCCAGATCTGCCATCATATGGAAGACCCGACCTTCGACGCCACAGTGATGACGGTCAACCAACGCGCCCGCTGCCGCCCGATCTTCCGCCCACCCCACGGCGAGGTACCCGCCGAAGGCCCCTGTCGCTGGCAGGTTTTTCTCGGCGACGACCTGGTTCTGACGCAAGACTGCGAGGTCCTGCCCTTGGTCAAACAATCGCGCGCTGCCCAATTTGAATTCGCTCCAATCTCACCCACCGGCGAAGGCATGACCGACTACAGCGGACCGTTAAAGCCGGACATGCGACTCGATGATCTGGAGCACTCCGTCCTGGCTAGGCAATGCAAGGAGTTCTCGCTGAATGTTCACCTGCTGCAGCGGGCCTGCTACACCTCAATCATCCGTGATCACGGTGAGGAGGCCGCCTGGTCTATGACAGCGGAACAATGGCGCGCCATGGCACCCGTGTACACTCATCGCCTGCGCAAGGTGCTGGGCATTACCGGCGACCGCATCGACGACATTCTGACACTGTTGCAGTTTGACCCCTACTTGCCACAGGAGTACCTGAAGTTCGGCACCGCCAAAGTGAGCGAAAATCACGGCCGCTTCTGGTTCGAAGACTGCGACGCGGCCAACG
>JBFKXO010000128.1:0-6031 GCA_041638115.1 Litorivivens sp. | reverse complement strand
GGTGGCGGGCGTTTCGTCATCCAGGAAATCCTGAGTCTGAATGTTTTCGACGATTCCCAGCATATCCTGACTGGCGGCTTGCAGGCTTTGCACATAGTCCCGCTGTTGCGGGGAAAGGTGCGAGTTTCGCAGCATCTCGGCGATGCCAAAGATGGCGCTCAGCGGGGTGATCAGACCGTGATTGAATCGCCGCAAGGTTTCATTGCTGCTGCGCACCTCGGCTTCCACCGTGGCCACGCGCAAACGGTGCTGGAAGTCTTGCAGCATACCGCGCTGTCGGGCGATGAGGGCGAGGATGGACAAGATCAGTATTTCGATCGCAGTGCCAAACAACATCAACATATTGATAAATTCGATGCTGGCGCTCAGGAAGAGATAAGTCAGGGACACTACGGCAACAAACAGGATGAGCCAGGCGCGGGCGAGGAGGTATTCAAATGCCGCCGGATCTTGCGATTTCATGTAAGTGAGCAGCGGGCGCAGCGTGATCAGCGTACCGGAAACGATGATTGAGCCAACCATAATGGCACTGGAGAGTGTGGCTTCAATCTGGGTAGCGATCACCGCGGCGATTGCATTGATCGCGATCAGTAGCCGCATCAGGCCGTGCCAGCGACGCTGTTCATGTGCCGTACGTGACTGGAACTCGTTGGCGATCAAAATGGCGATGATCATGCTGAGGTGGGTTAGCACCGCAAAGGCGGGATTGCCGAATAGCGAGCTGACCTGTTCGGTCAGGAGGATATAACCCCAGGCTGCGGCGATGGTACTCATGTTGCAGAGTGAATAGAGTCCGAGCAGCAGAAAGATTCGAATGCGGGGGTAAACAAAATACACCGCAAAATTGGCGATACCCAGAGCCAGCAACAAGCCGATACCGAGACCGTTGCCAAATAGCTCGAAACGGTAGGCGATAAGAAACGGGTGAAGGTCCGTGAGGTTGAGGGTAAGCGGCGTCAGATTGGCGCCGTCGATACACAGAAAATACAGGGCTTGCTGTTGTGGGGGAATGCTGAGCGCAAACAGATTGGGGCTGCGTGCAATACCGCCGTTGTCGACTGGCTGGATTTCGTAGCCGTCGTAGGTAAACAGACGCAAATGTTCCAGGTGAGACGGGCGAATCCGCAGCACCGCGTGTCGTTCCTGGTCGCTGTCATTTGCCAGACCAAAGCGCAGCCAGTAGCGGCCCTGGTTAAAATCGAGTTTGAGATCGGTGCTGCGCGCCAACCGGAAATCATTGCTATGACGCACTTGCTGCAGGTCTTGCGTTCGCTGGTTGTCCTGCAGAATATCGATGTGTTGGTGGATGGGCAGATTGAACTGCCCATCGGAAGGGAGGCGCAGAATATCGGCGGCCTGGACTGGCAGCGCCAGCCACAGGCACGCGATTGCTAGGCAGACTAGAACCCTGAAGGCTCGCTGAGCACGAGTAGACCGCAGTGGCCTAGTTTTCAGTCTCGCGAGCAATGGCGCGGTAGCCAATGTCCTTACGGTAGTAAACACCATCCCAGGTGATCTTCTCGGTGAGTTGGTAGGCTTTCTGTTGCGCTTCGGTGACTGAGTCTCCCAGTGCGGTTGCACACAGTACCCGCCCGCCTGCGGTGACAACGTCGTCGCCGTTCAGCGCAGTGCCTGCGTGAAAGACTTTTTCGCTACCGTCGCTGGCATCTGCCGGCAGGGTGATGGTTTTCCCCTTGTCATAGCTGCCGGGATAACCACGGGCGGCGAGTACGACACCCACGGCCTTGCGCGCATCCCACTGAGCTTTGGTGTTATCCAGCTTGCCGTCGAGGGCGGCGTGAATCAGTTCAATCAAGTCTGAGCGCAGGCGCAGCATGATCGGCTGGGTTTCAGGGTCGCCAAAGCGGCAATTGAACTCGATGACCTTGGGAACACCTTGAGCGGTGATCATCAGACCGGCGTAGAGAAAGCCGACGTAGCGGTGACCTTCCTTCGCCATGCCCTGAACGGTGGGCATGATGACCTGATCCATAATGCGCTGGTGAATGACGGGGGTGACGACCGGGGCCGGTGAGTAGGCGCCCATACCGCCGGTATTGGGGCCGGTGTCCCCGTCGCCGACGCGTTTGTGATCCTGGCTGGTGGCCATGGGCAGCACGTTTTCACCGTCGACCAGCACGATAAAGCTGGCTTCCTCGCCTTCAAGGAATTCCTCAATCACAACCCGGCAACCGGCTTCCCCAAAGGCATTGCCGGATAGCATATCGCGCACGGCCGCTTCGGCCTGCTCAACGGTTTCGGCAACGATAACCCCTTTACCGGCGGCCAGACCGTCAGCCTTGACCACGATGGGGGCGCCTTTTTCACGGATATAGGCCAGTGCCGGCTCAACTTCCGTGAAATTCCTGTAGTCGGCGGTGGGGATTTTATGGCGGGCCAGAAAATCCTTGGTAAAGGCTTTGGAGCCTTCGAGCTGGGCGGCGCCCTTGCTGGGGCCAAAGCAGCTCAGACCGCGTTGCTGGAAATAATCCACGATGCCTTCGACGAGGGGGGCTTCCGGGCCAACGATGGTGAGCGAAATATGCTCTTGCTTTGCGAAGCTCGCCAGACCCTCAAAATCCATGACATCCAGGGCGACGTTTTCCATATTGGCTTCGCGCGCGGTGCCGGCGTTGCCGGGGGCAACGTAAACTCGCGATACATTCTTTGATTTCGCGGCCTTCCAGGCCAGGGCGTGCTCGCGACCGCCGCTGCCGATAATAAGTACTTTCATAATGTCCTATTTGCCGTGTCTAGAGTCGTCGGACTGATCTATCAGTGCCTGAAATGCCGCATGCCGGTAAATACCATGGCCATGCCCGCTTCGTCAGCGGCGGCGATTACTTCTTCATCGCGGATGGAGCCGCCGGGCTGAATCACACAGCTGATGCCGGCTTGGGCCGCGTTGTCGATACCGTCGCGGAAGGGGAAGAAGGCATCGGATGCCATCACCGAGCCCTTCACCTCAAGGCCGGCGTGTTCTGCCTTGATCGCCGCGATTCGGGCGGAGTTGACGCGGCTCATCTGGCCGGCGCCAACGCCAACGGTGCGACCGTCGCGTCCGTAAACAATGGCGTTGGATTTCACCATTTTGGCCACTTTCCAGGTAAACAGCAGGTCGCGAATTTCGCTTTCCGTCGGCTGACGCTTGCTGACGACTTTCAGGTCGGCGGCCGATACCATGCCCAGGTCGCGATCTTGCAGCAGCAATCCACCGGTAACGCGTTTGTAGTCAAGGGCTGGAGTGCCCGCTTGCCATTGGCCGCATTCCAGCAGGCGCACATTTTTCTTGGCGGCGACGGCTGCCACGGCATCCTGACTCACGCTGGGGGCGATAATCACTTCCACAAACTGCCGTTCGCAAATAGCGGCGGCGGTGGCGCCGTCGAGCTCGCGGTTGAAGGCGATAATGCCGCCAAAGGCAGATTCCGGGTCGGTTTCAAAGGCTTTGTCGTAGGCTTCCTGAAGGCTGCTGCCGATCGCGACACCACAGGGGTTGGCGTGCTTGACGATCACGCAAGCGGGCTCGTCGAACAGTTTGACGGTTTCCAGTGCAGCGTCAGTGTCGGCGATATTGTTGTATGACAACTCCTTGCCTTGCAGCTGACGGGCGCTGGCAATAGAGCCCGGTGTTGGATTTTTCTCGGTATAGAAGGCGCTGCGCTGGTGGGAGTTTTCGCCGTAGCGCAGTTCCTGTTGCTTGATGAAATTGGCGTTGTAGGTGCGCGGAAAGTTTTCGCTGCCACCTTCGACCTTCTGGCCAAAGTAGTTGGCAATCGCGCTGTCGTAGGCCGCGGTGTGCTCGTAGGCCTTGATCGCCAGATCAAAGCGAGTGTTGTACTCGGTGGCACCCTGATTGGCGTCGAGTTCGTCGATGACGCGTTGATAGTCGCTGGCATTGACCACAATGGTGACATCGCGGTGGTTTTTCGCTGCCGCGCGCACCATGGTCGGGCCGCCGATATCGATATTTTCGATGGCGTCCTCCAGGCTGCAGTCGGGCTTGGCAACCGTTTGCTCAAAGGGGTAGAGGTTCACAACCACCATATCAATCGCGTCGATGCTGTGCTCAGCCATTACCGCGTCGTCGGTGCCGCGACGGGCCAGAATGCCACCGTGCACCTTTGGGTGCAGGGTTTTTACCCGGCCATCCATCATCTCGGGGAAGCCGGTGTAGTCGGACACTTCCGTGACCTCCAGACCGTTGTCTTTCAGCAAGCGGTAAGTGCCGCCAGTGGAGAGGAGTTCAACACCGCGTTGGCGCAGTGCGCCGGCAAATTCGACGATGCCGGCTTTATCGGAAACGCTGATCAATGCCCGTTTAACCGGACGAGCTAGTTCGGCTGTGCTCATTGAGGCTCAGATACCTTTGGATTTGGTGGTAGAGAAGAGGTTTTTTTGGTCTGGCTCGATCAGAGCAGTCCGTATTTTTTCAGTTTTTTGCGCAAAGTGCCGCGATTCAGGCCCAGTACCTGTGAGGCTCGGGTCTGATTGTTGCGGGTATACGACATCACTTTTTCCAGAAGCGGTGCTTCCATTTCGGACAGTACCATCTCATAGACGTCGGTCACGTCCTGGCCGTCGAGTTGGTCAAAATAATTTTTGACGGCGACGGCAACACTTTCGCGAAGTGATTGCGTTTCGGCGATTGCGGCGAAAGATTCAGTGCGCGAGTTGTCGACCAACTCCAGTTTCGTTTCAGCGGTGGCGTTCATGCTGCTATTTCCCCTGTTTCTATCCGGTGCCATTCCTCTCCGAAGCGATGAATGGCGTCAATTTGTTCGTCGGCTGTGGTCAAGGCATTAAACAGCCGGCGTTTTTGTTCAAAACCTTCAATCTCTTGTCCGTACCAGGACACGTGCTTGCGGGCAATCTTGACGCCCTGTATGTCGCCGTAGAACGCGTGCAGGTGTTGCACGTGGCGCAGCAGGGTTTGCCATCGTTCCATTAGTGGTGCACTTGGCATCAACTCACCCGTGGCCAGGAAGTGGTTAATTTCCCGAAACAGCCAAGGCCTCCCCTGAGCGCCTCTGCCGACCATCACGCCGTCGGCTCCGGTGTAGTCCAGCACGGCTTTGGCGGCTGCTGGGCTGGTGATGTCGCCATTGGCAAAAACCGGTAGTGATACCTGCTGCTTTATGGCGGCGATCGTGTCGTACTCCACAGCGCCGTGGTAGCGGCAGGCGCGGGTGCGACCGTGTACCGCCAGTGACTGTATGCCGCAGTCTTCGGCGATGCGTGCTATCTCACAACCGTTGCGGTGCTCGGGCGACCAGCCGGTGCGAAACTTCAACGTCACCGGCACATCGACGGCTTCGACCACCGCGGAAAGGATCTGCTGGACCAGCTTGGGGTCGCGCAACAGTGCGGACCCGGCTTCACGCTTGCAGACCTTTTTTGCCGGGCACCCCATATTGATATCGATGATATCGGCGCCGAGGCTGGCGTTGTAGCGCGCCGCTTCAGCCATGGCCTCAGGTTCTGCGCCGGCAATCTGGACCACTCGGGGCGATTCTCCGCTGTCGTGGGCCAGGCGCAGACGGGTTTTTCGGCTGCTTCTGAGTTCGCTGTTACTGATCACCATCTCAGAGGTGGTCAGACTGGCTCCGAATTCCCGGCACAGGCGCCGAAATGGCAGATCGGTAACGCCTGCCATGGGCGCGAGAACGGCTCTGCCTGGCAACGTAAAGTGGCCAATCCGGGGCATGGTCGGGTTCCGTGGAGACAGCGAAAAATAAGGGCGCAATCATACTATTTTGCGCGACGTCGATAAAGGCTTGTGTTTATCTTTTGATCAATGTAGGGCGCGCTTACATTGCCGCCTGGGCGGCGGCAAATTGCATCTGATAATTGACGGCGGTTGTGCCGGGATCGAGGATGCTGATCTGGATGCGAACGCTCTGTCCGACCGGCATCATGGCGACACCCGCCAGTTCACCGTGGAGGTATTCCGCGGGTTGAAACCGGCGTTGAGCTACAACGGCACCGCGCTCATTGGTAAAGGCCAGTTGCACGGCCGGGAAGGGCTGGC
>JBFKXO010000127.1:0-6035 GCA_041638115.1 Litorivivens sp. | reverse complement strand
TCTCGCGACGATGCAAAACCACTCAAGATAGAACTCCCCGAACCGCTGCCCATATACATCACGTATTTCACGGTGCGCGTCCCGGAAGGTGGCGATCAAGCGCACTTTCTCCCGGATATCTACGCTTTCGATGAAGCAAGCCTGGAACGTTTGGGTGATCGCGATTAGGGGGATATCGCAATACCGTTGACTGGTAATCCGTCATTGCGAGGCACGAAGCAATCTCCCTCGGCCGCTGCCGATAGCTGGAGATTGCGTCGTCGCTGCGCTCCTCGCAATGACCGTTAGCCCGTATTAGAACTGTAAAGTCACATCCAGTCCGTAGCTGGCCAATTCGCCAAAGTAGCCGCTGTGGAAGTAAGCCTGACTGATATCGTGGACGATGTATTCTTCGTCCATGATATTTTTACCCCAGAGCGCCACACTCATTTCTACCCCGCCCAGGTCAATCTCAGACCAGTTCAGGCGCGCGCCCAGCAGGCCGTAATCGTCGAGAAAGAAGCCCTCAATGTCGTCGTTACTGGCGGTGCCGTAACGCTCGTCGCGCCAGTTGTAGTCCACCATGGCCCGCAGGTTACCAATACCGAAATACGGGAACTGGTATTCCAATACAACGCTGTACGTGTTTTCCGGCGCATAAGGCATGATGTAGTTGTCACTGACATCCTGCATAAAGGTGTCGGAATTGGGGTTATTGTCGATGACCTCGACAAATTCCGCATCGATATAGCCGTAGCCTACATTCAGGGTCAGCCCTTCAGCCAAAACCGCCGTAACATCCACCTCAAAGCCGGCGATTTCTGCCTCACCGGCGTTGAATACGTCTGTCAGGAATACGGCAGTATTGTCCAGAATCTGCTGAATCTGCATGTCGGTATAGTCACTGTAAAACGCGGCCGCGTTAAGGCGCACGCGATTGTCCAGCAAGGTCGACTTGACTCCCACTTCGTAGGAAATCATTTCCTCTTCATCAAAAGCTGGCTGGAACCCGGCTTCGGTCGAACGCACGTTGTAGCCACCGGACTTATAACCGGTGACGACCTTGGCGTAGGTGTTGACCTGATCGTTAATGTCGTACGACGCGGTGAGGCTGGGATTGAAGTTACTCCAGGTGTCGCAGGCAGACTGAGTATTGTTCGGCGAGTTGGTGAAGTTAATGCTGCGCTTGGTCGCGCAACGGTCGTCTTCTGTGTAGCGGGCCCCCAGGGTCCAGGTCAGCGCCCTGAGGCTTTCCGGCGTCCAGTTCAACTGCCCGTAGATCGCAGAAGCTTTGTTTTCTGAAACGATGGTGCGATCCTCACCGACGGAACCGGCAATGGTATCCACTTCATGCTCAAAGCCGTTTTCTTCAAAGTAGTACAGACCGGCGACATAGTTCAGGCTGTCGCTGATATCACCTACCAGCTGCAATTCCTGCGATGTCTGGTCCTGGTCAATTTTCACCATGACATCAAACCATTCAACGCCAGCGCCGTAGTCCATAATGACGTCTTCGGATACTTCGCGGTAGGCGCTGATCGATTTCAGTGTGCCAAAGGGTAGATCCCAGGTCAGGGTCAAGGTATGACCGCTAACGTCGGTCACAGAATCCTCCACCGGCACGTCCCACTGCCCCTCATCCAGTCGATCTTCGCTGGCGCGTTCGCGGAACTGGGGAGTAAACAGCGTCCCGACAATAAGATCATTCTGTAGCGCCGTCACCGTTTCCTGAGATGCGCCGCCAGCAATGGCGTTGGCCAGGTATTGCGGGGTCACTACCCGGTCTTCATTGATGCGCAACACCTGGTAAAAAGGCTGGGGGCCGACGATTTCAGACATATCGTAGGCATAGTCCACCGAAAAAACATCGCTGGCATCCCAGCGCACCACAAAGCGCGCTGCCTCGCGGTCTTCCTCAACAAAGCCTTTGCCGCCCTTGGCATTATCTACCCACGGGCCTTTTTCCGCCTTGGAGTAGCTGACCTTGGCGCTGAGGTTGGCTAGCGTCGGCGTATCCAATTGAACCAGCGCCTTGCGGTAATCGCGGTTGCCGGCGGCAAGTATCGTTTTCAGCCCGAATTCGCCTGCCGGCTTGGCACTGATCATATTAATGGCACCGCCGGTGGTATTGCGGCCGTACAAGGTACCTTGCGGCCCGCGCAGAACTTCAATGCGCTCAAGGTCTGCCACGTCCTTCGTCAGACCGATACTGCGGCCCACGTAAACACCATCAACGTAGACGCCGACGGCCGGATCTTGCGTGGTCTGGCTGTCGTTATTGCCCACACCGCGCATGAATATGACCAGCGAGCTGCGACTGTTGGGGAAGGGGGTAATATCCACGTTCGGGGTGCGCGCCGTGATATCACCCAGATCATCGATGCCGAACTGTTCCAGATGATCGCCGGAAAAGGCCGCCAGCGAAATGGGCGTGTCCTGCAAGGACTCCTCTCGCTTCTGGGCCGTAACCACCACTTCCTCCAGCTGAGTGCTGCGCTTCTGCGCCAATACTTCACCGGCAGGCAGGATTGCCATTGCGGTCAATGCCGCCAAACTCTTTGTCGTTTTTCCCATAACGCCCCCAGAAAACTGCTTATTGTGATTAAAAGCCGGCCTATTCTGGGTAATGGGTCAAGCCAAATCAAGCAGAGACACGCGTTTATCCCCCGCTTGGATTAGGCTATCGTAAGCGCTTGGCCACACGAAACCCGGAGCCCATGACTACTTTTCAGCCGCCCCCCCTACTTCGCAATGCCCACGTTCAGTCTATTCTCGCTTCCACCCGTCTGCGCCGACTACGGATTGGCACACGGGCGCGCAAGCTGGAAGCCGCCAGCCAGGAAGTCTTGATCGAATGTCGCGACGGCACCCGCCTGGTCGGCGACTACGCCCAACAACCCGGCAAAAATCGCGGCCTGGTGATTCTGATTCACGGCTGGGAGGGCAGCTCCAAATCTACCTATATGCTCTCGTCTGGCGGTGCCTTATTCGAAGCGGGATATAACGTGTTCCGGCTGAACCAACGCGATCACGGCCCAAGCCACCACCTCAATAGAGAGCTGTTTAATTCCACACGCATCACCGATGTGCTGGGCGCGGTGGAATGGATTCAGGAAAATTTTCCTCACGAACACAACTATCTGGCTGGATTTTCCCTCGGCGGCAATTTTTCTTTGCGGGTGGCCGCAAACTGCAAAGACCATGCGATCCGGCTGGATCAGGTGGTGGCTGTGTGCCCGGTGTTAAACCCGGTGAATACGATGGAAGCCCTGAACACAGGCTGGTGGGTTTACGAAAAGTACTTTGTCCGCAAATGGAAGCGTTCCCTGCGCACCAAGCTTAAACACTTTCCGGAACTGGGCTACGAACAGGACCTGCTGACGCTGAAATCCCTCCGCGAGATGAATCATTTTTTCGTGCCGCGCTTTACCAGCTTCAAAGATGCGAAAACCTACCTGCTGGCCTACGCCATCGTTGGCGATGCGCTGGCTCATCTGGAGGCGCCCTGCCATATTATTGCCGCTCAAGATGACCCTATTTGTGGCGCCGAAGATTTGCCGAACCTGGCAAAAGCGCCTAATCTCACCATCGAATCCACAGCCCACGGTGGTCATTGCGGCTATGTAAGCAACTACCGTTTGGACAGCTGGGTCGACAAACGCCTGCTTGAGTTATTCGATAACAACACATAAAGGAGCGCTCTCATGGCAGACTGGCAATGGGTAACGCGAATACACCGGGCAATTTACAAAGGCACTGATGGCCGCCTTGGCGGCAACCTCATGGGCATCCCGATGGTTTTGCTCCACACCATCGGCGCCAAAACCGGCCAGGTTCGCAGCATACCCGTCGCCTGCTATCCCCACCCCGAAGGCCTGTTGGTGCTGGCCTCCAATAATGGCGGCCCCAAAATGCCGGCCTGGTACCACAATATGCGCGCCCACCCGGAATTCGAGATTCAATTCAAACGCGAAAAGCGGCGGGTCCGGGCCGAGCAGATCAGCGAGCAGGAACGTTTGCAGTACTGGGAAACCATGGCGGACATCAACCCTCGAATCGTACACTACTGGCACACTGCCCAGGCCGAGCACAACCGGACCATTCCGGTCATTTTGTTGCGAACATTGAGTAACGCATAAAAAAGGGCGCTATCGATAGCGCCCTCACCAAGAACCATTCTGGTTTCAAAAACGATACGCGGCTCGCGCAACAACCTGTCGTTCCTCACCCGGAAAGCAGTCACCACGCGCCAGGCAGGTACTGTAATACTCCTCATCGGTCAGGTTGCGCAGGGTCAGTGTTAAATCCCAATCGCGCATTTCATAGCCAAGCATTGCATCGTAAATCGTGTAGCCGTCAGTTTTCACATGAACATTCGACGCGGCACTATTGCTCTCGTTTTCACCGACATAACGAATCCCGACACCCGATTTGAAACCGCTCAGAGGTCCCGCTTCCGGCCGGTAACCGATCCAGGTGGAAACCTGTTCCTCAGCGATACTGTCGAAGGCAAAACCGTCGGGGTTCTCGGTATCCATCAGGGTTAGGTTGATCTCAAAACTGAAATCGCCCAGTTCGGTATAAGCCTCCAATTCATAGCCATCGGAGGTTGCTCTACCCTCCTGCTGGCTATTGGCATTGGGCAACGCAGCCGGGTTGGACAGGTTGTTTTCTTCCAGATCAAAGTACGCAAAAGTGATGTAGGTGGGTGTGCCAGCAGGCTGGTATTTAATACCCGCTTCTATCAGCTCACCTTCGCGGGGGTTCAGAGGATCGCCGGTTAAGCCGTCGGTACCAATCACCGGGGTAAACGACTCAGCGTAACCAATATAGGGCGAAATACCGTTATCAAACGCATATAGCACACCCGCGCTGGTCGACAGGGCGTAGTCGGTCTGCTTGCTACTGCCCTCGCTGCCCGAGCGCGTTTCGTCATAGCGCAAACCGACATTGAGCTTCAGACGATCAATCGAAATCTGGTCGCTGATATAGATCCCCTGATCGTCGGTCAGCGTCGCCGGCGCGTTAGACGCGGGCTCACCAGCCAGGAAGGCGGCAGGGATCGGGCCATTAACCCGGTCGTAGACGTTGTAATTCGGATCAGCGGCGTAACCATAGGTTGTGTCGTTATCGGTTACGACATCCTGATACGCCAAACCCGCGACAATTTCATGGCTCAATATTCCCGTATCCACTTGCCAGCGCAGCCGAAGATCCACCGCCCACTGACGGCTGCTGGCATCCGACAGATAAAAGGTTCGGCTGGCATCACCGTTGGCGGCCATGCGCGGATTGCCGGCACCATTAAAATCGACCCAGGCCTGGCGGTAATCAACTTCCGCGTCCTTGTAGCGAACGACACCCTCAATTTCCAGTGTGTCGGTCAGACGGTGGCTACCCAACACACTGGCCAGGGTTGATTTGGAATCGTAGCGATTGAAATCCGGATGCCCCATATAGGCAGAAGCAGCCAATTCGCCGCGGCTTCCCGCATTGCTGCAAAAGCTCGCTGGGGATATCTCGACGTCACTGCTCAGGCAACCGGTCGCGCTGATCGGCAGAAACTGTCCGGCGGTATCACTTTCGCGATCCATATATTCCACGAAGGCCGTCAAACTGGTGTTTTCATTTTGATAGGTGATCGAGGGCATCACACCAACCGCGTCGTCCTCAACCTCGTCCACTTGCGTGTCGCTGTCACGGTAAAGGGCGACAACGCGACCGTAGAGGTTGTCGGACAGTGCCGTATTGAGGTCAAGGCTGAGCTGCTGGCGCGAATGCGAGCCAATATCCAGCACCACTTCGTTGTCACGATTGGCCCCGGCCAGCTTGGAAATGGCGTTAACAATCCCGCCCGGCGTGCCCTTTCCGTAAAGCACGGAAGCCGGTCCCTTCAATACTTCTACCTGCTCCAGAAAATACACATCGGAGCGCGTATTGTTGTAGTAGCCGAACAACACTTGCTGGCCGTCACGGTATTCGGCAGCATCAAAGCCGCGCACTTTGGCAAAATCCCCCCGAGTCGAGAAACCAAAGGAATCGCCGATGACGCCCGA
>JBFKXO010000126.1:0-6148 GCA_041638115.1 Litorivivens sp. | reverse complement strand
TTTGATATTCGGGGGTGTGAGCGCTACACGGGTTTCTCCGGCGGCGTGCTCACGGCACAATCCAATTATCACACCAAGCTCCTTAATTTGCTGCTTGCGGGAACCTGCAGACGCGATCAAAACTACGCGCTGCAGGCGTAGAGGGGGAGGGACTACTGCCCGGTATATATGCCGAAAACTCCCCCCCAGGAATCAGGCATAGCGCCGCGCAGTATACGTACTTACATTTTATTCAGGCAATTAATGGTGGTTATAATACCCATCAATATGGATGATGTGGCGCACCTGCCGAAAAAACGACGCCGTATTGTGCCTAATTTCCCCGGCAGCGTCACATTTTTTTCTAGACTAAACGGAGTAGGTAAAGGGAGTAACAAGATGTCAGACCGCACAACAGAAATTGAAGCCGCCGTGTTTCGGCGACTCCTGGAACACCTCGACAGCCGCAAGGATGTGCAGAACATTGACCTGATGAACCTGGCCGGTTTTTGTCGCAATTGCCTGTCCAAGTGGTATGTGGCCGCAGCGGATGAGCGCGGCGAGCCCATTGATTACGAGGCGGCGCGTGAACGCGTCTACGGAATGCCCTACAGCGAGTGGAAGCAGCAATACCAACGTGAGGCAGCGCCCGAGCAGCTGGCAGAATTTAATAAGAAATCCTAAGCGACACTGGCGCCAACGCCCGACGGTTGGTCGCCAGACCCTGTTAAATAAATCTCAAAATAAAGAATTGCCGTCGCGTTTCCGTAACAATTTACAGAGTAAAACCTGTTCAGCGTTTTTAAATTGGCTCCGCTCAATACAACACGGAGACGTCACTATGATGCGGATAGCCTCTTTTAACGGAAATAGACTTCTGGCCTGGCTTGCCTTGGCCGGTAGTGCCCTGATTGTCATCGGTTGCAACGGTGGTGGTTCGAGTTCGTCGACACCGGCGCCTGAGCAGCCCCAAAATGGCGAAGTGAGTCTGGCGATTACTGATGCTCCCATCGACAACGTAAGTCGCGTTCGAGTGACCTTTGATCGCGTCGAGCTGAAGCCAGCTCAAGGCGAAAAAATCGCTATCGAACTAAATCCATCAGTCACCATCACAAACCTGTTGGATCTGACCGGCAATGCGGCTAAGCCGGTATTGGGTAAAACCACGGTTCCGGCGGGCGAGTACAACTACATCCGCCTGTATGTAGTCGGTGGCAGCCCCAACAGTGAGGTGGAAGAAGATACCGGCGGCCTATTTGACTTGTATTTGCCTGGCCAGCAGGCCAACGCCGAGAACCGCTTCTTGCAACTGGTGTCGGGTTTTACCGTGCCAGCTGGGGGAAGTGCCGATTTCACCGCCGACATCGATCTGCGCAAGGCGCTGACGAAACCCAGTGGCCAAAACCACTACCTGCTGCGTCCAGCGGTGCGGGTTGTCGACAATGTCGAGGTTGGCACAATCGCGGGCACCGTTGACCCGGCGCTGTTCAGCGATGCGAGTTGCACCAACAATGTTGCGACCGATGAGGGCGTAGCCGTGTATCTATACGAGACAAATGTTGCCAGTATGGGTGATATCTATGTCGATGAGGCGGGGCAGTGCCAGCATTGTGAGTCTGATTCCGGCAAGGATGAGGTCACTCCCCTGACCACAGCCAATGTTACCCAGAACCAGCAAACCGGCGGTTACGATTACACCATCGGGTTTGTCGAGGCAGGAGAGTACAAGTTGGGCTTGACCTGTCAGTCGTTGAACGACGACCCAGAGGTGGATGATGAGATCGTCTTTCTGCAAAGCACCGGGCTGGGTGTTGCCGCGGGTCAAACCGCCCAGGTCAACTTCACGACTTCAACGCCGTAACGATCGCCACCCACACGCTGTCTGAGCATAGATCTGGCAGCGTCGTTATCCAGGCGCTCCGCTCACAGGGCGCCATGAGGGATAAAGCGGTTATCGGTGTGCGAGCGAATCCAGCCAAGTTCGTCTCGGCTCAATTTGCTGCCACGCCGCTTCAGTTCCCGGTGTATCCAGATTGCCGGGGACTGTTCTCCGGCTTCGCAGCCGCTGATCAACATTTCCGCTCTGACAAAAAAACGCAATAGCTGGCGAAGGTCCTCGTCGCTATAACCAGCGAGCGGCTCCTGCCACGCCGATTCGGGCTGGCGCATCATGCTGGCAATTACACAACATACTTTCTCGTTAAGAGGTGCTGGTAGCGACTCTAGCTGATCGTTCTTACACAGCGGCAGGACCCGTTCGAGGAGTTCCGTGTTGATTTTGTCCGTGGGGCTGGGACTCCAGTTGCCTACGCTCACATTTATCTCCCTGTAGAAAACCGCTTGCGCCGAAGCTGTGGTATTTTAGCGGCCGGGTTTGCTGTCGTCGAACCCGGCTCTGAGCCCGACATAAGAGCGCAATATCCGAGACAAAAAGGTAATGGAGTAAAACATGAGTGATGTCGATCCGGTAATGCTGGTTGATTATGGTCCGCTGCAAGGACTGATTGGCGTCTGGGAAGGTGACCAGGGCATGGATGTTGCGCCCGAACCGAATGCAACGGAAGAGAACCCCTATTATGAAACGGTTCGTTTTGATGCGGCAGGCGAGGTAAGCAACGCTGGGACCCAGACGTTGGCGATCGTTCGCTATCATCAGGTGGTCAAGCGCAAGCGTGATGACGGGGTCTTCCATGATCAGATTGGCTATTGGACCTGGGACCGCAGCGACAATACGGTTTCCTACTCGCTGGCTATTCCTCGTGCTGTAACCGTATTGGCGGGTGGGAAATGGCAAGCAGGGACGAACGAACTGGTCGTGAAGGCGACGGCCGAAGGCGCTGATTGGGGAATCGCGCAGTCGCCGTTTATGCTCGAAAAAGCCAAAACCACCGCCTTTGAATTGGCAGTTTCAGTCGATGACGACACGATGCACTACAAGCAGACCACCTTCCTCAGTATCTATGGCAAAGAGTTTCCACACACCGACGAAAATACCTTGAAGCGGGTAGGCTAGTGAACTCGCCTACGATCTGGGTTGACGCGGACGCCTGCCCCCGGGTTGTCCGCGACATACTGTGTCGCGCTGCACAGCGAACCGGCATCGCCCTGACCTTTGTGGCTAACCAGAGTGTCCCGGTGCCGGCGAATACGAACATCACCGCGATACAGGTGCCGTCGGGTTTCGATATTGCCGATAACGAAATCGTACGACGCGCCGCTGCTGGCGATCTGGTTATCACCGGCGATATCCCGTTGGCTGCCGAGGTGATGGAAAAAGGCGCGTCGGCATTGAGCCCGCGCGGTGAGCTTTTTACCGACAATACTATTCGTCAGCGACTTAACATGCGCGACTTTATGGATACCCTGCGTGCCAGTGGCGTACAGAGTGGCGGACCGCCCCCGCTTGGTCAGCGCGAACGTCAACAGTTCGCCAATGCGTTGGATCGGTATTTGGCGCAACAGACACGCTGAGTTTTCTTATCTGCGGTCATGCGAAATCTGTGCGCGCAATAGGAAGGGAACTAACCGTTGCTCAACATTTGAAATAGAGCGCTCTGACGGTTGATGCTATTGGCAAGGGATTTCAGGCGCCCAACGTAGTAATTGAAGCTAAAGCTGTCGAGTTGGGTGCACTCTGCCAGCATTTCCTCTGCTGAGACGATATAGTTCTGGATGTTGTTTACGGCTTGCTGCATTTGCGAATAGTTGACCTGCCTGGCATCAGGTACGTCGGGTGATTGGAAAAATACAGCGGTGGAGCATTCGGCAAATGCCGAAGAGGTGCCTGCCAAAACCAGCAGGGCGAAGCATAGAGACTTGAACATTACACGATCCTCCTTCGTTCATGTGGCGTGCAAGGTTTAAGTAGCAAGGCGCGTGCCAAAAGATATAAAGGCATGACTATAGGGCTATTTGCTGCATATACAGGGAGCTGAAGCAAATCATGCAGCTTCAGAATAGAGTGTCTGGATGCACAATAGATGTTCACTGGCCGCAAATTGGTGCGGTTGGCTTGATGGATTGCTTACTGGCGGTGATGCGGTAACGGTGAGGGTTTGTTTGCTCTGACTTGTGGTCTATAGTGGAAAAAAGACTGCACGGAAAACAATGGCCTACGCACCTCAAACTCCCCAGTATCCGAGAATCGTCGTTTACGGCGCCGGCAGTATAGGCACCTACGTTGGTGGGCGATTACTGGCGTTGGGGTTACCGGTGACCATGATCGGTCGCGACCGTATTGCGCGTCAGATCGAGGGTCACGGGCTGCGCCTGACCAACTGGCAGGGGGCTGATGTCGCACTTCCTGCCGAAAAAATCTGTTACACCACAACCGATGAGGCAGTTGTTGAGGCTGACCTGATTATCGTGACGGTGAAGTCTGCCGCTACCGACAGCGTCGGGCGTTCTCTGGTCGGGAGAATCAGCGCTGACACGGTTGTTGTCAGCCAGCAAAACGGCATCGGTAATGCGCGCACTCTGGCACAGCACCTCCCCAGCAATCCTGTCCTTACCGGGATGATTTCCTTTAATGTGTTGCAGCGCGGTAACGGCCACTTTCACGCTGGCACAGAAGGTGAGTTGATTTGCGAACCTCACCCTGTGCTGGAAGCCCTGCTATCGGATTTCGCACGCGCTGATCTACCTTTGGAGCTGCGTGCTGATATGCCGGCCGTGCAGTGGGCGAAGCTGCTGATGAACCTGAATAATCCGATCAATGCCCTGTCTGGCATTCCCCTGCTTGATGAATTGTCGCAACGCGATTATCGGCGCTGCCTGGCCCTGTTGATCACAGAAACACTGAGTATTCTAACAGCCAGTGGGATTAAGCCCGCCAAGCTGATGCCCGTTCCCATGTCGCTGTTGCCCTGGGTGCTCAGAACACCGGACTGGCTGTTTAAGCGCTTGGCTACCCAGATGCTCGCTATCGATCCGGTGGCGCGTTCCTCGATGTGGGAGGATCTTGAGGCGGGCCGGGTTACGGAAATCAACTGGATAAATGGCGAAGTACTGCGCCAGGCAGAGCAGGTGGGTATTGCGGTGCCGGCCAATCGCCGTGTTGTGGAACTGATGCAAGCCGCTGAAAAGGGGGGGCGCCGCAATTGGTCGGGTGCCGAGTTACTGGCAGAGCTGCGGAGCCAACGATGAAGTTTGATGGTCAGTCTTTCATGATTACGGGCGCCGCCTCCGGCATTGGAGAGGCCTGCGCGCGGCGGGCTGGGGAGCTCGGCGCGCGGATTTTGTTATGCGATATCGACGTTGAGCGCGGTGAAGCGGTGAAACAGTCGCTGGAGCGAGACGGTGTTGAGTGCTTTTTTCATGTCTGCAATGTAACGGCCGAAGAGGATATCGATACTGCCGTACGTAAAGCGGTCAAGCATTTTGGGCGACTGGATTGCGCAATTAATAGCGCGGGGATTACCGGGCCGGCGGCACCGCTCGAAGACTACTCCCTTGATGACTGGAATCGTGTGATCGCGGTTAACCTGACCTCAGTGTTTCTGTGCGTTAAGCATCAATTGGGAGCCATGAAGGCGCAAGGCAGTGGCGCGATAGTCAACATTGCCTCGGGCGCTAGTTTGATGGGTACACCCAATCTGGTTGCCTATAGTGCGGCGAAGCACGGGGTGCTGGGTGTAACTCGCACTGCGGTGTCGGAGAATCCGAAATCTGGCGTGCGTATCAATTCGGTTCTGCCCGGCTCCACGCGAACCCCCATGCTGGAGCAGAGCATGGGAGTGAGTGACGAGGTGGGTGCGATGGTCATGGCGAGTATTCCCTGCGGCCGATTGGCCGAGCCCGCGGAAGTGGCTGCGGCTGCTTTGTGGCTGTGTTCGGAGGGTGCCAGTTATATCAATGGGCAATCGCTGGTGGTGGATAACGGCGGGCTGGCCCACTAGCCTTTGATGGGTGCTATGGGGGGTGCGATGGTGGGTACTATGATGGGTACTACAGGCGTTCCTGAGATACCTGAAAGGCGTCCTGGTAGGATTTAAAGCGCTTGCGTTCTTCTTCCAGGCGCAGGCCCGTTGCCGTAAACAGGTAGCGGTGGCGGTCAATCTGTTCATAGTCGTGCTGGGTCTGCCAGACGGCCATGGTTTCGCGAGTCTTTGCTGAAAGCGGCAGTGAAAAATGTTGGTAGATTTGTTCAATCGCTGCCAGTGGATCTGCC
>JBFKXO010000125.1:0-6172 GCA_041638115.1 Litorivivens sp. | reverse complement strand
TGTGCGCATCATTGCCGCTACCCACCAGGATCTGGAAAAACTGGTTCAGGAACACAAGTTCCGCGAAGACCTGTTCCACCGTCTCAACGTCATTCGAATTCATATTCCGAGGTTGTCAGAGCGACGCGAAGACATCCCGATGCTGATGAAGCATTTCTTCAAAAAGGCCGCCACGGAACTCAATGTGGAACCGAAACGCCTGCGGCCGGAAGCCGAAGAATATCTGAGCAAGCTGGCCTGGCCCGGCAACGTGCGTCAACTGGAAAACACCTGCCGCTGGCTCACCGTGATGGCCTCGGGCCGCGATATTCACATCAACGATCTGCCGCCGGAAATGCTGCAACAACCGTCTCGCGACGAGGAGGTGGCGCCAGGTGCTCCCAGCATTCACTGGCAGGACAACCTCAGGCATTGGGCCGATCAGGAACTTCTGCTGGGTCGCGACCGACTGCTGGACCGCGCCGTGCCGCAATTCGAGCGCATCATGATAGAAGCCGCCCTGCACTACACCCAGGGACGCCGCCGCGACGCGTCCAACCTACTGGGCTGGGGACGCAATACCCTGACCCGCAAGATCAAAGAACTGGGCATGGGGGGAGATGACCTGGACGATTAGGCGGTTTGCCGAGGAGAGTGCGCGGCGACAGCCAGGAGATTGCTTCGTGACGCGGCGGCCACCCTCAGGATCGGAGGACCTGCGTATAACCACTATGGTAATCGGGATAGAGAAAATCAAACCCACTTTCACGCAGCCGCCGGTTATCCCCACGCTTGCTACCCGCCATATGGCGATAACCCTCGTCGACCTGATGGACAACGCCCAATTGCTTGGCCAACCAGCGGTGAACTTCGGCAATGGGTGCCGGATCATTGTCGACCGCCAGATAACAGTCCTCAATGGGCTGCTCCTGTTCGCTGCGTTCGATAAGGTGCTTTAACACAGCAACGCAATCGTCGCGATGAATGCGGTTGCTATAGTGCGGTGGTTTCAGCGGCGCACACCGACCGCTGCGCACCCGCTCCGCCAGACGCAGACCATCGCCACCATAGATTCCGCCAAACCGCACCACCGTGGCCGGCAAACCACTTCCGGCCAACAACCGTTCCGCCGCGAGCACCGAGCGACCGCTAAAGCTGGTGGGCTCAAGCACAGAAGATTCGTCGACGATACTGCCATCGTTCTGGTGATAAACACTGGTACTGGAAGCAAACAACAGGCGCTTTAATTTGCGGGGCTTCAACTTGGCAAGAATGTCGGCAAAAGCCGTCTCAAACACTGCCCGGTACGCCTCGGCAGAGCGCTCACCAGGCGTGAGCGTCACCACCACGTAATCTGCCGCAATACTCTGCAACGCATCCAGTGATTGCAGATCACGAAAATCCAGCGATAAACCGGCAAATCCCGCCGGCAACTTACCGATGGAACGGCGGGCACCGACAACCTGCCAACCTTGAGCGAGATAGTGTTTACCCAAGGCTGCACCCAGCTGGCCGCAGCCAATCAATAACAAGGTTTTACTCATAGTACGAGCCAGTACTCCCACACGGGTTCTTCAACGATCAAAGATCGCTACAATACGCGAGCATTCACCGGGATAGAAGGAGCCCTGCGTGACGGATCTGCAGGATATCAACGTATCGCAGCTCAAGGGCGTCGGGCCCAAGCTACAGGCACGTCTACAGGACTATGGCATACAGTCAGCCCAGGACCTCCTGTTCCACCTCCCCCTACGCTATCAGGATCGCACCCGGATCAGCCCGATCGGTGGTTTGCAATTGGGCGTGGACGCCGTGATCGAAGGCGAAGTGCAAATTGCTGATATCGCCTTTGGCAAACGCCGCAGCCTGGTCTGCAAAATCCAGGACGGCACGGGTCTGATCAGCCTGCGCTTTTATCACTTTTCGGCCGCGCAAAAAAAGCAGCTCAGCCCCGGTACACGTCTACGCTGCTATGGCGAGCCGCGCCGCGGTAGCGCCGGGCTGGAAATCTATCATCCGGAATACCAGATTCTCAACGATCACCACGCACCTGAACTCGATGATCGACTCACACCGGTCTATCCCAGTACCGACGGTATTGGTCAATCGGTTTGGCGCAAGCTGTGCCAGCAAGCATTGGCACTGCTCGAACACCACGCGCCACAGGAGTTACTGCATCAACATCCGCTAACCCGGTTTCCACTCAGTGACGCTCTGCGCTACTTGCACAGTCCGCCAGCCTCGGCCCGGTTGGCACTCATGCGCGAAGGCCTGCATCCCGCCCAGCGCCGACTCGCCTTCGAAGAACTGCTGGCCCACCACCTGGCGATGTTGCAGACCCGCGCCCAAACCCAGGCTCGCGGCGCGGTACCCATGCCGCCAAGCCGCCATCTACAGAAACAGTTTCTGCATCAGCTAGCCTTCCAACTAACCGCTGCACAGCAGCGTGTGTGTGAGGAGATCTGTGCCGATTTAATGCTTCCTCGCCCCATGCTGCGGTTGGTTCAAGGCGATGTCGGCAGCGGCAAGACCGTTGTTGCCGCCATCGCCGCCCTGCAAGCCATCGAACAGGGCTTTCAGGTAGCCGTCATGGCGCCCACCGAAATTCTTGCGGAACAGCACTACCTCAACTTTCAGCAGTGGTTCGAACCACTGGGTATTTCCGTTGGTTGGCTCGTGGGCAAACTCAAGGGCAAAGCCCGCAGTCGATCGCTAGCCGAGATTGAACACGGTGAAGCAAAACTGATCGTTGGCACCCATGCGCTCTTTCAAGAGGAAGTACGCTACCAGCGACTTGGGTTGGCAATCATCGACGAGCAACACCGCTTTGGTGTCCATCAACGCCTGGCACTGACGCAAAAGGCGCAACCTGAAGACGGCCAACCCCACCAGCTGGTGATGACAGCCACCCCGATTCCCCGCACCCTGGCGATGACCGCCTACGCCGATCTCGACACCTCCATTATCGATGAGTTACCGCCGGGGCGAACGCCAGTTAACACGGTTGTGATCGACAACGCCCGCCGCCACCAGATCGTCGAGCGCATCGCTCACGTCTGCGCCCGCGGGCAACAGGTCTACTGGGTCTGCACTCTGATTGAAGAATCCGAAGCACTGCAGGCCCAGGCCGCCGAAGCCGTGTTTGAAGAGCTGCAAAAGCTGTTACCCCAACTCAAAATCGCGCTGGTGCACGGCCGCCAGAAGCCGCAGGAAAAGGCTGACATCATGGCCGCGTTTAAATCCGGCGACGCACAGCTATTGGTGGCAACGACCGTGATTGAGGTCGGGGTCGACGTTCCCAACGCCAGCCTGATGGTCATAGAAAACGCCGAACGACTCGGGCTGTCGCAGCTACACCAATTGCGCGGCCGGGTCGGGCGCGGCGCGCTGGAAAGCCACTGTGTCCTGCTGTATCAGTCACCGCTCTCACGCACCGGCCGCGAACGCTTGCGCGCCCTACGCGAATCCACCGATGGCTTTGTGATCGCCGAGAAAGACCTGATGTTGCGCGGGCCCGGCGAAGTGCTGGGCACGCGGCAAACCGGACTGATGCAGTTTCGTATCGCCGACCTGCAACGCGATGGCGACCTACTCGATGAGGTCAAACAACTGGCGGGCAAAGTAAGCCAAGACAACCTGTTAAGCGACGCCCTGATTCAGCGCTGGCTTGGTAACAAAACCAACTACGCAGCGGTGTAATAGTTGGGCGGGATATTTGGGGTCAGAGTAAAAATTATGAATTTTTACCCTGACCCCAAATATCTACGCCAAGTATCTCGCTATTTATTCAGGAACAAAAAAGGCGCCCGGAGGCGCCTTGGTATTCACCAGCAGGGGGAGACTTATTGCTGGGTGAATTCGGGGTAGGCTTCCATGCCACACTCTGACAGGTCCACGCCTTCGTACTCTTCTTCTTCCGAGACGCGGATGCCGATAACCGCTTTGATGATCGCCCAGGTCACCATGCTGGCTACGAATACCCAGCCGAAGATGGTGGCCGCGCCGATCAGCTGACCAGAGAAGCTTGAACCGTCGTTGGTCACCGGTACCAGCAGCAGACCCAGCAGACCGACAACACCGTGCACAGAGATCGCACCGACCGGATCGTCGATTTTCAGCTTGTCCAAGGTCAGGATGGAGAGCACTACCAGTACGCCGCCCAGACCACCGAACAGGGTCGCTTGCAGCGCAGTCGGGGTTGAAGGCTCAGCGGTGATAGCCACCAGACCAGCCAGCGCGCCGTTCAGTGCCATGGTCAGGTCGGCTTTGCCGAACATGATGCGGGCTACTGCCAGTGCACCGATCAGACCACCGGCCGCTGCAGCGTTGGTGTTCATGAACACGATGGCAACAGAGTTGGCGCTTTCAACGCTGGCAGTCGCCAGAACCGAACCGCCGTTAAAGCCGAACCAGCCCAGCCACAGGATGAAGGTACCCAAGGTCGCCAGCGGCAGGTTGGCACCGGGGATCGCATTGATCTGACCGTCTTTACCGTATTTGCCTTTACGGGCACCCAGCAGGATGACACCGGCCAAAGCCGCAGCCGCACCGGCCATGTGCACGATGCCTGAGCCAGCAAAGTCAGAGAAGCCCAGGTCGCCCAGTGTGTACAGTCCGAATACCGGCATGTCGCCCCAGGTCCAGGCACCCTCGATCGGGTAGATGAAACCGGTCATGACAACTGCAAATGCCAGGAAGGCCCACAGCTTCATACGCTCGGCAACCGCACCGGAGACAATCGACATCGCGGTCGCAACAAACACGACCTGGAAGAAGAAGTCAGAAGAAGGCGCGTAGGTTGCAGGCTCTTCAGCACCGGCTACGCCGTCGCCAACGATGCCGTCAAGGAACAGCGTCAGTTCGCCGCCGCCGTACATGATGGAGTAGCCGCAAATCATGTACATGGTACACGCGATCGCGAACAGGGCTACGTTCTTGGTAAGGATCTCGGTGGTGTTCTTGGAACGCACCAGACCGGCTTCGAGCATGGCGAAACCGGCCGCCATCCACATAACCAGCGCACCGCACACCAAAAAGTAAAAGGTGTCGAGTGCGTACTGCAGTTCAAATATTTGATTTTCCATGATTAAATAAACCTCGCAGGCTTGTTGGGGGTTCCGTCCTTCTGCCAAAGTCCGAATCCGTACCGGCGATTGCCGGCAATGAGCTTGC
Source organism: Litorivivens sp. (assembly GCA_041638115.1). Lineage (GTDB taxonomy): Bacteria > Pseudomonadota > Gammaproteobacteria > Pseudomonadales > Spongiibacteraceae > Litorivivens. Next base: position 1,021 of record JBFKXO010000125.1, on the reverse strand, counting down.
CCCTAATTCTTAAATCGCTTCTTCGCCGGTCTCGCCCGTACGGATACGGATGACCTGCTCCAGCGCAGAAACGAAAATCTTGCCGTCACCAATCTTGCCGGTGTTGGCTGACTTGCTGATGGCTTCGATGGTCTGTTCAACAGATCCGTCGGCCACAGCGACCTCAAGCTTCACCTTGGGCAGGAAGTCAACGACGTACTCTGCACCGCGGTACAACTCGGTATGACCTTTCTGACGGCCAAAGCCTTTCACTTCAGTGACAGTGATACCCTGCACACCGATATCCGAAAGCGCCTCGCGCACATCATCAAGTTTGAAGGGTTTGATAATGGCTGTTATCAGTTTCATGAGACAAATCTCCTCTACACGGTGCATGGGAGAACCACGCACACCCGGTTCGAAACTGGTTAGTTAAATCCGGCCGGCGGGTATGCCGGCCGGGGTGTGACTTACATCAGGGGGATGCTGTAGCTGACAACAAATTGCAGATCATCATCAATGCCGCTGTAGCCGCTCTCGGCCATGTTGGCATTGTTTTCGTCTTCAACGTCGATCACTTTGCTCAAAGTGAAAGACAGGTTGTCGTTGTAGGCGTAGCTTACATCCAGGTGGGTGTAGCTGGTGTCGACTGAGCCGGGAGCATCCGCTTCTTCGAAGTCAGCAAAACCAACCAGCGCGGAGAATTTGCCCATGCCGTAGCTCAACGAGGTGTAGGAGTTGTCATCCAGCGCTGTAGACTCACCGCTGATTTGATCCCAGTAGTACAGCTCCAGACCAGCGAAGCTCAGGCCGATGTAGGCCTCGGTCAGGCCGCTGCCCCAATCATCAGAGGCGTTGCTTGCACCGTTGGTACCGGGGTAGTAGTAATCCAGCACACCGATATCCACACCCAGACTGCCCACCTCAAAACCGTAGCCGGCAAAAGTGTCGATTTCGCTACCACCCAGCGATGAACCCAAGCTGGAAATCCAAGCACCTACATAAAAGCCTGCCGTGCTGTATACGATGTCACCAGAAACGG
>JBFKXO010000124.1:0-6197 GCA_041638115.1 Litorivivens sp. | reverse complement strand
TTTATGCGGAATTGCAGGGCTTTGGCATGAGTGCCGATGCCTTCCATATGACCTCACCGCCGGAAGATGGCAACGGCGCCGCTCGCGCCATGCAGGCGGCGCTGGCAGATGCCAATGTAGCACCAGCGGACGTGCAGTATATAAACGCTCACGGTACCTCGACGCCGGCTGGCGATGTGGCGGAAGCGCGTGCGGTCAAGGCGGTGTTTGGCGATGCGGTGCATCAACTTGCCGTCAGCTCGACCAAATCGATGGTTGGGCATTTGCTCGGCGCCGCCGGTGCGGTTGAAGCGATTTTTTCGGTGCTGGCGATCAGAGATCAAATTGCACCTCCCACAATTAATCTCGACAACCCGGACGCTGAGTGCGATCTGAATTTTGTGCCGCATAAAGCTCAACATATTCCGATTCAGCGAGCGCTCTCCAACTCCTTCGGCTTTGGCGGCACCAACGGCAGCCTGCTCTTTGGCAAGATCGATTAATCGTGGCCGCTGCGCTAATGCGACACAATGGCCGGCCCGTATCGGGTCTGCCGTTGGATGATCGCGGCTGGTCCCTTGGTGACGCCTTATTCGAAACCATTCTGGTGCGCGATGCGCGAGCTGTTTGGCTCGATGAGCACCTGACGCGCTTGCAACACGGCTGTCACCGCCTGTCGTTGGATTACCCGGCTGAACTTTCTGATGACATAGAGTCGTTGTTGCAGTCCGCTGCAATGCACTATGGTGTTTTGCGGGTTTGTCTTAGCCGGCAAAGTGCCGGGCTGCGTGGTTACCAGCCAGCGACTCGTCAATGTCACCGCTATGTTCAACTTTCGGCTTCTCAGGCGCCATCTCGACGCCATTGGGCGCAGGGCATTCGCAGTTTTATTGCCCACACCAGGCTGCCGGCGCAACGTCAGATGGCGGGGATCAAGCATACGAACCGCTTGCCGCACATTCTCGCGCGCGCCGAGCGCAGGCCGGCTGAGTACCCGGAAGGCATCATGCAGCTGGAGACCGGTGAGGTGGTGGAAGGCATCGCGTCGAATCTGTTTATCTCGCGCAGGGGGGAATTGCTGACACCGCGGCTGGATCGAGCCGGTGTCGCAGGTATTACGCGATCCAAGGTCATGGCGACAGCCTCCGGTTTGGGAATCCCGGTGCGGGAGTGTCAATTGAAGCTAACCGACTTGGTTCGTGCTGAGGAGGTATTTTTTTGCAACAGCCTGATCGGCTTGTGGCCGGTGAAACAAGTGGATTGCGTCCACTACGCTGGAGCCACTATGTGTCAGAAACTACAGCAATCGTTGGAATCGGTCTGGTATGGTTAAGTGGTTAAAGCGCCTGTTCACGACCTTGCTGCTAGCTGGAACGCTATTGGCATTGGGCGTCATCTGGGCAAATCATCATCTGTCCCAGCCCATTAAGGTGCCGGGGAAAGAGTATATATTGTGGCTGGAGTCGGGCACGGGATTTTCCGGCATGACCAACCGCCTTACGCAAGATGGCCTGATTAGCTACCCCGGTGTGATCCTCAATGTGTACGCTCGTCTGGCGCAGATCGAGGGTTCTATACAATCCGGGGAGTACCGGCTCGAGCCCGGGATCACGAGCTATGAGCTCATTGGCAAGTTGACGCGTGGTGAAGTGATCAGTTACCGGGCGACGCTGATTGAGGGTTGGACCTTCGACGATATTATGGCCTATCTCCAAAGTCACCCTCATCTGGAGAAGCAGTACAACGCTGAATTGCCAGTTTGGCCGCAGATTGGGGTAGACGATCCCTTGAACGACAACCCCGAGGGTCTGTTCTTCCCAGACACCTATAGCTTTGTGCGCGGTACGACTGATCTGGGTATTCTTGCGCGGGCCTATCAAAAAATGACGCAGGTGCTTGATGCCGAGTGGCAACAACGTGCCGCGGATCTGCCTTATGAGACACCGTACGATGCGTTGATTATGGCGTCTATAGTGGAGAAAGAAACCGGCCAACCTCACGAGCGGGATCGAATTGCTGGTGTATTTGTAACGCGTTTGCAAAAGGATATGCGTTTGCAAACTGACCCGACGGTGATCTATGGCTTGCCGGTCAGGGAGCGCAAAAATTTACGCCTCAGCCATCTGAAGGACTCTGGCAATCCCTACAACACCTATCGACACAAAGGGCTGCCACCCACGCCGATAGCACTGGCAGGGCAGGCGGCGATTCACGCCGCGCTGCATCCGTTGCAGGATGGTGCCCTGTTTTTTGTTGCCAAAGGTGATGGCAGTCATCAGTTTTCAGAAACGCTGGAGCAGCACATCAAAGCGGTGAAGGAGTATCAATTGCGACGACGCGAAGACTATCGCTCCTCACCTCAACCGAAGCAATCCAGGCAGTAATGGGAAAGGTCAACGGTGAAAGGTAAATTCATAACGTTGGAAGGCACAGAAGGTGTGGGCAAGTCCACCAATCTTGATGCCATTGTCGAGTGGTTGGAACGCAACAATATCTCGTTCGTGCAAACCCGTGAGCCCGGTGGTACCCCGCTGGCGGAAGAGCTGCGTGAACTTCTGTTGGCTCCTCGTGATGAAATGGTTGATGCCAAGGCTGAGCTATTGATGGTTTTTGCCGCCCGTGCCCAGCATCTGGCTCAGGTTATCAGGCCGGCGCTGGCTGAGGGTAAGTGGGTGTTGAGTGATCGTTTTACTGACGCGACGTTTGCTTATCAGGGAGGTGGGCGAGGGTTGCCATTGAACACGATTGAATCCCTTGAATTGCTTGTTCAGGAATCATTGCAACCAGACTGTACCATTCTACTCGATCTGCCCCCCGAAGAAGGATTAGCCCGTGCCAGAGCGCGCGGCGACCTGGACCGGTTTGAAAGCGAAGCGTTGGTATTCTTTCAAAAAGTACGCAACGCCTACCTGTCGAGAGCGGAGGCTGCACCGCAGCGTTTCCACATTGTGAATGCTGGACAGCCGATCGAAGCGGTGGCAGCGGACGTGGTCGCTGTTCTCGACAAGCTGTTGAGCAATGACTCTCAGGGAGTTGCAGGTGGCTGAAACCATTCTTCCCTGGCAGGTAACGCAATGGCAGCAATTGGTTACTGCCGAACGCGAAGGGCGATTGGGGCACGCCTTGCTCCTGTCCGGCCCGGCCGGCATCGGTAAAGTGCGTTTTGCGCGTGCTCTTATGGCGTGGCTTGCTTGCGAGTCTCCGCAGGAGGAGGGTGCCTGCGGCAAATGCCGCAGCTGTCATTTTGGGTTGGATAATCCCGATGTGCATATCGTCGAGCCACCGGAGGGGAAAAAGCAGATTGCCGTTGATCAGGTGCGTGAGCTGGTAGCGTTATCTGCGCAGACCTCCCATCGAGCCGGTGGCCGAAAAGTGGTTCTGGTTCACCCCGCCGACGCGATGAATATCAACACAGCAAACGCTTTGCTTAAAACCTTGGAAGAGCCCAGCGGTGATACGGTCCTGATATTGGTGAGTAGTGAACCGGCCCGCTTGTTGCCGACCATTCGCTCTCGCTGTCAACAGTTGCAATTCCCGATACCGCCGAATGCGTTGGCCCGTGAGTGGTTAAAAATGTCCGTTGGCGATGCGGCGCAGGTCGAAACCTGTCTGCGCGAGACGGGAGGGCGACCGCTGGCTGCGCAATGCCTGTTTGAATCTGACGGGCTGGCCCAGCGGGAACGTTGCGACAGTCTCTTGCAAGCGTGGATTGACGGCACTCAGAGTCTTTCTCAGGTCACCGAAGGTGTCAAAGAGGTGGAACTCGAGTTTGTCTTTGAATGGCTGGCTCAGCGGGTGCATACCCTCCTGACTGCGGCCATGTCCGGCCAGCCGGACAATGTGAATGCACTCTGGAAACGGTGGCTGGATCGCGATCCGCGCGAGATTCTCGGCTTTCAGAAACAGCTTCTCGAGTGGCGCGCCCAAGCGCAACGCGGTGTGGCATTGAATAGACAATTGACGGTGGAATCCCTGTTGCTTGCCTGGACCAGCCCGAGTAGTTCGCGGAACGCGGGGCTTGGCGTCTAGGCTCTGTATCGTTATGCTTGCAAATTGATCTTTCAGGAGTGAACCCAATGGCGTTAAACCCCGGTGGTAAGGGCGGCATGCTTTCGTTGAATATCAAGGACAAGTCGGTTCTGTTCAGCGCGTATATGCCCTTTATTAACGGCGGTGGCCTGTTTATTCCCACCAATAAACCCTACAAGATCGGTGATGAGGTCTTTATGCTCCTCACGCTGATGGAAGAGCCGGAAAAAATTCCGGTGGCAGGTAAAGTTGTCTGGATTACGCCGCGAGGCGCCCAAGGCAATCGCAGCCCCGGCATTGGCGTTCAATTTATTGGTGAAGACGACATCGCCAACCGCAAAATCGAAGAGTACCTGGCCGGTATGCTTGATTCCGAGCGGGCTACTCACACCATGTAAATGGCAGCCTGCGACGGCAGGCTGGAATCAACGGAATTCACCATGCTTATTGATAGCCACTGTCATCTCGACAGACTGGATCTCTCCCCCTATGACGGCAATCTCGACGCGGCACTGGAGGCAGCGCGCGAGCGCGGTGTGCAGCGGATGTTATGTATTGGTATCGATCGCGGCAATGCACAAACCGTGATCGATATAGCTGCAAAGCATAAGGATATCTACGCTTCTGTGGGTATTCATCCGCTGGATCTGGCCGATGACATCGAGGCGACCGATGCGCTGATTGAACTCGCCGACCATGAGCGGGTGATTGCCATCGGTGAAACCGGTCTTGATTATTATTACTCCGAAGAAAACAAGACGGCCCAGCAAGCCAGTTTCCGCAACCATCTGCGGGCTGCTGCGCAAACACGTAAGCCGGTTATCGTGCATACCCGCAATGCGCGTCAGGACACCCTCGATATCATTCGTGAAGAATCGGACCCGGATGTTGCCGGTGTGCTGCACTGCTTTACCGAAAGCCGGGAGATGGCTCACGCTGCGCTCGATATGAATTTCTACATATCCTTCTCGGGCATTATCACCTTTAAAAATGCTGCGGATTTACGCGAGGTGGTTGCCAGTGTGCCGCTGGAACGTATGCTGGTGGAAACCGACTCCCCCTATCTGGCACCGGTGCCGTTTCGCGGCAAGAAAAATGAGCCCAAATACGTGGTGGAAGTGGCGCAGTGTGTCGCCGATATCAAAGGCATTTCCTTTGACGAGGTGGTGACGCAAACCGCCGAAAACTTTAATCGCCTGTTTAAACTGGCAGCTTGAGAGGCCCGATCCTTGTCTGATCTGTTGAAAACCCCGTTGTTTGATCTGCACGAAAAACTTGGTGCAAAGATGGTTCCCTTTGCGGGTTATGCCATGCCCGTGCAATACCCGGACGGTGTATTGAAAGAACATCTCGCCACGCGCGACAGTGCGGGCCTGTTTGATGTGTCGCATATGGGGCAGATTCGCGTTACCGGAGAGGAGATTGCCGCGTCACTGGAAAGTGCCTTGCCCCAAGACGTGATTGGGCTGGCGGTAAACCGTCAGCGTTACGGCCTGCTGACTAACGACGACGGCGGTATTCTCGACGATCTGATGTTTGCCAACTGTGGGGACCATTTCATGCTGGTGGTCAATGCTGCCTGCAAACACGAGGATCTGGCCTGGCTGCGAGACCGGGTTCCGCAATTGCAGTTTGAGTTGCTTGACGATAAAGCGCTGTTGGCTTTGCAGGGACCCAAGGCCCGCGCAGTGATGGAACGTCTTGCCCTCGGTGCTGAAAAGATGGTGTTTATGGACACCGCCGATCTGACGGTCGCAGGCATCGACTGTTGGGTCAGCTGCTCGGGTTATACCGGCGAAGACGGTTATGAGATATCTGTGCCGGCTGAGCGCGCTGCAGAACTGGCCCAAGCGCTGCTGGCCTGCGATGAAGTGTCGGCCATTGGTCTCGGTGCACGAGATTCCCTGCGTTTGGAAGCAGGGCTTTGCCTCTACGGTCACGACATCGATACCCGCAAAACGCCGGTTACGGCCAACCTGAAATGGGCGGTCAATAAAGCCCGCCGTCCCGATGGCGAGCGCGCCGGTGGTTATCCCGGTGCCGAAGTGGTTGCCGCGCAGTGGTCCGCTGGCGTCGACAGCCAGCGGGTGTTGCTGGATATTGACGGTCGTGCTCCCGTTCGCGAAGGCGCGCGTCTGGTAGATGCCAACGATGCGCCAGTCGGTGTGGTCACCAGCGGTGGCTTTGGC
>JBFKXO010000123.1:0-6214 GCA_041638115.1 Litorivivens sp. | reverse complement strand
TGTGGAATTCGTGCGGCTTTGCGTTTCCAGCGCGGCAGCGACTCCTTAAGAGGATTGCGATTCTCTGTTCAAGGTGCCGGTTCGGTGGGGCGTCATTTGATTGAGCGGCTGGTGCGTTCGGGTGGCGAAGTCATTGTGGCAGATATCGATCAGGAGAACCTGAAACGCGCGGAAAAGCTGGGCGCCAGAGTTGTGCCGCCGCAATCCATCATGACCGTGCGCGCCGACGTGTTTGTGCCCTGCGCGATGGGTGCGATTCTCAATGAAAACACGGTGTCGCAGCTGCGCGCCGATATTGTCGCGGGCGCTGCCAATAATCAACTGGCCTCTCCAGAGCAGGCAGACTACCTGCGACAACGCGGGATACTGTACGCCCCGGACTTTGTGATCAATGCCGGCGGCATCATCGATGTGTTCTATCAACAGAGTGGCCAAAGTGGTGAGCTGAGCGAACAGCGCGTTGAGGGTATAACTGATACGTTGACTCAAGTGTTCAACACCGCTCAAGCACAAAACGTTTCTACCCATCAGGCTGCCGAGAATATGGCAGAGGCTATGCTCCGCGGTCCCGAGCATAGCTTGAAGGAAAGTGCTTAAAATACCGTGCCTGAACGCTACAGAAATCGTTACGAAGACGATGAGCGCATTTGTTCTTTTGCCCAGCGGCGAAATTCATAAAGGCGCACGGTACCGTTCTCTCCCTTGAAAGCCCCGTCTACGGTGCGGTACATCACCTCGCGTTTGGCCGGGCTGGGGTGGTTGGAAATGTCGATGACTTGTCGCACAGACCACAGCCTGCCAGCGCCGCCGTTGGTGTAGTAGTGCCCGACCTGGATGGTAAATTCCGGCATATGCTCCAGGAGCATGATCTCGTCGGCTTTATCAACCAGGTATTTTATTTGCTCGGGCGATACATCAATCACCTCGTCCATGCTTTCCATGGCCTGCTGAATATGGCGCGCCGAGATATTGAAGGTTTCCGGGTGATACATGGAATGGTCGTACTTGACCAGCGATGCCGGATAGCGACGCCATGAAAAACAGTTGTTGTAAATTAGTGCAACGGCCAACAGCACCAGACAATTCACCAGCGCAGGTATCAGGATAAAGTCATAGCCCATAGCCTGTATGGCATCGCCGCCAATCACGGGCACAAGTGCTGTTGCGCCACCCGGTGGATGGATGCAGCGCAGCAAGTGCATGGCCGCGATGGAAAGACTGACAGCAAATCCTGCTGCCAGATAGACCGGTTCAACCGTCAGCGCCACGCTGACACCGATGGCTGCAGACACCAGGTTGCCTGCCAATACCGGCCACGGTTGGGAGAGCATACCGTGAGGCACTGCCAGTACCAGTACTGCAGATGCGCCCATCGAGGGCAATAAAGCCATCGCCACATCAAAGCCGCTCAACCAGTCTGTGCAATAGAAAATGGCGCTGATCGCGATTAGGGCGCCCAGGCCCGAAACGGCTTTCTCTGTCCAGGAAGAGCGGGCCTGTACGCCGAGGATTTGTTGAAGTGTCATAAAAATATTCAGTTCTTTGCGGCCGTAATCACGACACTGATGGCTATTGAGTTGGCTTGTCGTTGGTTGTTCTGCGTGAACTTCAGGTCATACCGTTGGCATCGAGATCTGACTGCACCTGCTCAATACGATCGAGGATTGATAGAAACTGTTCGCCGAACGGCGTGATTTGGTACTCAACACGGGGTGGCACTTCCGGAAAGATTTCCTTTTTCATAATGCCGTAGCGCTGCATTTTAACCAGCCGCTCATTCAAGACCTTGGTCGATAATCCTTCAACGTGGCGCTGTATGGCGCCGGGCCTTACGATTCCATGACGCACGGCAGCCAGCACTTCAAGTGACCATTTGCATCCCACGATATCTTCAACAGCGCGTGCGACCGACACGGTCTTTTTTTTATTTGCTGGAAAATCACTAATTTGCACCATTTAGTACCTGCCTAACCTGAAAGTGCCTGATTGAGAAGTGCCATCGAGCGAACTAGCCTCAAGACGGGTTAACGACGGGAGACCCTCTCATGACACGATTCTGCCACAAACTATTAATGCTTGTTATCGGATTGGCTGCTTCGGCAGGTTACGCCGGCGAAACTCAGGTTAACTACCCCTCAGACTATCGGCAATGGACGCACGTAAAGAGCATGGTGATTCAGGAAGGCCATCCACTGCATGCCGCCTTTGGCGGAGTACACCACCTGTATGCCAACGACAAGGCGATGAAAGGCTACCAGACAGGGAAATTCCCCAATGGCTCGGTGATAGTATTTGATCTGCTTGAAGCCGATGCAGCCGGCAACGCCATTACCGAAGGTGGACGCAAAGTGCTGGGCGTCATGCAAAAGCACAGCAAACGGTTTGCCGATACCGGGGGTTGGGGCTTTGAGGGTTTTGCTCGTGGTGATGCGAAGCAGGCTGTCATTGGTGATCAGGCGAAAGCGCAATGCTTTCAGTGTCATACCAGCCAGAAAGACAATGATTTTGTGTTCAGTCAGTGGCGTGACTGATTTACTATTTTCCCTGCAGGTCCATCGGTTGTCGCTGCGCCGATGGACTATTCAGCGGTCACCATTGGCCGGTTTTCTACCCGGTTAAAACATACGTTTATCTGACAGAGATTTAATCCCCCGCAATTTATAATTCGGTGAGTCTGAAACCGGCGGCGTTTTTGCACACGAAAACGCTGCATTTGGTTCTGTGCGGTATTGCCGCCAACTCGTAGTTTTATCGCTACCTGCGGCAGCTGTCGTGTGTCTTGTCGGCTGGCCCCGAATAATCGAAGGGATACCAAGAATGACATCAACTATAACAATCGTTGTCACGATGCTCGTCATCGGGATGTCTGGCGCAGCCCATGCCGCCAGCCCCGAGCCTTATGCACCTAGCCACTGGGTCAGCGTTCACGGTGATAGTCACAACTCGGACTACGTTGCCCTGTCGCCCAGTGCGAAAGTTCAGCCCTATTGGGCTGCCTTGGAGGGCGCGGCAATCTTTGTCGGGCCGATTTTCGATACGGCCGACCGACTGTACGTGCCCACCGGCCGAGGGGTGGGTACCAGTCATTTGCACGCTTACAGCGCGGACGGGACATTGCTGTGGGAAACGTCACCCATGCAGTCACTGGATGATGTGGATTACGGAGCAGTGATTTCTGCGCCGATTATTGACAGTGACAATAACGTGTACGCCAACGATCTTAACCAGCTGTGGTCGTTTACCCCGCAGGGTAAGCTGCGCTGGGTAACTGATCTCAAACAGCTGGGTATTGATGGCCTGTTTATTACCCCGGTGTTTCATCCCGATGGCTGGGTTGGTGGTGTCAGTACCGATGGCAAGGTGGCCTTTTTCTATCGCGATTCGGGTGAGCTGGCGGTGCCTGTGTTCACCTTGCCGGTGAGCCAGGGCAAACCTTCTGCGCCGCTTCCGCCCGGTATCTGGCAAGGCGGTCTGATTGCAGAGGCTTTTCATCAGCAGCTCTGGGATATTCTCTACGGCCGAAATATGGCAGTTACCAACACCCCGGCGATTCACAACCGCTCCGGACGCCTGTTTATAACGTCGGCGGCGGAAAATCCAGACGACGGCGTGCTGTTCGGCATTGATATCGTCGGTGGAAAAATCGACATTGCATTTGCAACTCCGATGGGTGGTGGCTCGGGTACCAGCCCGGCGATATCCCCCGACGGCAAGTTGGTTTATGCGATTGACGACAATGGCATGATGATCGCGGTCGATACCGAAAGCGGCGCGGTCAAATGGAGCGCCAGCGACACGATGGGACAAGCTTCGCCGTCGATAGGTCCCGATGGAACCGTCTATTCCTTTAATGGCGAGCAGGGCACCATTGTCGCGATCGACGGGAAAACTGGCGCCATTAAATGGCGGCGCGATTATCACCAGGTGGCCGTTGATCAATTGCGCTGGCATCTGCTGTTTGATCGCGTGGCCACGGTGGATGGACTGATCACCGTCACCGATTCCGGGCTGTGGACCTTCCTGGATTTGTGTTATCAGGTTGATCTGGGCGCCACGCCCTTTCCCCAGCCACGCAAAGTGGTGGTGGCGCAAATTGACCCGGCCACCGGCGAAGTGCTGGCAACCTTTGATAGCCGCGATGCATCGGGCGCTTTTGTGGTGCCTGACGCGAAGGGGAATCAGTATTTGACCTTATCGGCTACGGCCACGTCGATCTTCCACTATGGCGTAGACCCGCAACTGCCCTTCTTTCTGCGCAGTGGATTCGAGCCCGTAGGTGGTATACAGGTGTTCCGGCCGGCAACGAAGTAAGGCGCCCGGCCTCAGGGCCGGTTCCGCCCATATTGGTCGTGGCTGGAAACCCACTCATCGGACACGATAGCCGCAGCCAACGACAGGTCGCCCGCAAGCACGGTGGCGCCAATAATTTCCGCCAGTTTTTTCGCTTTGCCTTTACCATAGCAGCCAAGCATTTCCAGGCATTCCCGCTGCGTGGCCAGGCCCGTGCCACCGCCGTAGGAAGCGCAGATGACCGAGGGCAAGGTGACGGAATAATACAGGTCGCCCTCGTCGGTCAGTTCCATAAACGCAATGCCGGTGTGAGATTCCACCACATTCGCTTCATCCTGGCCGGTGGCGATAAACAATGAGGCAATCCCATTGGCTGAGTGTGGACCGTTGTAGGCCGAACCCGCCAACAGGCTGCCGAGTATTGTGCGCTGCCGCAGCTTGACCATTTTCGCCGGATCGGCGCGCATGGTGTTCAGCAGAATCTCTTTCTTTATCACCGCCTCTGCGACCACGCGTTTACCGCGCGGATGCAGCAGGTTCATATGCGAATGTTTCTTGTCGGTCTCTATACCGCCGGACAGGGAAAAATTGGTAAAGGCGCCGTCGTAGTTTTTCAGTATCCACTGGCAGGCGATGTGGGTCGCCTTGCCGGTCATGTTCTGGCCGGCCGCATCGCCTGTGGTGTAATTGAAGCGCGTGAAAAGTTTGTTCGCGATCACCCATTTCTGGATATGTTGCAGTTTGGCCACTGAGCTGCTGCTTTCGGCCTGCTCACGAATAGCCTCGTAGCTATCGTCCAGCCAGCGGGAAAAGGCGATGGCCTCGCGGGCGGTGGCAAATTCGAACAGTGGCGCGCGCTGCATAAATTCGTCAACCACGCTCACCGACACCCCGCCGGATTCACTCACTACCCGCATGCCACGGGAATACGAAGCGACCAGCGTTCCTTCTGTTGTGGCCAACGGAATGTAAAACTCGCCTTGGGCGTGCTCGCCGTTAATCAGGTAGGGCCCCGCTACACCTACCGGCATCTGGACCACACCAATAAAGTTTTCAGTATTACCGCTAAGGGATTCCGGAGGCAGGGAGTAGTGTCCGGTATGGCTCAAATCGGCGCCGGTTTTGCGGGTTAGGAACTCGCGCCTCAACTCGGCAGCCTGCTCGCTGTAGTTATTGTCCTTCAGGCGGGGAATTTTGCGATCATCAGTCATGGTGTTATATCCGGGTTTTGGCCAGTGGGCACTTTGCCGCGTTCTGGCGGGTAAGTGCAAGCGTGTACGTGGTGGTCGGCGCGAGGTTCATCGCTGAAATAGTGATAATACCTACGCATCGCCTTGCCTGGAGAAAGCCCGGGCCTTAAGCTTGGCGCCGCAAGCGGATGTGGGAGAACAGGACGTGATCAATATTGTTGTCGTAGGCGGCGGGGCAGGCGGATTACCCCTGGTTACTCGATTGGGTCAGCGCCTGGGAAAAACCGGAAAAGCACGGATCACGCTGGTCGACGGTAACAGCAGCCATATCTGGAAGCCGCGTTTTCACGAGGTGGCCACGGGTGCGATTGATGCGGATCTCGATGCCATCAATTACCGGGCTCATGCGCGGAGCAACCATTACCATTTTGCCTATGGCTGGATGAGCGGTGTTGACCGGGATCAGCGGCAGTTAATCCTGGCACCGGTTTTTGATGATTTGGGGGATGAAGTATTACCCGAACGACGCCTGGACTACGACTACCTGGTGCTGGCATTGGGTAGCGTCGGCAATGATTTCGGGACACCGGGGGTTCACGAGCACTGCCTGTTTCTGGATAGCCGGGCTCAGGCCGATCTTTTCCACGAGCGTTTTCTCAATCACTGCGAACGGGCCAATTTCACCCAGTCCCCCGTATCGGTTGCCATTGTTGGCGGTGGCGCCACTGGCGTTG
>JBFKXO010000122.1:0-6291 GCA_041638115.1 Litorivivens sp. | reverse complement strand
TATCCGCACCAGCGCTGAAGATACCCACGACCCTCATCACCTTTTCCCGAGGATAAATCCCCAAAGGCGTGACGGTGACCATTGGCAACACGGCGGTAACGTTGTCACCCACGGTCACCTGCAGGTGGCGCGCCAAAATATCACCCAGCAGAATTTCAAAGTCGGGCATCTGTAAATAACGCCCCTCCACCAAACGCTCGTGGATCGACGAGACAGCGGTTTCCGCTTGTGGATCAATACCGAAAAGTTCCACACCGCGCAGCCTGTCCCCCCGCATCAGCATGGCCGCCGAACCCACATAAGGCGACACACCGACAACACCCGGTTGCTGCACAATCTGCTGCGATAGATCCTGCCAATTATTGAGCCGGCGCTCGGGACCATCAATAAATCCGTGGGGTACCAGAGACAGCACCCGGCCACGTAACTCGCCCTCGAAGCCATTCATCACCGACATCACGACAATCAACGAGGTTATACCGACTGCCATTCCCAACAGAGAAATCCACGAGACCAGCGACAGAAAGCGGTCGCGCCGCCGACTGAAAAAATAGCGCAACCCAATGCGCAGTGAATACAAGCTGGATGAAATCTGGGCCATTGGCGCGTAATCGTGTATTTGGCTTATAGTAGGTCAAGGAGTTTTCAGGCTGCCCATCATACGCGAAGTTCACAGGCAGCAGAACGCATAATTCCCGCTGTCAGTAAGTGTTGGAGCCTAACCATGCTGCTAATTTTGCATCCGGATATCGATCGCCAATCTGAGGATTACAAGGCTACGATGGCCCACCTGAACGCCCTTTCCGGCGTATCGGTCAAGGAACATGTGGTTCAGGGCCAGCAACAGCAACTCACGGAAATCTATCTGATCGGCGAAACCAAATCTCTGGATACCGCCGACATGGAAGCGCTGCCTGCCGTTGAGCGAGTTATTCGCATTTCCGAAGAGTATCGGGTACTCGGACGGCATCACGATGATCTTCGCATCAGCGGTTTCGATTATCAGGGACTGCGTTTCGATCAGGACACCTTGCACGTATTTGCCGGACTGTGCGCGGTCGACAACCCGGAACATGTCGATCTGATGATGAAGACGCTGGCTGCCAATGGGCAACGCTGCACCCGGATGGGCGCCTACAAACCCCGTACCAATCCCTACGCCTTTCAAGGGCACGGCAAGGGCTGCCTGCCCTACGTATTCGAGCTGGCAGGCAAGCACGGTATTGCGGCCATCGCGATGGAAGTGACCCACGAATCCCATATCGAGGAAATTGATACCTGCCTGGAAAAATGCGGCCGACCTACCGGCGTTATCCTGCAAATCGGCACGCGTAACACCCAGAATTTCGAATTGCTTAAGGCCATTGGTCGGCAACAGCGCTACCCTGCGCTGCTCAAACGCGGCTTCGGCATCACCCTGAATGAATCACTGAACGCTGCCGAATACCTCGCCAGTGAAGGCAACTCCCAGGTGATCTTCTGTCTGCGAGGCATGAAAAGTGATTTCGGCGCACCTCACCGCAATATGGTGGATTTTTCCCATATACCGGTGGTCAAGCGCCTTACTCGGATGCCGGTTTGCATTGACCCGTCCCATTCCGTGGGCACCCGGGATCACAGCCCGGATCAGGTGATGGACATCTGCCACGCCACAGCCCAGGGAGTGATCGCCGGCGCCAATATGATTCTGGTGGATTTCCATCCGGCGCCCACCAAAGCGCTTGTTGACGGCCCACAGGCCATGCTCCTCGATGAACTGCCAAAATTCCTTGAAGATGTTGCTCTATGTCGGGAAACCTATGAAAAACGCCGCGCGCTTTGGCAATAGCCTGACTCGCTACCTGCTGTTCGCGCTGTGTTTTATCGCCGGCGCCTGCGCGGCCAAACCGATCAGTGTCGGCGCTACCGAACAGCTCAGCGTGGAAACTATCTATTTGACGCTGGAGGCAGCCTCAGAGAAAACCCGTCGACGCCAGATATCCCTGGTCGACGCACCGGTGGACCCCGCCGTGTTTACCCGCCTGCGCCGCTTAAAAAGCAATGGCCGCGCGGCCTACAGTAATGCCACTCTGATTGCTGGCGGGCACTGTTACTGGATCGCCTCCACCGCCGGCCATAGTGTGCTGGATCATCGCTTTAGTCGCCTGGCCAATCGTGCCGATATCGCCGTGCAGTTGCCGGACGGCAGCTGGGTTAATCCGGTCGAAATTGCTGTGCCGCCCCGATTGAATTGGAACAGCCTGGAAATCGACGACTGGGCGCTGCTGGTATTGCGCGCACCGCGCTGTGAATTCGACGATAACCGTCGTTTTGCCGACACGCTCCCCCACCTGCCGACTCAGCCTCTTGAACCCCAAGTGCTGGAAAACTGCCAACAGCAAGTGCAGTTTATGTGCTATCACTTTGATCAGGGCGTCAGTGAAGGTCAGCGCATGGTGGAGGAAAACTGCGAATTATTGAGTATTGAGCGCCGTGAAGGCCGAACGGGCTATGCCAGTTGCAAGGTTGATTACGGGGTATCGGGCTGCTCGCCGGTGTGCGTTCAGGGAGACACGTGGATTAATCTCGGCGTATTTTCAAAAGGGATGAAGCGTCACCAGGTTGAAAGCTATCCGCAACCTGTCGCGGGTTTTCGAATGATGGATGGAGAGCTTGCCGAGCGGCTTGATGCATTGCGAGACAAGTACATCAAGCCGTAGCGATATCGCGACTATTCAGCCTCGTAAAAGTTGCGAGAACTCTTGGCACTAGCCGACGCGGCCTTACCGCTTTCCTCTTCACACTTGTTGGGATCATTACCACACAGATCACAGACATAATCCGGCTCGTTGAGGGCGTTGCCAACCCCGCCACATGAACCTTTGATGGGCTTGCGGCCCATCA
This sequence comes from Litorivivens sp., assembly GCA_041638115.1. Lineage (GTDB taxonomy): Bacteria > Pseudomonadota > Gammaproteobacteria > Pseudomonadales > Spongiibacteraceae > Litorivivens. The sequence goes on along the minus strand of JBFKXO010000122.1, from coordinate 3,408 downwards.
ATACGCCGATGGCCATGATGGTCACCAAAAACAGCATGACGACAAATGTGACTAATAACATCTTCATAACATCACCTCGCCCCTACCATACGCCTTAATCCAGGTAGGGTTCAAATGCCTTGCTCCAGCGGGTCTCAAAGCCAGATTCAGCTTTCTCGATAACAAATACCGCCAGGTCGTGAGTGTCAGCCAGTTGCAGCGCCCGCTCTGCGCCGAGCACCAGCAACCCCGTCGCCAGAGCATCGGCGTAGGCCGCCGTCTCGGCAATCACGGTTACCGAGGCCGTGCGATGGTCAATCGGAAAACCCGTGACCGGATCAAGGGTGTGGGAATAGCGCTTTCCATTTTCTTCAAAATAGTTGCGGTAGTCCCCCGACGTGGCCAGCCCAACGCCATCTATTCGTATAGCCTGCTGTACGCCAGCGCCCAGCCCTTGCGGCTTTTCGATGCCGACACGCCAGGCATCACCGCGCAGGCTGTGTCCCGCTGCCCGTATTTCGCCGCCAATCTCCACCAGATAGTTGGCAATTCCCTGACGCTGCAACCACTCGGCCACCATGTCGACCCCATAGCCCTTGGCCACACCGGAAAGATCAACCGTCACGGGTTGCTTCAACTTAAGCCGGGGTTCGGCCAGATCGAGTTCGAGATGGCGAAAGCCCACCTCTCCTAGAGCCGCATTGATCGCACTTTGCGAGGGGACATGTTGCGGACGACGCTCGGCGCCAAAGCCCCACAACTCCACCAGCGGTGAAATGGTCACATCGAATGCCCCACCGGTCAGCCAGTTGATTTCCAGGCTGATCAGCAGCATATCGGACAGGGTATGACTGATGTCGTGCCACTCGTCCAGCGTCATCGCAGAGATGGCATTGACCTCCGAGCGCGGCTCGTAGGTTGACGCAATCTGATTGAATGCCTGCAGCAAGGCGTCGAGATCGCGCTGCGCAGTATCGGCATCAAAGTCTTCGCTTGGCAGCAGTGTAATGTGGTAGCGAGTACCCATCGTCTCACCGCTGAGCTTCACGACCTCCGGCTTCTGGCTGCATCCTGCCAAAACGAAAAAGAGCAGCCCGAGGGCTGCTCCTTGTAGTGTTGCTCGGAAAGAATCAGCCACCGAAATCATCCAGCAGAATATTTTCTTTCTCAACGCCCAGATCTTCCAGCATCTTGATACAGGCGGCGTTCATCATCGGCGGTCCACACATGTAGAACTCACAATCTTCCGGCGCCGGATGATCTTTCAGGTAGTTGTCGTACAGTACCTGGTGGATAAAGCCTTTCAGACCCGTCCAGTTATCTTCCGGCAGTGGATCGGACAAGGCCAGATGCCACTTGAAGTTCTCATTTTCTTCGGCCAGCTTGTCGAACTCTTCCACGTAGAAAGCTTCGCGCATGGAGCGCGCGCCGTACCAGAAAGAGATTTTGCGGTCGCTGTTCAGGCGCTTGAGCTGGTCAAAGATGTGAGAACGCATGGGCGCCATCCCGGCACCACCACCGATAAAGACCATTTCCGCATCGGTTTTCTTGGCGAAGAACTCACCGAAGGGACCATACACCTTGACCTTGTCGCCAGGCTTCAGGTTAAACACCCAGGAAGACATAATGCCGGGCGGAACTGTCAGGTCACTCGGGTGTGGCGTAGCACAGCGAATGTTGAACTTAACAATCCCTTTCTCTTCCGGGTAGTTGGCCATCGAGTATGCACGGATCGTTGTCTCGTCACATTTCGATTCCAGATCCAGAAAGCCGAATTTTTTCCAGTCATCCAGATACTCTTCCTGAATATCGAAATCCTTGTACTTCACCAGATGCGGCGGACATTCCAGCTGCACGTAACCACCAGCACGGAAATCAACATTTTCACCTTCGGGCAGACGCAGAGTCAGCTCTTTAATAAAGGTGGCCACGTTCGGATTGGACTCGACCGTACACTCCCACTGTTTGACCCCGAAGACCTCTTCCGGGATCTCGATCTTCATATCCTGTTTGACCGGAGTCTGGCAGGACAGACGCCAGCCCTGACGGGCTTCGCGCGGCGTGAAGTGAGCTTCTTCGGTAGGCAGCATGGAGCCGCCGCCCTCTTCCACAATACATTTGCACTGGGCACAGCTACCACCGCCGCCACAGGCAGAGGCCAGGAACAGATTGTTCGAGGCCAGAGTGCCCAACAGCTTATCACCAGCCGGAACGGTGATGGTTTTCTCGCCATTAATTTCGATGTTCACGTTGCCGGAGCTCACCAGACGCGAGCGGGCAAACAGGATCACGGCAACCAGTGATAGCACCACCACCGTGAACATGCTGACACCGAGAATGATTACTGTATTCATACTACGTCAGTCTCCCCTCGGTTACAGATCGATGCCGCCGAAGGACATAAAGCCCAACGACATCAAGCCAACAGTGATAAAGGTAATACCCAGCCCACGCAGACCTTCAGGTACATCACTGTATTTCATCTTTTCACGAATACCTGCCAGGGCAACGATTGCCAGGGCCCAACCAGTACCGGCTCCTGCACCATAGACCACAGACTCGGCGAGATTGTAGTCACGTTCTACCATGAACAGAGAGGCACCCATGATCGCGCAGTTTACGGTGATCAGTGGCAGGAATACGCCGAGTGCGCTGTACAGCGCCGGCACATACTTATCCAGAAACATTTCCATGATCTGAACGATTGCCGCGATAACACCGATGTAGCTCAGCAAGCCGAGGAAGCTCAGGTCTACGTCCGGGTAACCGGCCCAGGCCAGTGCGCCGTCGGCCAGCAGGTTGGTGTAAATCAGGTTATTGACGGGTACGGTGATAGTCAGCACCACGATAACCGCAATCCCCAGACCTAACGCTGCCTGAATCTTCTTCGAGATCGCCAGAAAGGTACACATGCCCAGGAAGAAGGCCAGGGCCATGTTCTCGATAAAGACCGAGCGTATAAAGAGGCTCAGATAGTATTCCATTTACACGGCCTCCTGTGCGCGAGTGTTGGAGCAGATTTTAAATTCCGGCTCTTCAACCTGCTCGGTTTTCCAAGCACGCAGAGCCCAGATGAAAAAGCCGATCAGGAAGAATGCACTCGGCGGCAATAGCATCAGACCATTGGGAACATACCAACCACCGTTATTCACGGTTTCCAGAATCTGGATACCGAACAGGCTGCCGGAGCCGAACAATTCGCGGAAGAAGGCGACAAACAGCAGCACCACACTGTAGCCAAGGCCATTGCCGACACCGTCAACAAAGCTGGCGATGGGGCCGTTCTTCATGGCAAAGCCTTCAGCGCGCCCCATAACAATACAGTTAGTGATAATCAAACCAACGAATACCGACAGCTGCTTGCTGATGGTAAAGAAGTAGGCTTTGAGTACCTGATCAACCACGATAACCAGCGATGCAATAATAACC
>JBFKXO010000121.1:0-6310 GCA_041638115.1 Litorivivens sp. | reverse complement strand
CTCCTTGGCGTACACCAGCCGGGTGGCACCCATACCCGAGGGCAGGTCGCCGCGCAGGGCAACGATGCGGTCAATACCGGCGTCTTTGTAGGTATTGATCAGTTCCAGCATGGAAGCTTCATCGTCACCACCAAAAGACAGGTGGGGTGCAACCGACAAACCTTCAGACTTCATCGCTTTCACAATGCCGAGGGTGTTGTCGCGGGTGGAGCCGCCGGCACCGTAAGTGACAGAGAAAAAGCTCGGGCCGAGGGCGTTTAGCTCGGCGCGAACGGTCTGCAGTTTTTCCCGTCCGACGTCGGTTTTCGGCGGGAAAAATTCAAAACTGTAGCGTTGTTGGGACATTCTTAGAGTCCGATATTTTAGTTAACAACCTGTCGTTGCGAGAAGCGCAGCGACGAAGCAACCTCGTGACGTTTGCTGCCAAAGAGATCGTCGCGCCGCATTGCTCCTCGCGATGACGAAGTACAATTAGTACTTATAGCTTTCCGGCTTGTAAGGGCCATCGACCGGTACGTTGATGTACTTGGCCTGCTCGTCGGTCATGCGGGTAATCACGCCGCCAAAACCGCGTACCATTTCTGCGGCCACTTCCTCGTCGAGTTTCTTCGGCAGCACTTTGCAGTACAGGTTGGCTTTCTTTTCAGCTTCCGGCAGATCCGCAAACTTGCGCTCCCACAAGTACATCTGTGCCAGCACCTGGTTAGCGAAAGAGCCGTCCATGATGCGCGAGGGATGGCCGGTGGCGTTGCCCAGGTTCACCAGGCGACCTTCAGACAGCAGGATCAGGTGATCACCGTTGGATTCGTTGCGAACAATGCGGTGAACCTGCGGTTTGATCTCTTCCCACTTCCAGTTTTTGCGCATGTAGGCGGTATCAATTTCGCTGTCGAAGTGACCGATGTTGCACACCACGCAGCCGTTTTTCAGGGCTTTCAGCATGTTGGCGTCACACACGTCAACGTTGCCGGTGGTGGTCACAACCAGATCGGTGGTGCCCAGCAGTTGCTTGTCGATGCTCGCCTCAGTGCCATCGTTAATGCCGTTCAGGTAGGGCGAAACCACTTCGTAACCGTCCATGCAGGCCTGCATGGCGCAGATTGGATCGATCTCGGTCACTTTAACGATCATGCCTTCCTGGCGCAGTGAAGCCGCAGAGCCCTTGCCCACGTCACCGTAGCCGATAACCAGCGCTTTTTTACCGGACAGCAGGTGGTCGGTGCCGCGCTTGATGGCATCGTTCAGGCTGTGGCGACAGCCGTACTTGTTGTCGTTCTTGGACTTGGTTACTGCATCGTTGACGTTGATGGCCGGTACCTTCAAGGTACCTTTTTCCAGCATTTCCAGCAGACGGTGAACGCCTGTGGTGGTCTCTTCAGAGATGCCGTGAATTTTGTCCAGCATGTGCGGGTATTTGTCGTGCAGCAGCAGGGTCAGGTCGCCGCCGTCGTCGAGAATCATGTTGGCATCCCACTCTTTGCCTTCGCTCAGAACGGTTTGCTCAATGCACCACCAGAACTCTTCCTCGGTTTCACCCTTCCAGGCAAACACGGGGATGCCCGCAGCGGCGATAGCGGCAGCCGCATGATCCTGAGTAGAGAAGATGTTGCACGAAGACCAACGTACTTCCGCGCCCAGCTCGATCAGGGTTTCGATCAGAACCGCAGTCTGGATGGTCATGTGAATACAGCCCATGATCTTGGCGCCTGCCAGCGGTTGCTCGGCTTTGTACTTGGTGCGCAGGGCCATCAGTGCTGGCATTTCAGTTTCCGCGATTTCGATTTCGCGGCGGCCCCACTCGGCCAGTGAAATATCGGCGACTTTGTAGTCGGTAAAGTTGCTTTGTGCTGCAGTGGCAGTCATGTCTATTTCCTCTTTGTCGAATTCGATTGGCGGCTTATGAAAGCGCAGCTTTCAGAGCCTCAGCTTTGTCGGTTTTTTCCCAGCTGAAGGCGGTCGCAGTTTCGGAGCGCTCTTTGCCGTTCTCTTTAAAGGTGTAAGTGTGTTCAAAAGGCTCGCGACCAAAGTGGCCGTAGGCTGCGGTCGGCTGATACATGGGGTGCAGCAGGTCGAGCATTTTAGTAATGCCGTAGGGACGCAGATCGAATACCTCGCGTACCGCCGCTGCCAGTTTGTCTTCGCTCACCTTGCCGGTGCCGAAAGTGTTGATGGACACAGACGTCGGCTCGGCAACACCAATGGCGTAGGACACCTGAATTTCACAGCGCTCCGCCAGGCCGGCAGCAACGATATTCTTCGCCACATAACGACCCGCATAAGCGGCGCTGCGGTCTACTTTTGAGGGGTCTTTGCCGGAGAAGGCGCCGCCACCGTGACGGGCCATGCCGCCGTAGGTATCAACGATGATTTTACGGCCAGTCACACCACAGTCGCCTACCGGGCCACCGATCACGAAGTTGCCGGTGGGGTTGATGTGGAACTGGGTGCCGGCGTGGAGCAGCTCGGCGGGCAGAACGTGCTTAACGATTTCTTCGAGTACCGCTTCGCGCAGATCTTTCTGGCTGATTTCCGGGTTGTGCTGGGTAGACAGAACCACGGCGTCGATGGCGCAGGGCTTGCCGTTTTCGTAGCGCAGGGTGACCTGGCTCTTGGCATCTGGGCGCAGCCAGGGCAGTACGCCGTTTTTGCGCAGGTAGGCCTGACGCTCTACCAGACGGTGAGAGTAGAACAGCGGTGCAGGCATCAGCACATCGGTTTCGTTGGTGGCGTAGCCGAACATCAGGCCTTGGTCGCCAGCGCCTTGATCTTCGGGCTTGGCGCGGTCAACGCCCTGGTTGATATCCACAGACTGTTTGCCGATCGCGTTCAGAACGGCACAGCTGGCGCCATCAAAGCCGACGTCGGAACTGTTGTAGCCAATGCCGCTGATGACGTCACGGATAATGTCTTCCAGATCCACGTAGCAGGAGGTCGTAACCTCACCTGCGACTACGGCCATACCGGTTTTTACCAGTGTTTCCACCGCCACGCGCGCGTGTTTGTCGCGGGCGATAATGGCATCGAGGACCGCGTCGGAAATCTGATCCGCCATTTTGTCGGGGTGGCCTTCAGAAACGGACTCTGAAGTAAACAGTGCGTATTCGGACATTGCTCTTCCTCTTGTTAACGCTACTTATTAAACGTGTTGGTTAAAGTTGCGGTTCTCGTCATTGCGAGCCCTGCGAAGCAATCTCTATGGATGCGTGCCATTGGTTGGGAGATTGCTTCGCTGCGCTCGCAATGACGGGAGCTTTAAAATTCAGGGCTTCAGAAATTGTCTGAGTTGCACCCGAAAACCGTTTTTCTGGGCCAGAAAAACCGCAGGCCCTTCTTCCAGACCGGCGACAGTCGCCCAGTCCGCTAATTCGTCGGGATCGATCCCCAGCCACAGATCACCGCAGGCCTCTTTAGCCCAGCTCTGGTTGTGCGGGCAGAGGTCGGTGATGCTGAGCACGCCGCCGGGTTTTAGCCAGCGGGCGGTATCCGCCACGATATCTGCCGGTGACGGCACATGATGGAGCACCATATTGATGACCACGCAGTCCACGCTGTGCTCGCCGATTCCGGCAGTGGCAGTATCGGCCAGGACGCATTCAATGTTGTTCAGGCCGCTCGCTGCTGCCGCTTCGCGTGATTTGTCGAGCATGGCGCTGGCGTTATCCAGGGCAATCACCCGCTGGTAGCGCTTGGCCAGCTCCGGCAGAAAGCCGCCTTCACCGGGGCCGACTTCCACCGCCAGCTCGCCACCTCTCTGTGTGCCGCCCAACAGCTCGGCACTGGCCGGGCCGTAGAGGCTGTAGTCGACAATCTGTTCCTGCTGGCGGCGGAATTCACCAGCATGTTCTTCAAAGAAAGCTCTCGAGCTTTCCGCCCGAGCTTCATTGATCAAGGCCAATTGACGCTCGGCCACCGAATCGAGTGTCAGTAAGTCGGCACTCGCCAAAATGGCTTGCTGCAGTTCCGCCAGTTCCGCCTCGCGAGCCGTATGGGCGCGGCGGTAGAAAATGGTGCTGCCCTCGCGCCGCGTGGTCACCAGGCCGGCGGTGGCCAGAATCTTCAGGTGGTGGCTCATGCCTGGCTGGCTGACGTCCAGTATCTGGCTCAGCTCCTGCACGCTGAAGGTATCGCGGCGCAGAATCCGCAGTACCGACAGGCGCAGCTGATCTGCTGCTGCCTTGAGCAGTGAGATCAGTGCATCGCGGGTGTCTTTCCCGCTAGCCAATTGCAGGGCGGATTCAGTCATGGTTGGGGAGTTTAGCAGCGTGCCAACAAATATCAAAATATTTTTATATAAGAAATCTTTGATGATTTTTCCTGCGTGCTAGGGGGCTTGCCGTAAGCCGCATGTACTCTGGTCTCACCCCGATTTGCTGTATTGCGCCGAGTAGGGGAAAATAGCGCCTCTTTTTTTCCGGCACACCACCCCACAGGAGCCCTCAATGCCCTCACGCCGCGACCTCGCCAATGCCATACGCGTACTGAGTATGGATGCTGTTCAACAGGCCAATTCCGGCCACCCCGGCGCACCGATGGGCATGGCCGATATCGCCGAAGTGCTATGGCGTGACTTTCTCAAGCACAACCCAACCAACCCCAACTGGGCTGATCGCGACCGCTTTGTGCTGTCCAACGGTCACGGCTCCATGCTTCTTTACTCCCTGCTGCATCTGAGCGGCTATGAACTCTCCATCGACGATCTGAAAAACTTCCGTCAGCTCCACGCCAAAACCCCAGGTCACCCGGAATACGGTTACGCGCCCGGTGTTGAAACCACCACGGGGCCGCTGGGTCAGGGCATCACCAACGCGGTGGGTTTTGCGCTGGCGGAGAAAGTGCTGGGTGCCCAGTTTAATCGCGACGGTCACCAGATTGTCGATCACTACACCTATGCTTTCCTCGGCGATGGTTGCTTGATGGAAGGTATCTCTCACGAGGCTTGTTCACTGGCGGGCACGTTGGGTCTGGGCAAATTGGTTGCCATTTATGATGACAACGGCATTTCCATCGATGGCGATGTGGAAGGCTGGTTTACCGACGATACCCCTGGCCGCTTTGAAGCCTACGGCTGGCATGTGGTTCGCGGTGTCGACGGCCACGATGCCGAGGCGGTTAAAAAGGCGATTGAAGAAGCGCGCAGCGTGACCGACAAGCCGAGCCTGATCTGTGCCCGTACCGTCATCGGTTTCGGCGCCCCCAACAAACAGGGTGGCCACGATGTGCACGGCGCGCCACTGGGTGGTGATGAAATCGCAGCCGCTCGAGAGTATCTGGGCTGGAACCACGGCCCCTTCGAAGTGCCTGCGGATATCTACAGCGAGTGGGATGCCAAAGCCAAAGGCGAAACCGCCGAGGCCGAGTGGAACAAGGTGATGAACGCCTACCGCGCAGCCTACCCGGATCTGGCGACGGAGTTCGAGCGTCGCATGGCCGGCGAACTGGTAGCGGATTTTGACGCACGTGCTCAGGCACTGGTGGAAGAAGCCCAGGCGGCAATGGAAAAAGTCGCAACCCGCAAGGCTTCTGAAAAAGCCCTGAATGGTTTTGGTCCCTTTATGCCGGAACTGCTGGGCGGTTCTGCCGACCTGACCGGCTCCAACAATACCTGGTGGAGCGGTTGCACGATGATGTCGCCGAGCGAGCCGGGTGCCAACTATATTTCTTACGGTGTGCGCGAATTCGGCATGGCCGCCATCATGAATGGCGTGGCTTTGCACGGCGGCTTTATTCCCTACGGCGGTACCTTCCTGGTGTTCTCCGACTACGCCCGCAACGCCCTGCGCATGGCGGCGATCATGAAGCAGCGCAGCATTTTTGTGCTGACACATGATTCTATTGGTCTGGGCGAAGACGGTCCGACCCACCAGCCGGTTGAGCACGTGCCGTCACTGCGCATTATTCCGAACATGAGCGTGTGGCGCCCCTGTGACGTCACCGAAACCATGGCCGCCTGGCGCGCAGCCCTGAGCCGCAACGATGGCCCGACCTCGCTGGCACTGACTCGCCAGGGTCTGGCACCGCAGCAGCGCAGCGCCGAGCAGGTCGCCAATATCGCCAAGGGCGGTTATGTGCTGAGCGACTGCGATGGCGAGCCCGATGCCATCATTATTGCCACCGGTTCCGAAGTGCAGATTGCGATGGACGCCAAGGCCAAACTGAGCGGCAAGAACATCCGCGTGGTGTCCATGCCCTCGACCGACGTGTTTGAAAAGCAGGATGCGGCTTACCGCGAGTCGGTACTGCCGAGCCATGTGCTGGCCCGCGTGGCGGTGGAAGCTGCCCATGTGGATTACTGGTACAAGTATGTGGGCCT
>JBFKXO010000120.1:0-6342 GCA_041638115.1 Litorivivens sp. | reverse complement strand
GCTTCGAAGGCGTGACCGCGAACAATCACATCCTCCTGTTTCACGCTGAGCTTTTCACCTGCCGCAATGCGCAGCTGCCACTTGATCAGGTCGATACCGGTAATCATTTCGGTGACCGGGTGCTCCACCTGAATCCGGGTGTTCATCTCGATAAAGAAGAATTGCCCATCTTCATACAGGAACTCGAAGGTGCCGGCGCCGCGGTAGCCAATTTTGATACAGGCATCGACGCAAGCCTGGGCAGTGTCCGCCAGCGCTTTTTCGTCGATGCAGGGCGGTGGGGCTTCTTCCAATACTTTCTGGTGGCGACGTTGCAGTGAGCAGTCGCGACCGCTGAGGTGAATAGCGTGCCCTTGGCCATCTGCCAGTACCTGGATTTCCACGTGGCGCGGTTTTTCCAGGAACTTTTCCAGGTAGACCGTGCCGTCACCAAAGGCGGCTTTGGCTTCGGACTGGGTGACAAACACGGCATTAAGCAGGGCGGCCTCACTGTGCACCACGCGCATACCGCGGCCACCACCACCGGCGGCGGCTTTGATAATCACCGGGTAACCAATGCGGCGCGCAATTTCCATAGTGCGCTCGCCGTCGTCGGTGAGGGGGCCGTCGGAGCCGGGTACGGTCGGTACGCCGGCGGCTTTCATCGCCTTGATCGCGGAGACCTTGTCGCCCATCAGGCGAATAACATCCGCTTTCGGACCGACAAAAACAAACCCGCTGTTTTCAACCTGCTCGGCAAAATCGGCATTTTCCGCGAGAAAGCCGTAGCCGGGGTGGATGGCGACAGCGTCGGTGACCTCAGCGGCGGAAATAATGGCTGGGCCATTCAGGTAGCTCGCCGTGGAGGAAGGCGGGCCAATACAGACTGATTCGTCTGCCAGGCGAACGTGCATCAGGTCTTTGTCAGCCTGGGAGTGTACGGCAACGGTCTTGATGCCCAGCTCCTTGCAAGCTCGCAGGATTCGCAGCGCGATTTCGCCGCGGTTGGCAATCACTACTTTTTTCAACATGTGGGGCGTCGTCCTGTTATCGCGCGATTGGGGCCTTAAACGATGGTGATCAGAGGTTGATCAAATTCCACCGGTTGGGCGTTCTCGACGAGAATGGCTTCAACCACACCGGACTTATCCGCTTCAATCTGATTCATCATTTTCATGGCTTCAACGATGCAGATCACATCGCCGGCTTTCACGTGCTGACCAACTTTGACAAAGGCGGGGGAGCCGGGTGACGGCGCGCTGTAGTAGGTGCCAACCATCGGCGACTTGATGACGTGGCCGTTCACTTTGGCGGGGGCGCTGTCTTCTTCCGCTGTAGCTGCAGCGGCCGGAGCCGGTGCTGCCGCAGGTGCTGGAGCGGGCGCCGGAGCCGGTGCGGCGTACTGGGGCGCGTAAGCCATTGGCGCGGCGGAATTGCGGCTGATGCGAACGGATTCTTCGCCTTCTTTTATCTCGATTTCGTCAATATTTGACTCTTCCAGAAGTTCGATCAGTTTTTTGACTTTACGAATATCCATAGGTGCTCTCTAGTAAAAGTTGGAATTATGGGGTTTGGGATTCATCAAGACGGGTCAGCGCCGCGTCCAGGGCCAGCCGGTAGCCCTGCGGCCCGAGTCCACAGATCACACCGACAGCGATATCTGAAAAGTAGGAGTGTGCGCGAAAGGATTCGCGCGCGTGTACGTTGCTCAAATGCACTTCGATAAAGGGGATCTCGGTGCCCAGCAAGGCATCACGCAAGGCAACGCTGGTATGGGTAAAGGCCGCCGGATTGATCAGAATAAAGTTGATACCTTCCTGGCGGGCATCGTGGATGCGCTCGATCAGTTCGTATTCGGCGTTGCTCTGTAGAAACTGCAGGTGATGACCGGCGTTTTCAGCGGCTTCTTTAAGCTCCTGGTTGATCTCATCCAGTGTCGTGGCACCATAAATCTCGGGCTCGCGGGTGCCAAGCAGGTTCAGATTGGGGCCATGCAGTACCAGAATGGATGCCATAGTCTTTGAAAACAGTAAGTTATCGTCGATTGTTTTGATTCTGCCTGAAAGATTCAGGCTCGTCCACGTATGGCAGCCATTTTTTCACAGATTTGCGACCAAATGCCAGCGTGTTTTAAGAAGATATTATGAATTTCGACGAATTTAGTGTTTTCGGTGTTAACACTCTGCGCTGAGTTAGAGCGTCTGCAGGGCTTCCAATACCAGCGATTCAGTCAGGATTTGCGGCAGTATGCGCGCTCGCTCCTCCCCTGGAATATAGAGCAGATAGAGTGGGATGCCATTGCGCTGATATTCTTCCAGCAGGGCAGTGATGGGGGCGTCGTAGCGAGTCCAGTCAGCAACCACATAAGCCACATTGTGGCGTTCGAAGGCGGCGCGCACGGTGTCGGTATGCAGGGCAACACGCTCATTGACCTTGCAGGTGATGCACCAGTCGGCGGTCACGTCGATAAATACCGGCCGCCCGCTGGCGCGCAATTCATCGACCGCGGCGGCGCTATAGCTAATCGAGCCGACCGCCGCGGGGTTGGCTTGTGTGTTTAGTGAGCGGGTCTGGTTGACCAGCACAATGGCGCACAGCAGGCCGGCAATCGCTGTGACCAGCGCGATTTTTGATCGCATTCCGAAGCACCAGACGCTGAGCCCCAGCGCCAGCCACGCCAGCAGGGTCAGCCCCATGCCATTGACCCCGGTTTGCCGTCCGGTGACCCAGCACAACCAAATCGCTGTGGCCAGTAGTGGAAAGCTCAAGAATTGTTTGACGCGAAGCATCCACGGGCCGGAGCGAGGCAGGCGTTTTACGGCGCCGGGAAATAGCGTTAGTAGGTAAACGGGCAGTGCCATGCCGGCACCCAGTGCGGTAAAGACCAACAGCGACACCGGGGTCGATTGCGTTGCGGCAAAACCCAGGGCGGTTCCCATAAAGGGGGCCGTGCAGGGCGTGGCGACAACCGTAGCCAATACGCCGGTAAAGAAACTGCCAACGTAGTCGTTGCGTTGGCTAAGGCCTTGGCCGGGGGTGGCGCCAATCACGCTGAATTCGAAAACGCCCAGCAGATTTAGAGAGAGGATGAAAAATACACAGGACAGCAGCGCGACAAACCATGGCGTTTGCAGCTGAAAGCCCCAGCCTACAGCGGCACCAGCGCTTTTCAAGGCAACCAGCGCCAGGGCCACAACGATAAAGCTCGCAATAACGCCTGCACTGTAGATGGCGCCGTGCAGGGAAGCTTTGCCGACCGGCGATTGAGTAAAGCTCAGCACCTTGAGGCCCAGTACCGGAAATACACAGGGCATCAGGTTGAGGATGACACCGCCGAGAAGGGCAAAGATCAGCATCAGGCCGAGATGACGGGGAGCTTCAGTCTTGGCCGGGGCGCCGGGGCTGGAGGTGGCCGCTGTCCACACGGTGGCATTGGTCGGGCTGATATCGCCGTCGGCGGAAACCCGGAAGTACCACTCGTGGGGCGGATAGCACAGCCCGGCGTCGGCGCAGCCCTGGGCGGTCAGTTTTAGCAAAAAGGTTTCGCTGGCCGGCAGCGGCACTTCGGCGTTGGCGAAGTTGTAATACACCGGGGTTGGGCCGAAGTACGGGTCGTCTTTAACGATGGCCTCGCCATAATCCGGGCTCAGGGTGCTGTTTTCTCCCGCGCTGAATAGCTCAGCGGCGAAACGTTCCTGGTAAAGGTAGTAGCCGTCGGTGATGCGCCAGTTTAACTGCAGGGCCCCACCGTTTACGCTGAGCAGTGGCTCGTAAGCCTCGGTAACCGGCAGGAAGGTTTCGGTCTGCGCAGCGAAGGGATCGCTGTTGCCGGCAGCGCTCTGGGCCCAGGCGGTTGCGCTGAAAAAACAGCCGATAAAACAGCACACGAGGAAAGCGCGCAGTAGGGTAAACTGTCGAGGTGAACGCATCGTAACCCTTTTAAAGTGCGTAAAATGTGTTTTATGTCGCTCAGGTGTCTGGTGCACCTGGCCGTGCTCCCGGGCATGATGGTTGGCCCATTTGGCTGGCCCACTTTGCTCTAGCCAGTTGAGCACCGCGTCGCTGGCATTGTAATGGATTCTGGGCGACAAGTTGCACTCTCAGATGCCGCGGTGTCTGAGTACTAGGTTAAATCGCGTCAGATCTGAGGATCTCAATGCTTAAACGACTATTTATAGTGATGTGGGCGGTGACAGCTTTGCCCTTAATGGCGCTGGAGTTTCAGCACGGCTTTGTGCGCGGCCTGCCGCCGACCCAAACCACAACGGCAGCATTTTTCCGGGTGGTCAATTCCAGCGATGAAGCGTGGACCATCACCGCGGTATACTCCGAGGCTGCTGCCACCGTGGAAATTCACGAACACGTGCACGAGGGTGGCATGATGCGTATGCAGCAGCGCGCCAGCCTCACGGTTCCCCCCGCCAGTGAGCTTGAGTTCAAGCCGGGAGGGCTGCACTTGATGTTGATGGGCCTGAAGCGGCCGTTGCAAGAGGGCGAGGAGGTCACCCTCTGTTTTGAAAATGATCGCGGTGACGTGGTTTCTGTGGCGCTGCCGGTCGTGAGTGTGGTCAACGAGCATCGCCATCATTGATGGTTGTTGCCACTCAAAAGTAAGGAAGGAGAGTGCTTATGGCAAAGGGCAGGCTGGCGGAACGCTGGCAAATCATCCGCGAAACCGCCGAGGATTGGATGGGCGGACAGCAGACGGTTAAGTGGTTGCTGGTCGCGGTAGCTGCCTATCTGGTGCTGGTGGTTGTGCTGGGTATTTACTGGAGCCGGGAGCCACAGGATATCGCGCTCTATGATAGTGGCGACCGGCCGGTCGTGGTGGGCACGGTCACCAGCAATATGTTGATTGAGGTGAGCGAAGTATTGCTGGATAAACCCGGTGGTTTCCTCAGTAACGATATTACTCCGCCCGGTGTGCTGCTGGACAACATGCCGGCCTGGGAATACGGGGTATTGATCCAGGTGCGCGATCTGACGCGGGCCATGCGGGAAAGTTTCAGTCGCTCGCAATCGCAATCCACCGAAGATACCGATCTGGCCAAGGCTGAGCCGCGATTCAATTTCTCCAACAACAGTTGGGCGGTGCCAGCGTCTGAGTCCGAATACCGCGACGGCATCAAGTACCTCAAACGCTATCGTGACCGCTTGGCGCAGGTGGATGATCCGCAAGCCCAGTTTTATGCGCGCGCCGATAATCTGCGGTACTGGTTGGCCAGCGTTGAATCTCGATTGGGCAGCTTGTCCCAGCGCCTGAGTGCCAGCGTTGGTCAGCGGCGGTTGAATACTGACCTGGCGAACGATCCGTCAGCCCGGCAGTCGACCGCGGCGCCGGCGGAAATGCTGGTGAAAACCCCCTGGCTTAAGATCGACGATATATTCTACGAAGCGCGTGGGGGATCCTGGGCCTTGATCCAGTTCCTGCGCGCGATTGAAAAGGATTTTGCCGATGTGCTGGCTAACAAGAATGCGCGGGTTAGCCTACAGCAGATTATCCGCGAGCTTGAGCAGACCCAGCAGCCGATGTACAGCCCAATGGTACTCAATGGCAGCGGTTTCGGTATGCTGGCCAATCACTCGCTGGTGATGGCGTCTTATATTTCCCGGGCCAATGCGGCCATTATTGATCTTCGTGAACTGTTGTCTAAAGGATGAACCATGCGTTTCAAGTTAGTTAGTCTGCTTTCTCTGTCGCTGCTGCTCACCGCCTGCGCGCTGTCACCCCAGCAAGTCACCATCAACCCCAAGCTGGAGTCGTCGAAAAGCAATATTGGTGAGGGGCGAACCCTTTATCTCGAAGTGGTGGATAACCGGGGTAAAGAGGCCATCGGTTCGCGCGGTGGCCTGTACAAGGACACCAGCCTGATCACCGCGGCCAATGACCTGGCTGAGGCCATTCTCCAGGCTTCAAGCAGTAAGCTGCGCGAGATGGGTTTTGTGGTTCAGAGCATGCCGGGCGCCAGCGCCGATATTCGTATCCTGGTTGATAAGCTCAGCTACCGCGATCCGGAAAAATCCAGTGTCGGCTTTGAGGTAGAGTTGGAGAGTCTGCTGCGTGTTGAAGCTACTCAGAATGGCGATCAGTATACCGGTCGCTATCAGGTCAAAAACACCAAAACTTATGCAACCGTTCCCGGTCGTGATCGCAACGAAGAGATGATCAACGAGACGTTGTCCGAAGCCCTGCAGCGCCTGTTCAACGATCCCAAATTGTTGGCTTTTACCTTGCGCTAGCGATTCGCGATAACGAGCGTAAAACGAAAAAAGGCTTTCCCTGGGGAAAGCCTTTTTGCTATCGGGCTGACGCAGTTAATCAGGCGCTGGCGAGTAATTCACCGTGCTTGGCTGCTGGCAGTC
>JBFKXO010000119.1:0-6456 GCA_041638115.1 Litorivivens sp. | reverse complement strand
GCTCGCGAGGGGCAGGCCAGCGTTGTCGTGGATATCACCAGCGGTGAAGATTCTCAGCGTCTTTTAAACGACATCAAAACCCGGGTCGAAGGTATCACCACCTTCCCGGCCGAAACTGAACGCCCATTGATCAGCGAGCGACTATGGCGCAGTCGTATGATCAGTCTGACGCTTTCCGGTGAGCTGCCAGAAGCCCAACTCAAGGAATGGGGTGAAACCATTCGTGAGGAACTCGCTGCACTGCCTTCTGTGTCACTGGTCGAACTTCGAACGCCACGCAACGATGAGGTTGCCATCGAAGTGTCAGAATCCGCACTGCGTCAGTACGGACTGAATTTTGACGACGTCGCGAACGCGATCCGTCAAACCTCCGTTACACTGCCGGGCGGCAAGGTGCGCACCGACGATGGAGACCTGCAAATTCAGATACGCGGGCAGGCCTACAGCGCTCGAGAGTTTGAGCAAATCCCTTTGCGGAGTAAGGTCGACGGCACTCAGCTCACGGTTGCTGACGTCGCTACAGTGATCGACGGTTTTGAAGAAACCGATGTCATTGGGCTGTTTGATCGAAAGCCCTCGTATTCGATAGACGTGTACGTCACAACCCGCCCCAACGTACTCAAAACCAGTGCCGCCGTACGACACTACGTCGATCAAATCACGCCAAGCCTCCCCCCCGGCGTCGAGCTACGGCTATGGCGCGATATGTCGATCCCCTTCGGTGAACGTATGAATACCCTGCTCAGCAACGGTTTTGGGGGACTGGTGCTGGTATTTATCCTGCTGCTGCTGTTTCTGCGACCACTGCTCGCAATCTGGGTAAGCGCGGGCATCGGCGTCGCCTTCCTCGGCGCCATCTGGCTGCTGCCGGTGTTGGGCACCAGTCTGAATATGGTGTCACTGTTCGCGTTTATTCTGATCCTCGGTATCGTCGTCGATGACGCAATCATTGTGGGCGAATCCATATACAGCGCTCAGGAACAGGGCAGGCCGGGGGCCGAAGGGGCCTGGTATGGCACGCGCGCCGTGATGAAACCGGTATGGTTCGCTGTCATCTCGACCATGCTGTTTTTTATTCCATTTTATTTTCTACCTGAAGAAGCCTCGGAACCGCCCAATCTTGCAGACGTGGTGATGTTGGCGCTGGCATTTTCCCTGTTCGAGTCCACCATGATCCTGCCCGCCCACCTGGCGCGCATGAAACCCGAACGGCCGGGGCGCTTCGCATGGCAGCGCGCATTGGAGAATATTCGTCGACGTTTTTCCCAGAGCTTGCAAGCCGTGGGAGATCGCGCTTACCGCCCCCTATTGACCGCCTGTCTCAATCGCCGTGGTACCACCGTGGCCGCTTTTGTCGCCGTGTTTATGATCGTGCTGTCCTTTCTGATGGGCGGTTGGATGAAAGCCAGTTTCTTCCCCCGGGTACCAGGCGATCATCTCGTCGCAAACGTCACACTGGAAGAAGGTGTTCCCTTTAGCGAGGTCGAACGCACGATGGAACGCATGATCGCTGCTGCAGAGCAGATCAAAACGGAACTGAACCAAAACAGTGAACTGCCCTACGCTGGCAGCATTGAAGCCGCCGCTTACAACAACACCGTGCGCGCTACATTGGAGCTGCTCAATGTCGAGCAACGCAATCAACCCGTTCAACAATTGCGAGATCAGTGGCAACAGTTGATCGGCCCGCTCCCCAATGCCAAGGATGTCGACATCGCCTTTACCATTATCCCACTGGGCAAAGCTATTGAACTGCAGGTCGTTGCAGATGATGTCGAACGCTTGCGGGAGACCACCGATGCAATCGCCGAAGATCTTGGGCGCTACCCGGGGGTATTCAATGTGCGCAACAGCCTTGCCAATCCTCAGGCCGAGATTTCTCTGGATTTGAAACCACGTGCGGAAGCGCTGGGCATTCAATTGCGGGACGTAGCGCGGCAGGTCAGGCAAGGCTTTTACGGCGAGGAGGTTCAGCGCATTCCGCGCTTGCGTGAAGATGTCAGAGTGATGGTGCGCTATCCGCGCGCTGCGCGCGAGTCTATTCACAGCTTGCGCGATATGAAAATTCGCACCGCCGACGGTCGCGAAATTCCCTTTGAAACAGTCGCCGAACTCGATTTTGTAGATGGTTACACGACCATCGACCGGATCGACCGACAGCGAGTTGCGAAAGTCTCTGCCGAACTGCAGCCGGGCTTTAGCGCCGGTGCAGTTCTCGGCGCTCTGCTGAAAGACCCGCAATGGGAATCGCGGTTTCCGGAAGCGACACTCCAAAAGGAAGGTGAGCAGCAACAGCAATCGGAGTTCCTCGATCGCACCGCCCAATTGATGGTGCTGTCACTGCTACTGATTTACGGCTTGATGGCCATAGTGTTCAAGTCTTATTGGCAGCCCGTCATTATCATGACAGCGATTCCCTTCGGTTTTATGGGCGGCCTGCTCGGACATCTGTTGCTCGGACAGGAACTGGCCATGTTTTCCGTGCTGGGCATGGTGGCCTGTGCAGGTGTTGTCGTGAATGACAATCTGGTTCTACTTGACCGGATCAATACACTCCGCGAAGAGGGGCAAGACATCATGGATGCCGTACTACAGGGCGCCAGAGATCGCTTCAGACCCATTGTACTGACTTCCATGACGACATTTATCGGCTTAACGCCGATCATGCTGGAAACCTCTATTCAGGCGCAGTTTCTAAAGCCAATGGTAATAGCGCTGGCATTCGGCGTGCTGACCGCGACGACCATTACACTGTTATTGGTGCCCTGCTTGTACGTGCTGGGTCAACAGACACGCAGTCATCTTGAGCGACTGCTCTTAAGCTTACGCACAAGCTAGAGCTCCTCTAGTTCTCCTGAGCATCTTCTCAGCAAGTTTCGGCTGTGAAAACGAACCCCGCGCTCACTGATCATCCCCCGGCGGCACAAAACTCACCAAAGTGTCGCCTACTTTCAAGCTGGGTGTTTCCTTCGAGACCCAATCCAGACGCCCCTCCTTGCCCACAACCGCCAGCATAATGGCGTCTTTCGGCAACTGCTCAATGATATCGTTGCCACTATACTCGTCCGTTACACGAGTTTTCTGAAAGCGCCAGCCGCGAATCAGGTTATTCCACAGCGCGCCAAAAGTGACTTTGCGGGAAAATACGCTAACACCACGTCGTAAGTGAGAGACCTTACGGCGATCGCTATCGTCACTGTTGTCCGCATCGGTGAGCTGATAGACGAGCGTGCGCCCTACCTCGGCAGCGAAATGATTACAAACCATCGAGTTGTAGGCCACATTCCCGGTGGCGGCCAGCACGACTTTCACACCATCCAGCTCAAGCGCCTCCTCGGCCCGCTCGGAGAGAATCTCTCCATACCAGGTGGACACTCCTTGTTGCCGTGCGGGGCGCAAACGCGACCAGTCAGTGTCAGCCAACAACACATCGACTTTGAGCTCTTTCAGCACTTTGCACAATTCCATGGACCAGGGCGAAGCGCCAACCACCAACACCCGCCCCGAGCCCTCGGCACGCAATTTCAGCCGGCTGGCCAACGGGCCGAGACTGAACCCATGCAGTATGACCGTGGCGAAAATCACCAGGAAAACCGCGGGCACCAGCAGATCGGCGCCCTCGTACCCCGCTTCAATCATGGCCGGCGCAAACGCACCTGCCGAGGCAGCGGCCACCACCCCTCGCGGTGCGATCCAGCCTACCAGGAAGCGTTCCTGCCAGGGCATATCGATACCCGCGGTAGAAATCCAGACCGTAAGCGGGCGCACCACAAAGAGAAAGGTGAGCAGCATCGCAATAAGCTGCCAGTTCAGCTCTGTCAGCACGCGTGGTTCAAGCGAGGCGGTGAGAATAACAAACAGAAAGGAGACCAGAATGATGGTGATGTATTCCTTGAACCGGCGCATTTCCTCAATGCTGCGCAGGCCCATATTGCCCATGACGACCCCCATCACGGTAACGGTTAACAACCCGGATTCATGCAGTACCAGGTGAGATAGGGCGTAGAGCCCCAGCGCCACGGCGATAATCATCGGCGCCTTCAGATATTCGGGCACCCAGCCACGCCGGAAGCACGACCCCAGCAGATAGCCACCACCCCCGCCGATCAACACAGAAACAATAACCGCCGTGAGCAGAATGGAAATCGCGGCCCAGATTCCCTCTCCTTCGCCGGAATACAGAAAGTACTGGTACACAATCACCGCCAGCATCACACCCAGCGGGTCGTTGATGATGCCTTCCCATTTTAGGTAGGACGAGGTTCGCCTATTCAGATTGGCATGCTTCAGCAAAGGCATGATCACGGTTGGCCCGGTAACCACAAGAATTGCACCCAGTAGCAGCGCTACCGGCCAACCGAAGCCACCCACGCTATAGGCCGCCAATGTGCCCAGAATCCAGGCAACGACCACCCCTACCGAGGTCAGCCGCCGCACCACACGCCCGGCGTCTCGAAGCTCATGCAACTGCAGATTGAGGCCACCTTCGAACAGGATCACCGCCACAAACAGCTGGATCACGGCATTCAGACTGGGGCCGAAATCCACCGCCGGGTGCACCCATCCAGAGATCGGCCCCAAAATCAGGCCCGCCGTTGCGAGCAGAACGATGGCGGGGATTTTGAGGCGCCAGGCAAGCCACTGACAAAGAATGCCGCTTACCAGAATCACAACCAGTGCCAGTGATAGTTCCATTCACGCTCCCCTTTGCTGTTGTCGTCAGCTTAGTGGCGGACGCCAAACTGCGCCACCGTAATTTTGACCTACGTAGAATGGCGGGTGTATGGTTTTACCGACAGCGGCTTGTCAGGGACTGCACATGGCTGAATTCACACCTGCCTTTGAAGAAATGATTCGCAATGAGGGCGGCTACATCCTTCACAACGTAGCGGGAGACCGCGGTGGAGACACCTATGCCGGCATTGCCCGGCGTTATCACCCGGACTGGCCAGGCTGGCAGTTTCTGGACTGCGGCGACAGGCAAAATCCCGCGCTGTTCGACTGCGTATAGCAATTTTACCAAAAACATTTCTGGGACCGGCTGCGCGCCGACGCCATCGATGACCAGCGCATTGCCGAAACGCTGTTCGACTTTGCGGTGAATGCAGGGCTCGGCACGGCAGCCAAGCTCGCACAGACAATACTCGGCGTAAAGGCCGATGGTATTATCGGCCCAATCACCATCGGCAAACTCAACGACTATCCCGCCAATGAGTTTCTATACCGTTATGCCATGGCCAAAGTGGCGCGCTATGCAGAGATTGTCAATCGCGACAGCAGCCAATCCAAATTTCTGCTGGGCTGGATTAACCGAACGTTGAAGGGCGTCGCCTGACGCCCTTAGTCCTGCTCAACCTTCACCTCAAGCGGCGCGTTAGCCTCTGACAGAACATACTGGCGAATCAATTCGCTGTCAGACTTTGTGACATCTGATTTAAACGAAGGCATGCCCTGACTCACTCTGGCGCCCCCTATCAGCACGCTGTTCCAGGCATCTGGGTGAGGCAGCAAGGGCGACCACCGCAGGTCAGGCAGGAGGCCACTGGAGACAGCATGATCTCCGTGGCAGACCAGGCAGTAGGCGTTATACAACTTCTGCCCCTGCGCAATTTTTTCAGTGCCTACCGTGGGCTTTGGCACATCCGGCTTGGTTGCGTGACGCTCAGGCATCACCGGCAGTTCCGCCTTGCCGTCGAGCTTGAATACCAGCAGTCGGCCAACGCCCGGCGCACTTTCCGCCGGGAAGAGCCCGCCGTAAATCAGCGCAAACGCACCGCCCCAACCAGACGCCACGGCAATATATTGCTCGCCATCAATCTCATAGCTGATCGGCGCGGCCACAATCCCGGTCTGGGCAAAGTGATCCCACAGCCGTTCGCCCGTCTTGGCATCATAGGCTACAAACTTGGCATCGGCATTGCCCTGAAAGACCAGGCCACCTGCAGTAGACAAAACACCACCATTCCACGGGCTGTTATGCTCTGCCTTCCAGACTTCTTTTTGATTCACCGGATCCCAGGCCAACAGGCGACCCTTCACCGCCGCGCGCATCGCTTTGAACTGGGCAAGGTCGGTCGGCAGTGAGCCAAAGCTGGCGTCAGCCCCTACGTTCCAACTAACTTCGCTCAGGCTAAAGGATTCCTCGTCGCCGTAGATGTAAGGCGTTTCCAGTGCCGGAATATACACCAGCCCCGTTTGACTGCTGTAAGACATGGGGTGCCAGTTGTGACCACCCAACGGCCCCGGCAGTTGCAGATAGGGTTTGCGGCCTCCCCACCGGGCCTCCGGTGTTTCCACCGGGCGACCACTAACAGGATCGATGTGGGTGGCCCAGTTGACGGGCACATAGTTCTCCGCGGAAATCAGCGCACCGCTTTCCCGGTCAATCACGTAGAAAAAGCCGTTTTTCGGCGCCTGCATGATGACTTTCCGCGTGGTGCCGTCAATCTGCAAATC
>JBFKXO010000118.1:0-6511 GCA_041638115.1 Litorivivens sp. | reverse complement strand
GGTCGTAGATCTGTTTCTGATCCACTTTCTCGATATATTCCGCCGGCGACATCTCACTCTGGTGCTTGTGATAGTTGGGAATACGACCCCCAGCCAGTATCGCGCGCAAATTGTACTGACGGCAGAGCTCTTTGCGGGCATCGTAGAGCCGGCGACCCAAGCGATAGCCGCGATAGTCCGGATCAATCAACACATCCAGGCCGTACAACGCATCGCCCTCGGCGTTATTCAATATCTGGTTGCGATGACCGATCAGATCATCGTATGTGTGCGGGTTGCTGAATTTCTCATAGTCCACCTGCACTGTGAGGGCCATGCCCACCAGCTTGTCGCCGTCGATGATCCCGATCTGCCCTTCGGGGAAATCCTTGGTCAATTTGGCAATCGTGTTTTTTTCCCAGGCGCCGCCAATATCGTGATAGATCCGATCCATCAGCCCCTTGATCTGCTCGTAGTGGTCCATCGACAGATTGCAGATTTCTAATTGCGGTATTTCGCTCATTCTTGCTCCAGTGCCACCGTACATTGACTCGCCTCGCCAGCAACAGCTGACGAGGCGAGCGCGCTACTTACGGCAGAGATGTCTTTACAGATTTTCTTCGGCAAACGCCGCCAGTCGCGACCGTTCTATGCCGTTCACATGCATGATACCGGCATGGGGGAAATGCTTGCTCTTTTCGACCAGGTAGGTCAAGCCTGAGGTTAGTGGAGAAATATACTTGTTGTCGATCTGGGCAAGGTTACCCAGCACCACAATCTTGGAGTTGCCCCCCACCCGCGTGATGATGGATTTCAATTGGAATTGGGTCAGGCCCTGCGCCTCATCAATCACGATATAGGCATTGTTAAAGGAACGGCCCCGCATAAAGTTGAGTGACTTGAACTGAATGTTAGCCTTGTCTTTCACGTATTCTATGCTGCTAAACGGCGATTCATCGTTGCCGTGTAGCACTTCCAGGTTGTCGTCAAAGGCCGCCAGCCAGGGCGCCATTTTCTCTTCTTCGGTACCGGGCAGAAAACCAATATCTTCCGCCATCGGCGGGGTTGAGCGCGCCACTATTAGTTTGTCATAACGCCGCTCTTCCAGAATCGCATGAAGCCCGTAGGCTAGCGCAATCAAGGTTTTTCCGGAACCGGCCGGGCCGGTCAGCACCGTCATATCAATGTGGGCCTGCTGAATCAGGAAAAACGCCATGGCCTGCTCCATATTGCGCGGCTTGAGCCCCCACAGACGTTGATGCATCAGTTGCTCGCGGCTCAGGTCCTGAACCTGCAGACGGGTCTCACTGATATTGCGCACGTAGCCGACAAAGTCGTGCTCGTCCAACAGAAACTGATTGAGGTGAACCGAAGGATGGCGCGCGCGATCGATGGTGTGCAGGGTCAGCGCGCCGTCGCGGACTGTTTCAACTTCTTCCACGCCAGACCAGAAATCACCTTGAATCTGTTCATAGCCCTTGGCCATGTATTCAATGTCGTCCAGCACCCGGTCCCGGCGATAGTCTTCAACATTGGCCAGCCCTGAGCCCTTGGCCTTTAGCCGCATATTGATGTCTTTGGTCACCAGGCAAACATAGGCTTTGGGATGCACGGTCTGCAGATGCATGGCCACGTTGATAATGCGGTTATCGTTGGTCTGGTGAACCGAGCCATCCAGATAGGGCGCGTCGCTGTCGTGGCTAATCAACTGATCGGCGAAGATCGACAATTTGCCGCTCTTGCCGTTTGCCCGCGCACTGGGAATCTCCACCCCCGCCTGAATCTCGCTCGGGGAGGCGTTGAACAAAATTTTGTCTATCGCCTGAATGGCAATGCGGGCTTCGCGGCTGACGTCTTTATCGCGCCGGTCCTTGATGGCATCGAGCTCTTCCAGCACCGTCATGGGAATGACCACACGGTGCTCCTGAAAGGCATTCAGGGCCATGGGGTCGTGCAACAGAACGTTGGTATCCAGTACAAACAGTTTTTCCATAAGGCGCTCTCAATAGGGGCCTGCAGGGTACGATGGTCACCTGAGCCGTGGAAACACGCGCTTTAATGGGCGCGAACGAAGGAGATACAGGATCAAACTGGTGGGAGGGACGGGCCGGAAAACCCGCGGAGATGTATGGCGAATCAACTGCTAACAAATGTCATATCCATTTCTGCCATGCCCTGATTATTAAAACCCGGAGCGCTTTCTGTCAAATGTTCTTGGCTGCAGCCGCGTGATTTATAAAAAAAAGCGCGTACAACAGCGCTCTGTTCACAATTTGATCATACGAGGGTACGAAAATGTCATTGTTGTCCGAACCAGCCTGACCCTACAATTTCTTGTCATCTGTCCTGTCATAGGGGGCGTGCAGCGACGCAGCAACCTCTGGCAGCCATGAACACCACCTGAGCAACGGCAACCAGCGTTCCCGATGCCAGCTCTGGACAATCACAATTAAAAGACTCAATGGAAGGGAGAAACGCATGGCCTTTAATGGAAAAGTGGCACTGATCACCGGCGGTGGCAGCGGTATGGGTCGGCTCGCCGCGCGCAATCTGGCAGCGGAAGGCAAAGACGTCGCAATTTTCGATATCAGCGCCGACGGCCTCGCCGAAACCGCTACCGGCCACTCCGGTATCCACCACTGGGTGGTCGACATCACCGACGCCGAGGCCGTAACCAACGCCGTGGCCGACGTCGAGAAAACGCTGGGGCCCATAGACCGGCTCTATAACTGTGCCGCCATTATGCCGTTTGGCAAGCTGCTGGAGCAGGATGCCGCGGTCATGAAAAAAATGATGGATATCAATTACGGCGGGCTGGTACATATCACTCAGGCCGTGTTGCCCGGTATGGTCGCACGCGGTCGCGGCGATTTTATCAGCTTCGCTTCGATGGCAGGCCTGTTGCCAACCATGCTCACCGGTGGTTATTCGGCCACTAAGGCAGCGGTGGCGTTTTTTACCGAGATTCTCTACCACGAGCACATCAACAGCGGCGTGCGCTTTGCCTGCGTTTGCCCGCCCACCACCAATACGCCGCTACTGGATCAGGGCAAGGCCACGGCCTGGCCGAAAATGCTGGATCAGGGCTCACTGCTTGATCCGCAGGATGTGCTCAATGCCATTGAGCGCGACCTGGAGAAGGGCAAGTTCTGGGTTTATCCGAACCGCGATGCCAAGATCGGCGCACTGATGCGACGCTTTGCACCCGGCCTGATCTGGAAGCAAGTGCATCAGGTAGAAGGCTTCTAAGCGATAAATCCGCTCGCGGGGCCTGCGTCCAGGCCCCCAAATACCACCTGACTTCACCGGCAATATCAGCTACGCTTACGCCCCTTCCGCTATTGTTTTTGGTAACGCCGCACCCATGCTCAATCAGGATTCCCTGCAACAACTCAAGCAACTGAAAAAAGAAATTCACGATTCCGTCGAGCGGGTAGAAGGCTTGGTTCGCGGCAGCCAGGGGCGCTTTGGGTTTGTCCGCCTTGAAGACAAACGCGATATTTTCCTGCCGCCGCCGGAAATGCAGAAAGTGTTCCCGGGTGACCGTGTCCGCATTGCGATTCAGACCCAGAAAGACGGCAAACTGGCTGGCGAAATTGAAAAGTTGCTGGAAAGCCCGCTGCAAACCTTCGTCGGGCGCTATGTGACCCGTGGCAAAGCCCACTTTGTCGAGCCCGACATCCTGTTTTTCAATCGCTTGCTGTTTATTTCGCCCTCTGAGCGCAAGAAGGCGCGCCCCGGCGATATCATTGAATGCCGGGTCAAGCGCCACCCCATCCGCGACGGTAAATCGCTGGTCGAAATTATCGACAATATTGGCGCAGCCGATCAGCCGGGTATCGAAGCCGCGCTGGCGATCAAAAAGTTTGATCTGGCCAGCGAGTGGTCGCCGGCAGACATGGACGGGCTGGTCGAGGACCAGTACAGCAGCCAGCGCCAGGATCTGACCCACGTTCCCTTTGTAACCATCGATTCGCCCGAATCACGCGATCTCGACGACGCCCTGTTTGCCGAGTGTACCAACAGCGGCTGGCGCCTGATGGTTGCCATCGCCGACCCCTGCGCCTTGATTGCACCGGGCAGCGCCCTGGAAAACGCAGCCATGGCTCGCAACAGTTCGGTCTATATGCCGGGCCGGGTACTGCCCATGCTGCCGGAAGTGATCACTCAGGAGCGCTGTTCACTGCTGCCCGATGCGGTGCGTCCGGCTATCGTTTGCGACATTGAAACCGATTCACAAGGTGAAATCAGCCGTTTCGAGTTTCTGCAAGCGACCGTAAAATCCACCGCAAAATTGAACTACGCCGAGGTGGCTGCTCATCTGCGCGGCGATCAACAGCTAGACCACCCGGCCCTGAACCCGCTGAAGCAGGTGCTCGACACCCTGCTGAGCCGACGCCGCGAAAAGCATCTGGTGATGGATGACCGCCCGGACTTCCGGCTTATCCTCAACGAGCAGGGCAAGATCGATCATATCCGCAAAATCGAACGCAACGATGCCCACCGCCTGGTGGAAGAGTGCATGCTGATCACCAACCGCTGCGCCGCCGAATATCTGCGTGACGATAAGGCCCTGTTTATGGCACACCGGGGTGTGCGCGAAGATCGGGTTGAAAATGTCCAGAAACTGCTCAGCGAATACGCCAGCGAGCTGAGCGAGCTACCCTTCACCGAACTCAAGGCCTACATTGAGCTGCAGCACAAGCTCGCCGCCAAAACCTGCGAACGCCCGCTGCGCAGCATCGTCAGCCGTATGCTGGAGCGCGCGGAGTGGAGCCTGGAGGCGCGCCCCCACCACGGTCTGGGTTTCTCCTGTTATACCAACTGCACCTCACCACTACGCAAAAGTATGGATTTTATGGTGCAGCGCTGTCTGCACGCCAAACTCAGCGAGCAATCGGCGCCGGCCCTCGACCAGAGCTGGGTGGAAGAGCAGCAGGCTCTGCTGCAGCGCAATAGGCAGGCAAGCTATCAGACCGAGCAGATGCTCAAATGCCAGTACATGGAAGGCCACAAAGACGAGAAGTTTGCGGCCCACATTGTGCAAGTCGCTGGCGGCGGTTTCACCGTGCGGCTTGACGATATTGGCATTGAGGGCTTTGTCGACGTGCGCGGCATCGAGGGCAAGCTGAGCTTTGACCCGGTAACCTTGCGGCTATACAACGACGACAAGAATTTCCAGCTCGATCAGGAACTCACGGTGACACTGGATACCATTGATTCTGGTCGCCACCGCCTGTTCTTCAAGCTCGCTGACTAAGACTCGACCCTGCTGAGGTGGGGATTGCGGGTCTCGACGGGAATGGCAAAGCGCTCCCGGTAGAATCGCAAGCGCTGCTCGACTGTCGCCGCGTCCAGCCCGAAATCCGACAGCTGGTACTTGTGGGCTCCGTGCTTGTGGCGGGCGTTGCCGTCGATCCAGACCTGCATGGCCCGCTGCGCCTGATCCGTCAGCTCCCAACCGAAATGCTGGTAAATGCCTGAAACCCCAGCGCGCCAATCCACGCTGATATCCTGATACAGCACATCCAGCTGGTTCTGCGCCGGCACAGACTCTCTTACCCGCAGGGTTTTTCGCAGCATGGCCTCGGTTTTATTCAGCCATTCGCGACCAATCCAGTGAGGATCCAGCGTATCCGTATCGCGCACCATGGAATTCCAGACCATCGAACAGGCAGAGCCCACCACTTTGACCGGGTCGCGGTGGGTAAACACCAGCCGCGCGTCGGGAAACACCTTCAGCAGGGCATCCAGATCCTGCATATGCTGGGGAGATTTCAGCACCCAGGGCCGGTCATCGTCGCCCCGCCACCAGCTGATGATTTTCATCAGCCGCACCATATATTCGTAGGCATAGGTCTGATCAGCACCCATCAGGTACTGGCCGAAGCCGGGCAGGTGCGTGATCACTTCAAACAGCTGGCTGGAAAAAGCGTGCTGAATCAAACCCACCTCCTCTTCCACCTCGAAGGCACCCAGCGGATGAACTGACGCAATTTGCGGGCTCATATACAGCACGGCTTTGAGCCCCTGTTCGATGGAACGGATGCGAGGATCAACCCGCCCTTTGACGCGCGCCTGGATCGACGCCGGCCAGGGCACCGGATTCACCGACTCCCACGCCTTGAGGTGAAGAAAACGCTCGTCAGCGGCAAGTAAGCGATGCAGGCGGGTGGTGCCGGATCGCGCCAGCCCGACCACCACCAGCGGTGCGCGAATTTGTCGCTCAAGAATATCCGGATGGCGCGCAATTAAATCTTCGGCCCACAGGCGATGCCGCAGCAGCCGCAACAGCGACATCCGGGTCAGCAAGGCCCCGACCGGATGCAAGCCGGCCTCTTCGTTCAAGCCCTCACAGATAAGCCGCAGCGGCTCGATAAAGCGCTCATCACCAAAATCATTCAGCCCGGTGTCAGCACAGGCGCGCGCCATCAACTCGTCCGCCCTAAACCGCCTGCCGCCAAGTCCAAACGCACGTAAGCCGTGATTGAGCAAGCGGATCGGGCGTCGGTGATAAGCACTGACAGGCGGC
>JBFKXO010000117.1:0-6534 GCA_041638115.1 Litorivivens sp. | reverse complement strand
TCTCATCGCCGCAAATCCTCCGGTCGGAACTCAAAGATAAAATTTTCAAAATACTGTTTGAAGACGCTGTATTCAATGTTCTGCAAATGAGGAAATCCCCCCACTTTCTGAACGGCGCGGACAGCCGAACGGTCAAAGGCCGAATCACCGCTACTCTCAATCACTTTGACATCCACCACTTCACCCGTGGCGATGAGTCGAATCCTCAGTTTGACGAGCATGCCGTTGCGGGCGCTGGGCGGCCGACTCCAGGCAAGGCTTACCGCGCGCGCAATCTTAGCCTCGTGACTAGCCGCAACTTGACGATCTTCCTGAGCATCCAGCAAGGCCTCGTCTTCCGACAGGGCATTCATCAGTTCTTTTTGCTGCTGCGCTTCGCGCCGTTCGCGCTCCGCCTTTTCTGCCGCCTCTTTCTTACGTTTGGCCTCTTCATCAACCTTTGGCTTGGGCTCGGGTTTTGGTTCCGGTTTCGGCTCAGGCTTCGGTGCCGGCTTGGGCTCAGGCTTGGGTTCCGGTTTAGGTGCGGGCTTGGGTTCAGGCTTGGGTTCAGGCTTAGGCTTGGGCGCAGGTTTGGGCTTAGGCTTGGGTTTATCCAGTACCACCAACTCTGCATCGACGAACTTGGGCAGCGGACGTGCGAGCAGCTTTTCCTCTGGTGAGGGCAGACCAAATACAAGCAAGGCAATGCCGAGACCATGCATCAGCAGAGTCACCAGCAACGGCAGAAAAAAGGAGCGCCACATAAGTGCGTTACCGCGGGTTCTCGGTTACCAGGCCCACCGACGGCGCACCTGCGCTCTGCAATGCAGCCATCAGCGTGACCACTTCACCATAGCGCACCGCCTGATCACCCCACACCAACACTTTTGTCTCCGGCTTTTGTTTCATCACCTTGCGAACGCGCTCGGTAATATCATCCAGCGGCCGCGCTTTTTCCTGATCACCCACATTCAGGTATAGGGTGCCATCCGCTTTCACCGAAACAATGAGCGGCTCGTCGTTTTGCTCACCCATAGGTTCAGCAGGTGCCTTGGGTAGCTCAACCTGCACGCCCTGCATCAGCAAGGGTGCGGCCACCATAAAGACAATCAACAGCACCAGCATGACGTCGATATAGGGGACGACGTTCATCTCCGCCATTGGCTTGCGTTTCTTACGCGACGCTTTCATGGCTCAGACCTCAGCGGCTGTGTACCTGGCGGTACAGAAGACTGGAGAATTCCTCGGCAAAGGTTTGGTATTTGTTTTCCAGGGAATCGGCTTTGGCCGAGAAACGGTTGAAGGCAACCACTGCCGGGATGGCCGCAAACAGCCCCATCGCGGTCGCTACCAGCGCCTCGGAAATACCCGGCGCAACCACGGCTAGCGTGGCCTGATGCATGGTAGCCAAGCCCTGGAAGGAACCCATGATGCCCCACACCGTACCTAACAGACCTACATAGGGGCTGGTAGAGCCGACCGTGGCAAGGAACGGCAGATTCTTTTCGAGGCTGTCATCCTCTCTGGACATCGCCACTCGCATTGCCCGCTCAGCGCCGTCCATCGTGACTTCCGGACTTGCACTCTTTCGGCGCAGGCGATTGAATTCTTTAAAACCGGAACGGAAGATGCTTTCGGCGCCGATCGCACGGTAGCCTTTCTCGGCTTTATTTGACCCTTCCTGATAAAGCTCGCCCAGATCGACGCCCGACCAGAACTGGCGTTCAAAAAGCGTATAGGCGCGCTCCGCGGCACTGAAGTATGACCAGCGCTGGACGATGATAAACCAGGACACTACCGACGCCAGTACCAGAATACCCATAATGCACTGTACAAACAGGCTGGCATTCAGAATCAGATCCAAAATCGTGAGTTCGTGGTTCACCTTAATCTCCGTTTTGCAATTGCGCGCGCATATCAGCAGGAATTCTTCGGGGTTTCAAGCTCTGACGGTCAACGCAGGCTACTTGAACCGTACCATTACATAAAATTTCAGACCCGCGTCTCACTGTCTGTTCAAAGGTAATGGAAACTCCCCGAACCGCAGAGACTGCAGCCGTGACCAGAAGTTCATCGTCGAGCGTTGCGGGCTTCACATATTTTATGGCGGTCTCAGTCACCACAAACATACTGTCATGGCTGAAAATGGCGGTTTTACCGTAACCGGCGGCGCGCATCCATTCTGTGCGAGCGCGTTCCATAAACTTGAGGTAGTTGACGTAATAGACGATCCCACCAGCGTCAGTATCTTCTATATAGACACGAACTGGCAGGGAATATTCACGCATCAGGTCTCTCCCCGATCATCGAGGGGCAGTTGATCCTGAGATTGGGGCAGCTTCAAGCCGAAGTGCCGGTAGGCGCTCTGGGTCACGACGCGACCCCGCGGCGTGCGAATAATATAACCCTGCTGTATCAAATAAGGCTCAAGCACATCTTCAATGGTGCCCCGCTCTTCACTGATGGCGGCCGCCAGTGAATCGACACCCACCGGCCCGCCATCGAACTTTTCGATCATCGCCATCAGCAACCGTCGGTCGAGACGGTCAAAGCCAAGCGCGTCGACCTTCAACATATCCAGCGCCCGATCAGCGATCTCATTATCAATAAAACCGTTGCCCTTCACTTCCGCGTAATCGCGCACGCGCCTGAGCAGCCGATTGACGATCCGGGGGGTGCCTCGTGCACGGCGCGCTATCTCCAGCGCACCGCCATCGTCGATCCCAATACCGAGAATGCCGGCCGAGCGCTTCACGATATGGATCAAATCCTTAACTTGATAAAACTCCAGGCGCTGCACAATACCAAAGCGGTCGCGCAATGGTGAGGTCAGCAAACCCGCACGGGTCGTCGCTCCAACCAGGGTAAAGGGCGGCAAATCCAGTTTGATGGAGCGGGCCGCAGGGCCTTCACCAATCATAATGTCGAGCTGATAATCTTCCATCGCCGGGTACAGCACTTCTTCGACGTGAGGGCTGAGGCGATGGATTTCGTCGATAAACAGCACGTCGCCGGGTTCAAGATTGGTCATCAACGCGGCCAGATCGCCCGCCTTTTCCAGTACCGGGCCTGAGGTGGTCTTAAGAGAAACGCCCATTTCATTGGCGAGAATCGATGCCAGCGTGGTTTTACCAAGACCGGGCGGGCCGAAGATCAGCGTGTGATCCAGCGGTTCATTGCGGTTGCGCGCGGCACTGACAAAAATTTCCATCTGCTCGCGAACCGCTTCCTGACCGACATAGTCCGCCAGCGTTTTGGGGCGAATGGCGCGATCCAGGTTTTCTTCCTGGGGGTCCTGCTGCTCGGGCGCTATCAGTCGGTCGGTTTCAATCATCGGTCAGTTCGTTCAGTTTGGGCTAACCCTCTCCCGCGGGAGGAGGGACTATTTTTTTACCTATCATTTCTTACCTATCATAGCCTTCAAGGCCTGACGGATTAAGTCTTCCACAGCCAGCCCCTCACCCTCAACCGCAGCAATAGCGCGGGCCGCTTCCTGGGGTTTGTAACCCAATGCGATCAGGGCTTCCTCGGCTTCACTGGCAGCATCGACCTTCACTGCCGCGGCGTGGGTGACCGGTGCACCGGCTGCGGGTTCGTAATCCTTGAGCTTGTCGCGCATCTCGATCACGAGCCGTTCGGCAGTTTTCTTGCCTACGCCGGGCAGTTTCACCAGCGCCGCCGCATCTTCTGCCAGCACCAGCGCCACAAACTCTCCCACATCGACGCCAGACAAGACGGTCAACGCCAGCTTTGGGCCAACACCGTTCACCTTAATCAAGTCACGAAACAAGGCCCGACTCTGGGCATCAATAAAACCAAACAGCTGCTGGGCGTCTTCGCGGACAACGTGATGTGTCAGAAGAATAACTTCGGCGCCGATATCCGGCAGCTGATAGAGGGTAGTCATGGGGACCAGCACTTCGTAACCCACACCGGCGCAGTCCACCAGCACTTCCGGCGCACGCTTTTCGATAAGCGTGCCGCGAATTCTTCCTATCAAGACAAGCGTCCCCGTCGCATCCGACCGCGCACGGCCGGTTGATTCAATTTATTCAGACTGTGTTGGCTGTGGGCATGACAGAGCGCCGCCGCCAGCGCATCCGCGGCATCTTCCTGTGGTGCCGCCGGCAATTTCAGCAGGGTTTTCACCATATGCTGCACCTGCTCCTTGTTCGCAGCCCCGGTACCCACCACCGACTGTTTGATCTGGCGGGCCGTATATTCCGCCACCGGCAAGCCGCGACTCACGCAGGCGGTAACCGCCGCACCACGGGCCTGCCCCAGCTTGAGCGCACTGCCGGCACTCTTTGCCATAAACACTTCCTCCACCGCCACTTCGGTGGGGGTGTGTTCCTCAAGAATCTCGGAAATGCATTCGAAAATGACTTTCAGGCGGGCAGGCAGAGGGCCAACCGGCAGGCGGATCACGCCGCTGCTGATATAGGTATGCTGACTGCCCTTGCAGGCAATCAGACCGAAACCGGTTTTTACGGAGCCGGGGTCAATCCCCAGAATGATGCGCATGGTCACCGCCTGCGAGAGCCGCTCGCGCGGGAGCGGGCCGTCGTTATTCTATGCAGGGCAGTGTATCAGGAAAGTGCTTCCAGCACTGCGTCGGGAATCTCGGCGTTGGTGTAGACGTTCTGCACATCGTCGAGATCTTCCAGCATGTCGATTAGACCGAGAATAGTTTCTGCACCGCTCTGATCCAGCTCGACAGTGGTCGAGGGTTTCATGGTCACCTCGGCGTTGGCCGGCTCATAGCCCGCTGCGACAATCGCCTCCTTGATCGCACTGAATTCTTCCCAGGGGGTGTACAGATCGATGGAACCATCGTCGTTGGTGACCAGGTCATCGGCGCCGGCTTCCAATGCGACTTCCATCAGCGCATCTTCATCCACACCGGGCTCGAAGCTGATCAACCCGACGCGACTAAAAAGATAGGCGACTGAACCGTCGGTGCCCAGGTTGCCACCGCGCTTGCTGAAGGCATGGCGAATTTCGGCCACGGTGCGATTGCGGTTGTCGGTCATGCACTCCACGAGTACGGCAACACCACCAGAGCCGTAGCCCTCGTAGGTCACTTCTTCGTAGTTACTGTCGTCACCATCGCCAGTACCGCGCGCGATCGCCTTTTCGATGGTGTCTTTTTTCATGTTGGCCGCAAGGGCCTTGTCCATCACTGCGCGCAGTCGCGGGTTGTCCTCGGGCAGTCCGCCACCCAATTTGGCGGCCACCACGATTTCACGAATAATCTTGGTAAACACCTTGCCGCGTTTGGCGTCCTGCGCGGCTTTCCGGTGCTTAATATTGGCCCATTTACTGTGGCCCGCCATGATTTACCCCTGTTTTTCCTCGGTTTTGCGCAGACGAATATTCAGTTCAGTCAGCTGCTTGCTTTCCACCACACCCGGCGCATCGGTCATCAGACAGGCGGCTGTTTGAGTTTTGGGGAAGGCAATCACGTCACGGATAGACTTGGCGCCGGTCATCAGCATCACGATGCGATCCAGACCAAAGGCCAGACCACCGTGGGGAGGACAGCCGTACTTCAGTGCATCCAGCAGGAAGCCGAACTTCTCGTCGGCCTCTTCCGGGCCGATGCCCAGAATGCGGAATACCGCCTGCTGCATATCGCTCTTGTGAATACGGATCGAACCGCCACCCAGCTCGGTACCGTTCAATACCAGATCATAGGCTTTGGACAGAGCGGCACCGGGGTTGGCTTCCAATTCTTCCGGCGAACAGGTCGGCGCGGTAAAGGGATGATGGAGCGAGGTCCAGCCGCCGTCGATCTCTTCGAACATGGGGAAGTCAACCACCCACAGCGGAGCCCACTCGCGCTCGATCATGTTCAGGTCTTCACCCAGCTTCACACGCAGCGCGCCGAGGGCTTCGTTCACCACAGACGTTTTGTCTGCACCGAAGAACACGATATCGCCATCGGCCACCGCCAGACGCTCCATCATTTGCAGCACGATGTCGTCAGGCATGAATTTCAGAATCGGCGACTGCAGGCCTTCAACGCCCTTGGCGAGCTCGTTGACCTTGATCCAGGCCAGACCTTTGGCGCCGTATATACCGACAAACTTGGTGTACTCGTCGATTTCCTTGCGCGACAGCTTGGCGCCGCCGGGCACTTTCAAAGCCGCCACGCGGCCTTTCGGGTCGTTGGCCGGGCCGTTGAATACTTTAAAGTCGACCTGTTGCATCAGGTCTTCCACATCGGTCAGCTCCAGCGGAATACGAAGATCCGGGCGATCACTACCGAAGCGCAGCATGGCTTCAGCGTAGGTCATGCGCGGCAGGTCGCCGAGATCGACATTCAATACCTGCTGGAACAGCTGACGGATCATGCCTTCGGTGATGGCCATGATCTCGCCCTGATCCATAAAGGAGGTTTCAAGGTCGATCTGGGTAAATTCGGGCTGACGGTCGGCGCGCAGGTCTTCGTCGCGGAAACACTTGGCAATCTGGTAGTAACGATCCATGCCAGACACCATCAACAGCTGCTTGAACAGCTGGGGCGACTGGGGCAACGCGAAGAATTTGCCG
>JBFKXO010000116.1:0-6559 GCA_041638115.1 Litorivivens sp. | reverse complement strand
GCTGCTGCCAACGGTCCAGCAATTCGCTGTCACCGGTACGGGTTGTCAGTTTGACTTCCAGGGCCGGCATGGACGCGCGAAAACCCAGCTCAAGCGTCTCGGGCCAGTCGGGGTAGCGGTTTGATATCGCCTGTTGCAGGGTGGATTCGCCGCGCCCAAAAACCAGTAAGCGTCGGGTCTCTGTCGTGCCGGCGGTGAAGTGTTTTTGAAGGCGAGGTAAAACCTCGTGCTTGAACATCAGGCGCAGCTCTGATGGCACACCGGGGGTCGCAAAGACCAGGCAATTATTGATCGAGAGAAGGATGCCGACGGCGCTCCCTGTTTCGTTGGCCAGAATGTCACAGCCGGTCGGTAGCAGTGCCTGTTTGCGATTGGCCTCGTTAATCACATAGTTGCGTTTGCCGCACCATTGTTCCAGGTGAGCCATTGCACCCGGGTGCTCTGCCAGCGGCACCCCGGCAGCTTTTGCCATAGCCGCAGCCGTTAGATCGTCCACGGTGGGCCCCAGGCCACCATTGATCACAAGGACCTCGGCACGTTGGGTCTGGGCCTGGATTTCGTTGACCAATGCCTGCAGGTCATCACCGAGAGTGACCTTGCGTGCGATCCGCCAGCCATGTTGTCCAAGCAGGTCGGCCATCATTGCGGAATTGGAATCCACGATGTCGCCTGACATGATTTCGTTGCCAGTGAGCAGCAGTTCAAGTTTCATTGTAATTCTCGGTAAGGTGACGGCTTTTCCGGCAGGGAACGCTCTTGTGAAAAGAGTAGTGCGCTTGTAGGCTAATTACAATTGTTGCCGATTTGCAAAAGGTCTTCCATGAATCGTTTTGCTTTGCTGTTGTTGGTTTTATTGGCTGTCGCTGTGCTGGGGTTTCAGGGGTATCAGTACCGACAGTCGCAGGAATATCAGCGTGACCTGGCGCGCGAGCTGGCTGCCTTGCGCTTGGAGTTGCAGGAGGTAAAAGAGGACAACGCGAAACTGCGTGAAGAGCTTGCCACCTTGCAAAACAGTGATCTCGATGCGCTGGTTGACGATGCGAGCGAGGCACTTGTCAGCGGTTGGAACTCGATGCTTAATGCTCTGGAGAGTGAGCTTCGCAAGGCGGAAGAGGCGTTGCGTGAACGGCGTCAGCAGGACTGACAACACAACACGAGGGGTTCGCGGTGGCGGAAGTCAAACGCAAGGTGCAAACGGTCGAAGTGAACTATGTCTGTGACAAATGCGAACACGGCATGGTGGAAAAGTGCGGTCCCGCTGATCCTAAAACCGGGGAAACGCCCCATCAGTGTATGATTTGCGGGCATCCCCATGTCTTTAAATGGATTTCCTATCCCCGCATTGATTATATCGGCGAGGACGAGTCGATCTGATACTTTCGTTGTGGCAGCAGCGCCGTGTGGCGCTGCGATTTCTCAGGAGGTTGGCAGCAGGTCCATTCGCAACCCGGCGTTCCAGCCACCGTCCACAATAAACTCCGCCCCAGTGGAATAACTGCTTTCATCTGACGCCAGATACAGCGACATATTGGCAATCTCGTTCGGCATGCCCACTCGGGGCAAGGGGTGGTTGGCGTAGAAGGCGTTATCTTCCTCGCTGGGCTCGGTCTTGTCTCCGGCGCTGTGCATGGCGGTAAACACACCGCCCGGATGCACGGTGTTCACCCGGATATTGTAGGGCCCAAATTCCAGTGCCGCAGATTTCGTCAAACCGCGCAGTGCCCATTTCGTTGACGAATAGGCACTCAAACCATTTTTGGACTGCAGGCCATCTATGGAGGAGATATTGATGATGGAGCCGCCACCGGCTTCTTTCATGGCGCCGAACGATTCGCGCATACCAATATAGGGGCCGACCTGATTTACCTGAACCACTTTCAGGTAGTCTTCAGGGGTGGCCTGAGTGATGGCAGCGTAGTAGAGAATGGCGGCATTGTTTACCAGGATCTGATACTTGCCCAGCGAGACGGCGAGTGCGATAGCTTTTTTCCAGTCTGCTTCCTTGGTGACATCCAGGTGCAGGTAGTGGGCTTGGTCGCCGAGGCTATCGGCGACGGCCTGGCCTTCTTTATCCAGCACATCGCCAATCACGACAATGGCGCCTTCTTTGGCGAACAGTCGGGCGGTCATTTCACCCATGCCACGTGCTGCGCCAGTAATAATGGCAACTTTACCGGTCAGTCGTCCCATGATGATTCCTCTTTGGTAGGGTGACGGTATTAAATCCCTCCGTCGCGGGACCTTCAAGCGCGTCGACTACGCCGTTTGGACGACGCGGATTTGCAGAAGGTTTCCAGCTAAACTGCCCTAAGGGAGAAACACGGAAATAGGTATGAACAACACAGTGGTTTTGCAGTTGTGTCGATTGGTGTTTATGTGCCTGTTGCTGGGTGGCTGCGTCAAGGTAGAGCCTGACAATGGTGTCGCCCACGGCGATACGAATATTACTGACGTGACGAGCATCGCCCATAGGGAAGAACCGGCGGCCAGCTCCCCGGTGGTGGTGGAAGAAGAGAGCGCCGATCCGGTGCCTCTGGCAGATGGTGCGGAGCCTGCTGAGCCCGAGTTGAAGGGGCCATTGGCGCTGGATATGTCGCTACCTATGGAAGCGGAAGAACAATACCTGTTTTCGGAAAAGCAGGATGCCCCCAATTTCTTTCGCAGCCAGCAGCCACAGCCCACAGTCAAATGGAAGGGCAAGCTATACATGATCGAAGAGCCGTCGCCGGAAAAGCGCATGGACAATGTGGACGGTGGCGAGATCAGCGTGGTCGTTCCATTCAAGTGAGCAGTTATGCCGCGCTGTTCGCGGCTCTTGAGGCTTTTCACGCTGCTTACAGGGTCCTTCAAGGGGCCTATAAAGTAAGCTGATTCACGCAGTTGATCAGCTTGCCTTGCCGAAACCCTTCAATAATGCCTGCGCTCTGATTGATCAGCGCCTGACGCGCCTCGCGACTGCCCCAGGCGTTGTGGGGCGTAATGATTAGGTTGGGGTGCTCCACCTCGAGTAGCGGGTTGCCTGAGACGGGCGGCTCTTCGGTCAAGACATCCACTGCCGCTCCCCCTAGATGCCCTTCTTTCAATGCGTTGGCCAAGGCCGCTTCATTGACGATACCGCCGCGCGCGGTGTTTACCAGCAGCGCACCGGGCTTCATCTGCGCAAGCTCTTGTGCGCAGATCAGATCGCGAGTTTTGTCAGTGAGCGGGCAGTGTATTGAAATCACGTCGCTGGAACGCAATAGCTGAGGCAGTGGTAGCCGGGGTAGCTCCTGGGTGGCGGTGCTGGTGTTGCGCTCGGATTGCATGGCCGCGGTCTGCATGCCCAAGCCACGGGCAATCGCAGCGACGGTACGGCCT
Organism: Litorivivens sp.; assembly: GCA_041638115.1. Lineage (GTDB taxonomy): Bacteria > Pseudomonadota > Gammaproteobacteria > Pseudomonadales > Spongiibacteraceae > Litorivivens. The sequence continues at coordinate 3,202 of JBFKXO010000116.1, read as the reverse complement.
GAGTTGCCGGCACCAATAATGCCCAATTGCTTTCCCTTAAGGCTGATTAGCGGTTGCTGCAAGAGGCAAAATTGTCGGCTCTTCGCCCAGGCACCTTTACGTACCGCCTGGTGATAGAAGGTAAGCTGTCGCGCAAGCGCGAGTATCAGCGCCAGGGTGTGCTCAACCAGTGACTCCGTGGCGTAACCTACGTTGTTGCACACCGTAATTCCTAGCTCGCGTGCGGCTTTCAGGTCGACATTGTTCACGCCGGTGGCCAATACAACGATAAGTTTCAGGCGCGGCAGCTGCATCAATGAATGTCTGTCAAGAATCACCTTGTTGGCCAGTGCGATGTCAGCATGACGGAGCCGTTCCACAACAAGCTCAGTGGTGGTGTGGTCATGGCGGTCGAGCGATCCGACAGCTTGTTCCAGCGTGGCCAGGTCCAAGTCGGTCGGGTGCAAAGAACCTGCGTCGAGCAGGACGGCAGAAAATGGCGAAGTGTCGATGATCGTAACCTGTGGTTAAAAGGCAAGGGAAGGCTACGATATCGGCGGGGGCCTGGGCAGACAAGGCGCTGATTGCCCTGGAAAACCTTACATGTGTAACGTAGTGAATTTTTCAAATGCTGGAATTCTATACATATCTAATGAATTTAATGGCTATTTATTAAGCCGTTTAGGTGCCGCAGTGTCTTGCTCCCAAATATTGGTTAATGGGCTGTATCGCTGCACGAAATTTGTCTGAGAAAATAAATACTTAAATAACAGGAAGATAGAGATATTTTTGGGGCGATTTGGCGAGGCCGAGGTGCGCTGGGTCACAGTCGCAGCGACCCGGATAGGGGCAAGTGCGTATTGTGATTAATCACACAATAAGGCGTTGAAAATGAATGTGTAATGGTTTCAACGCTGAGCGCAAATTCTGGGAACTGTCTCGTAGTATGTCTCGGCGGCGTTGAAGACAAGGAGATGAACATGAAAAAAATACGTAAGCATGCTTTGACCACAGCGATCGCCGCTACTCTGGCTGGCGGTATGTCCTCACTCGCGTCGGCGCAGCCGGTGGTCGGTGTATTATTGCACGCACCTACCGTAGGCGATGTGCTGGCTGTTGGTTTGCTTGGGGATACCGGGCTGGTCGACCTGAATGTGGCCGGCAGTCGAATCGCCTTGACTCCGGATTCGAATCCGATCGAAGGATTGCCGAGTCTCCTGAATGATTTGCAAAACGGCACAGGGTTGCCATTGAGTGATCTGGCCAATGCGCTGGGTAGCATTGACGACTCGCCGTTGCCCGGGTTGCCCAGCGATCCTGCAGACCTGCTCAGCCTTCTCCCCACTGATGGCGGTATTCCTAGCTTGCCGATAGATCCTGCTGGTGCGGTTATCGAATTGATTTCCGGCGGTGGCGCGCCGTCACTGCCCGGTTTGCCGGTTGATCCGGTAGGTGCGCTGACCGGTTTGATTCCGAGCGGCGGTGGCGTGCCTTCGCTGCCGGGTTTACCGGTAGACCCAGTGGGTACGCTGACCGGTTTGATTCCAAGCGGCGGCAGTGCGCCGTCACTTCCAGGTTTGCCGGTTGACGCCATTGGCGCCTTGACCGGTGCATTACCTGCAGGTGCCTTGCCGCTGGATGCGTTGCCGGCACTACCACTAGACGCACTTCCTCTACCCTAAATAGAAGGCTTGTCCCCCTAAAGGTCTTCTGCTTTGCCTCCCGATTGGGAGGCTTTTTTTTATAACGTTTTTCAGTTTCACGCTCGCTGGTACTTTTTCTGGCGCCAGCAAAGGATTTAGTCAGTGAGCGCGAGTAGGTGAAATGATAAGCTGTTTTTTTATAGAACCTAAACGAGAAAAACAGGGGCGTTAAACATTGATTGGGGATCACGGCGCGAACGCGCAACCCGGGAGCGGATCGAGCTGGGTACTGGTTTTTCTGACAAGTCTGTTCAGTGCCTCGATTGGCGCGCAATCTCTGCCCGATCAGTTGCGGGGCACACTCGATGTCGGTGGCGGTGACACGGTGCTGCCGCTGGTGCGTTTGCGCTCAGATGAAGCGGGCTTTGGTCCTGATGCAGTTATCGATATGAGTGCAATTCCCGCTGATGATCTGATCGGCATAGGTGGCGCGTCATTTGTGAATAATTCCCAGCCGGCATCCACGGTGTCCTCTGCTGAAAACGTGCGTAGTGGTAATAAAGCCGAAATCGATTTGCCAAATTGTGATGACAGCGACGGTGACGGGGTTTGTAATTCGCAAGACTACTGTCAGGATACTCCTGCTGATTCAATTGTGCTGCCCAGCGGTTGTCATCTCACCAAAGGGGCGCCGCTGGAGTTGGTCGGTGTGTTCTTCGATTTCAACGGGACTGCGTTACGGTCGGAGTCGCGTGAAGTGCTAGATCGTGTCGTGGCGGTGCTTCGCCAGCAGCATAACGTTGTTGTTGAAATTGGAGGGCACACGGATTCGCGAGGGCGCGAAGCAATCAATCTGACAGTGTCCGCAGAGCGTGCAAAAGCAGTACGCGACTATCTGATCAGTCGTGGCATCGCGGCCTACCGGTTGCGTTATCGGGGTTATGGCTCCTCACAGCCGACTGCCCCAAACACGCTACCTTCCGGCGAGGACAATGCCGAGGGCCGGGCGCGAAATCGCCGTGTGGACATGCGCGTAATCAGTGAAGTATCACCGGAAAGCGTGAATCGGTAACGATTCATTTATAGGGTGTAGCAAACTATTTTCTCAATTTAGGGGCGACAAATTATGGCGATCGATCTGCCGCCGGTAATTCCACCGCAACTCTCGACAGCAGAACGTATTGAGGCTCACGCACGTATCAGCAAGGACGTTATTCAGACTCAGGTTGGTGATACGCCATTGATCATCAGCGGTAATCGCTATTTGACCGAAGAGCAGGTCTTGCGATTGGTTGATGCAGCTAAAACTCCATCACAAGCAATTCGCGCTTTGAATCAAGCGTACTACCAAACCGGTCATTTGCTGGTGACGCTCTATTATGCGCAGCGCGGCAATTCAGTTCATGTCCATGTCATCAATGGCGAGCTGGCAGATATCTCTGGGCCAGAGGTCATTCGCGACCACTTTGAGTCATTGATTGGCGATGAAGATTTGACGGTCGATGAGTTCGAGCACCGTCGGGTCGTCCGAGCGATCCTCCAGCACGCCGAGCGGATTGCCGTCGTCGGCCTCGCCGGCG
>JBFKXO010000115.1:0-6590 GCA_041638115.1 Litorivivens sp. | reverse complement strand
GATAATTACCAGCGATTCCGGAACTTGCAATTGCCGGGCGGCTTTAATCCGCGAGCGCGTGAGCTGGCAAGCCAGTGGCGAGAACTTGACCCTGCAGAGCGGCTTCAAGCCGCGCGAGCTTTCTTTCAGGGCGCGCCTTTTACTTACACCCTTGAGCCGCCAACCCTGGGTAAACACAGCGTCGACGATTTTATCTTTGGTCAGCGTCGCGGGTTTTGCGAACACTACGCCAGCAGCCTGGTGGTGTTATTACGCGCAGCCGGCTTGCCGGCCCGGGTGGTGGTCGGTTATCAAGGGGGAGAGCGCAACGATAGCGGCGGATACCTGTTGGTGCACCAGTCCGACGCCCATGCCTGGACGGAAGTCTGGCTGGAAGGCGAAGGGTGGGTTCGTGTTGACCCTACGGCCTGGGTGGCGCCTGACCGGATAGAGTTAGGGGCTGATGTGGCGCTGGCCGGGGAGAGCGGCTTTCTGGCCGACAGCGGCGTTTCGCTGCGCCGTTTTGGCAGTTTGCAGCTGGTGTCCCGGCTGCGACTCTGGTTGGATCGGGTGGAATACCAGTGGGTTCGCTGGATCGTCAATTTCGATACCGAGCGGCAGTGGGATATTCTGGCGAACCTGTTCGGCGATATTGATAATCGTCGCCTGGCTTTGATTATCCTCGCAGCGCTGGCGATTCCGCTGGTGGTTAGCGCATTGCTTACCGTGTCCTGGCGGCGTCGTGAAACCGTGTCGGCGGAAGTGAAAGCCTATAGAAAATGCTGCGCCCGGCTCAGTGGTCTTGGCTTGGAAAGGCGCAAAGGGGAAACCCCGGGAGATTTTGCGCAGCGAGCCGCTACAGCCAATCCGGCACTGGCGGAATGGATAAATGCCGTGACTCAGGCATTTACGGTAGCCAGCTATAGTCGAGTCGACAGCGCAGAGGCCGAACAGGCCATACACACACTACGTCAGCTGTCGCGCGACAATCCGCTCAATCCTCGACGGCGTAGGCCCGCATAAACACCCCGAGACAGCTTTCCAGATAGGCGGGTAACTCTTCGCGCTCGGCCTCGGTGGGGAGTCCTAACACCCCGCGCATATGCACGCTGGACTTGGTCATCTGCAGGAGCTGATCGGCGGCGAAATCAGGGTTCTCAATCTGCAGACGACCGCGCGCGGTTTGTGCATTCAGGTAATCGACCAGCCTCAGGTGGATCGGCACCGGGCCCGCCTCCCAGAACAGGCTGGCGGCTTTGCTGTCAGCAATACATAAGCGGTGCATGCCGATGCCGGCTTCAGAGGTGACCAGAGCATTGAAGTGGAACATGAACTCGCGCAGAAACTCGCGCACCGGTCGGTCATAGTCTTCCTGCCGGATGCTGACTTCGTAATCCGCGCACTTTTTGTCTATCGCTGCTGACAGTAGTGCTTCTTTGCTGCCGTAGTGGCTGTAGACCGTCTGCTTCGAGACGCCCGCCTCACGGGCGATCTGAGCCATACTTACCGCGCTGAACCCTTCTGACAAAAAGAGTGAGCCTGCAGCTTCAAGTATTTGATTTCCTTTGTCTTCGTCTTTTCGGCTGGCGCTAGTGCGCTGGACCGCTGAGCCTGTAACTGCCATGCAGAAGCCTTGTGCGTAAATTGATCCTGAATTTACTCTAATGTAACTAGACTAGACCGTCCAGTCTAGGTTTAATACACGCTCGTATTCAGATCAGATTTAGGGGATGTATTGTGTTGAAAGCGGCCACAACAGTGCTACTGGCGGCAGTACTGGTGAATGCGGGATTGTCAGCCGGTCCGGTACTGGCGAGTGCTGATTCGACGCCGGCCTATCGCCACCCGGTCAATGTGGCGGCCATAGAATTTCAGGACAGTTATATCGCCAAGCGACGATTCTCTGGTCGTGCCGTGGCTGCCCAGCGCTCGGCATTGGCCTTTGAGTTGCCGGGTACTGTCGACGCCGTGCAGGTGGAAAGTGGCCAGAAAGTCAGCCAGGGCGATGTGCTGGTTAGTCTCGATAGCCGTCTGTTGCAAGCCCAGGCCGCCGAGGTGGATGCCGCGCTGGTGGAAAATCGTGCCAGCCTCGATAAAAATGCTCGCGATTTGGAGCGCCAGCGTAGCCTGAAAACCAAGGGTTATTCAGCCCAGCAGGCGATAGATGATCTGACCGCTCAGGGCAAGGTTTTACGCGCTCAGCGCGAGAGGCTAGAAGCCCAGCGCCGTGCGGTGGAATTGCGATTGGAAAAATCTGTCCTCAAGGCCCCGTTCAGTGGAGAGGTCGTTGCCAAATCGGTCGATACGGGAATGACCGTCAAGGAAGGCCAGCCCGCGCTTGAGCTGGTAGAGATCGGTGAAACCGAAGCCGTTATCGGGATTCCCGAAATGTTATACAACGCTGTGCGCAATGCAGAGCAGGTAACGGTACGCGGCTTTTTTGGCGAAACCCAGGCAAATGTTGTTTCGGTCTCGCAAACCGTTAACCCGAATACGCTTACACACTCGGTACGCATCCGCTTTCCAGAAGATACCGCAATTGCTGACGGCAGTATTGTCTACATGCTGGTGGATCAGCCGGTCACGCAGAGTGGCTTCTGGTTGCCTTTGTCGGCACTTCTGGAAGGCTACCGGGGTACCTGGTCAGTATTTGCCCTGCGTGAAGACGGGACCCTCGAAAAGCGCAGCGTCAGCCCCCTGTATCAGGAAGGTGACCGGGTGTTTGTTGACGGGCAGTTAGCTGACGGTAGTCGGGTTGTGATCAATGGCGTGCACCGCTATGCCGCGGGGCAAAGTGTGCAGGTAGCAGAACAATGAGTACTCGATTGGAGAAAATCCTCGGCAATCCGCGCATCGTCTGTCTGGCGATTGCGCTGGTGTTGGTGGCCGGCTTGGGAGCACTGCAGACCCTGCCGCGAATCGAAGATCCGTTTATGACCAACCGTCATGCGACAGTACTGGTGCAATTCCCCGGCGCCAGTGCCGAACGAGTGGAGGCACTGGTCATAGAGCCGCTGGAAAAGGCCCTGCGCGAGATCCCCGAGATAGAACATCTGACAGCCACCGCCCGGGCCGGGGTGGCTTCACTGGTCATTGAACTGCAGGATGCCGTGAATAGGGACGAAACGGATGCCCTCTGGTCGGAAGCCCGGGACAAAATCCGTCAGGCCAGCAGCGAGCTGCCGGAAGGTACATCCGCGCCTGTACTCGACAATGATCGCTCCTATCCATTTACCTGGATTGCCGCGCTGAAATGGCAGGGCGAAGACATCGATATTGACCAGCTCAACCGCCATGCCAGTGAGCTGGCCTCGCGCATGGTCAACACCCACGGCACGGCGCAGGTAAAGATCTTTGGCCAGCCTCAGGAAGAGGTGCGAGTGGATATTGACCCGGTGAAGATCGCTTCACTGGGTTTGGATGCCAATGCAGTCAGCCGCCGCATCGCCGAGGTCGATGCCAAGGTGGCTTCCGGCGAGCTTCACAACGATTCGCACCGCATGTCGCTGGAAGTGACCGGCGCCTTTACTCGAATAGAAGACATCCGCCGGCTGCCATTGGTGACTGAAGACTCCGGTATTTCCCTGCAGCTCGGCGATGTCGCCAAGGTGTATCGACACGAAGTTGATCCGGCCCGCAGTTACGCCTTTGTGGATGGGGAGCGGGCCGTGGTTGTTGCTGTGCGGATGCTTTTTGATGTTCGCGGGGACCACTGGACAGAAGAAATTCGCGAGTTGGCGGACGACTTTCGTGCAGGTCTTCCCAAGGAAGTCTCCCTGGATGAGCTGTTTGTGCAAGAGCGCTACAACGAAATACGGTTGGGCGATCTCATGGAGAGCATCACCATCGGGTTTCTGCTGATTCTGGGGGTGCTGTGGGTCACGCTGGGCTGGCGTTCAGCGATTATCGTAGCCGCCGCACTGCCGCTGACTACCCTGTTTTCGCTGGCCTGCATGCGTCTGATTGATTTGCCGATTCACCAGATGTCGGTGACCGGCCTGATCGTAGCCTTGGGTATCATGGTCGACAACGCCATTGTGGTCACCGATACCGTGATGCGGTATCGCCGGGAAGGCTACAGCGTGGTACAGGCGGCTGGTCGCACCTTTCGTCACCTGTGGGTGCCGCTGCTGGGTTCAACCTTGACCACGGTGCTGGCCTTTATGCCAATGGTCCTGATGCCGGGGCCGGCGGGTGAGTTTATCAGCGGTATTTCGCTGGCAGTAATTGGCTCCCTCATAGGATCCTGGCTGATCTCTCTGTTTGTTATCGCACCCTTGGCCGGGCGCTGGCTGTCACCCTCGCAAAGCCATGGGCTGGAATCGCCAAAACTTGGGCAGTGGTTTGATCGCAGCCTGGCAGTTGCATTGCGCAGACCGCGTCTGACGATGGTGTTGATCTTTGCTCTGCCGCTTCTCGGTTTTATACAGGCGGGTAAATTGCCGGAGCAGTTCTTCCCCGTGTCTGACCGCGACATGCTGAATATGGAGGTGTTCCTGCCAGCCTCTGCCGGGATTGAATCAACCCTGGAAGCCACCCGCCGCCTGTCTGAGCTGATGGAGTCACACGAAGATATTATCGGGTTAAACTGGTTTGTCGGCAGTAGTGCGCCCTCGTTTTACTACAATCTGAAACAGGGCAAGGATGGTGCGCAAAACTACGCTCAGGCCATGATTACGACCACCGACTACCGCGCAGCCAATCGCCTGGTGAGCATACTGCAGCGAGATATTGATCGGCGCTTTCCCGAATATCAGGTACTGGTTCGCCGGCTGGAACAGGGGCCGCCCGCGGATGCGCCGGTCGAGTTACGCTTGATGGGTTCCAGTATCGAACAGCTCAAAGATGTATCTGAAGAAATACGTCGTATTGCGCTGGCCACGGAAAATGTTATTCATGCTCGAGACTCGCTGAGTGAGGTGGTGCCCAAAGTCTGGTTGCAGGTTGATCCAGTCAAAACCCGGGTAGGGGGTTCAGCGCCCACCGATCTGTCGGCGAAACTCCAGGCCGACCTGAATGGCATTCAACGCGGTTCGCTATTGGAAGCAACCGAGCAATTACCTGTTCGCGTCAGAGTGGAGGGCATTTCTACCGTCGCCGTCGATGAGTTGGATCTGTTGCCCATCAATCTGGCGAAAGGGCCGCGCCCGTTGATGGCGATTGCTGATACCGAGTTGAGGCCCGCACAGGCCCAGATTACCCGCCGCGATGGCCAACGGGTCAACAAAGTTGAAATCTATATTCGCGATGGGGTGCTACCTTCGGTTGTGCTCGGACGGGTGCGCGAAGCGCTCGACAGCCAGGGTTTCGCGTTGCCGGCTGGTGTGCAGATGCAGATCGGCGGTGAAAGTGAAAATCGCGACAAGGCGCTGTCAAAGCTCTTGTCCAGTTTCAGCCTGATTGTGGTGCTCATGGTGGTTGCGGTGCTGATGGCCTTTAACTCGCTGCGCTTTACCCTGGTGATCTTTGTCGTCGCCGGTCAGGCGGCGGGATTGGGCATGCTCAGTCTGTATTTGAGCGGCTACCCGTTTGGCTTTACCTCGATCGTCGGCTTAATGGGCTTGATTGGTCTGGCAGTGAATGCAGCGATTATTATCCTGACCGAATTGAAAGCCAATCCGCGAGCGATGGCGGCGGACCGCGATGCGATTATCGCCTCGGTGGGGGAGTGTACCCGTCATATCACCTCCACCACGATCACTACTGTTGCCGGTCTGTTGCCGCTGATTCTGGGGGGCGGAGGCTTCTGGCCGCCGTTTGCGATAGTACTGGCCGGCGGAACCGTGCTGGCGACTATTCTGTCGCTCTATTTTGTGCCAGCTGCGTTTCTTGTGCTGCGCAAACCTTTCCTGTTGACCCTGCTTAAGCGGGATACGCGGTTTGCCAAAGTGTCAGAGGACGATATCAGCCGGAAAAAGCTGGTGGTCAATCAGTAGAGGATGGTTCCGTTGGTGATTCTGATTGCTGGCGCAGGAACTCCCGATATTTGTCGAGGTCACTGCGCACCATGCTCCAACACAAGGCCAGAATACTCGCGTCGTCGATAAAACCAAATACCGGCAACAGATCTGGAATCATGTCCAGCGGGTTAAGAACGTAGAGTAGGGCAGCGACGATGGCCGCAATGCTGGCCCAGGGAATCTCCCGGTAGCGACGGGTGGAGTAATCGCGCAGCAGGGAGTAGGCCGTGTCCATGTCATCCAGAAAGGGGCGCAGCCGATCGCTGGACTTTACCCTTTCCTGCAGTGCTGGCCAGCGCGACAGCAAACGAGTAACGTCAGCTTTTTCGACCTTGGCGGCATCCTGTTCCAGTCGTTTCTTAGACACGCTTTCTCCCCGGTCTGTTTACAGCTCGACAGTAATCGCCTCGATCACCGCTGCGGCCTTTTCGCGAGCGGAATCGGTGGACTCAGCACGGGCCAGTGCCACCCCCATACGCCGCTTGCCGGTGACTTCGGGTTTGCCGAATAAACGCAGATCGGTATCTGGAGCCTGCAGAGCATGGTTCAGGTTTCCAAAACGTGTGCGCTGTGATTCGCCTTCCACCAGCAAAACGGCTGAGGCAGAGGGGCCACGCTGGCGAATGACCGGGATTGGCAGGCCAAGTATCG
>JBFKXO010000114.1:0-6771 GCA_041638115.1 Litorivivens sp. | reverse complement strand
GTGGCCATGGCGGCGGCGGTGGGCTTTTCCAGTCTGGTGGCGCTGACGCTCTCGCCCGTCATCTGCGCCAAACTGCTGAAAGCCGATAAGGGCCGTCATCGCATCAGCCGCGCCGGTGACCGCATTTTCAGCGCCTTGCAAACCCGCTACCACAACGGATTGAAACGCGCCCTCCACGCGCCACTCATCATGGGGCTGGTACTGGTTGCGGCACTGGCCACCTGCTACGGCCTGTTCAAACAGATTCCGCAGGAATTTGCGCCGAAGGAAGACCGCGGCGTGTTCTTTCTGATCATCAATGGCCCGGAAGGCGCCTCTTTTGATTACACCACCCAACGCGTGCTCGAGATCGAAGAAAAACTGATGCCGCTGGTGGACGGCGGCGATATTGAGCGCCTGCTTCTGCGCGCACCGCGCGGCTTCGGTGGCGGTGAAGATTACAGCGGGGCGATGGGGATTATCGTACTGGCGCCATTCGATTCCGGGCGCCGCGATGCCTATTCGATCATGGCGGATGCGCGTGCTCGGGTGTCGGATATCAGCGGCGTGATGGTTTTCCCGATCATGCCGCAAGCCCTGGGGGGGCACGCCAACAAGGCCGTGCAGTTTGTGATTGGCGGCGCGGATTACGATGAGCTGGCGCGCTGGCGCGACCGAATTGTCAGCGAGGCCAGTGCCAACCCCGGCCTGATCGGCATCGATAGCGACTACCGCGAAAGCAAACCGCAATTGCGGGTGTCGATTGATCGCGAGCGGGCGGCTTCTCTCGGTGTGCAACTCGTCGATATTAACCGCACCCTCGAAACCCTGCTCGGTTCACGCAAGGTCACCACTTTTATGCGCGACGGCGAGGAATACGATGTGATTCTGGAGGGTGAACCGGACGGCCAGCGCTCACCGGGTGATCTGAATAACATCTACGTGCGCTCCAGTACCACCGACCGATTGATTCCCCTGTCGAATTTGGTGACCTTGGAAGATCGCGCCGATGCGGCAACGTTGAACCGTTACAACCGGATGCGTGCGATTACCATCGACGCGGCGGTGGGTGGCGATTACACCTTGGGCGAAGCGCTCAGTTATCTGGAACAACTCACGCGCGAAGTCGCGCCGGAAGCGGTGATTGACTACAAGGGCGAATCCCTGAAACTGAAGACCAGCAGCGGCGATATCTACTTTATTTTTGCGCTGGCATTGATGGTGGTGTTTCTGGTGATGGCAGCCCAGTTTGAGAGTTTCGTCCATCCCTTTGTGATTATGCTGACGGTGCCATTGGCGATCGCCGGTGCGTTGATCGGTCTCAGCCTGTTCGGTCAGACCATGAATATTTATTCGCAGGTGGCGCTGATCATGCTGGTGGGGCTGGCCACCAAAAACGGCATCTTGATTGTCGAGTTTGCCAACCAGCTGCGCGATGAGGGCAGGGCTTTCGAAGACGCCTTGATTGAAGCGTCAGGTCAGCGCCTGCGTCCGATTCTGATGACGTCGATTACCACCATCATGGGCGCTGTACCCCTGATTCTTGCCAGTGGCGCCGGCGCCGAAGCGCGCTTTGTCATCGGGATTGTGGTGGCCAGCGGGGTGAGTCTGGCAACGGTGCTGACGCTGTTCGTGGTGCCCTTGGCCTACTATCTGCTGGCGCGCAATACCCATACGCCGTTGACGGTATCGCGGCAGTTGGAGGTAGAGCTTAAAGGCAGGGATTGGCGGCGCGAGATCGAGTAGGTTGCGCGAGATAGAGTAGGTTGAGAGAGCAGTGGCGGCAAGCGCCGCCACTGCCGCGGTTTTGTCTAAGGGTTTTTGACCAGTGCGCTGGTTTGCATCTCAAACAGCTCGGCAATGCCCTGCTCCGCCAGATCCAGCATGCCGTTGAGCTCTGTTCGCGCGAAAGGCGCCGCTTCTGCGGTGCCCTGCACTTCAATAAAGCCACCGTTGGAACCCATCACTACATTCATGTCGGTTTCGGCGGTGGAGTCTTCCGCGTAATCCAGATCCAGTACCGGTTGGCCCTGGTAGACGCCGACACTGATGGCAGCAATTTGCTGGATGATCGGATTGTCCTTGATAGTGCCCGCCTCCAGCATGCCGGCGATGGCATCGGCCAGCGCGACATAGGCGCCCGTGATTGATGCGGTGCGGGTGCCACCGTCGGCTTGAATCACATCGCAGTCGATCTGAACCGTATTCTCGCCGAGTTTCGTCATGTCAACCGCGGCGCGCAGCGAGCGGCCAATAAGCCGCTGAATTTCCTGGGTGCGACCGCTCTGCTTGCCCTTGGCGGCTTCGCGCGGCATCCGGCTGCCGGTTGAGCGGGGCAGCATGCCATATTCTGCGGTGACCCAGCCCTGGCCTTTGCCGCGCAGAAAGGGAGGCACAGAGGTATCGACTGAGGCTGTGCAGATCACCTTGGTGTTGCCCATTTCCACCAGCACCGAGCCCTCCGCGTGGCAGGTAAAGTTGCGTGTAATGCGCACTTCGCGAAGTTGATTGGGTTGGCGTCCACTGGGTCGGGTCATGAATAAAGCTCCTGCTGAGGTGATTTGCGAATTGGTGATATGTGGAGGGTCAGAGTATAACAGCTCGCCTCGCCATTTCGGGGGCTGCGGTAATTCCCCACTTAATTCCTGGCACGGAGTGAGTACAATAGCGATCCACCTAAGGATTCGGAGATAGCCCTTTGCCTGTTCGCAGCATGACCGCCTTTGCCCACCAGCGCGCCGAGTATTCCTGGGGCGCTGCGGCGTGGGAGATTCGTTCCGTCAATCAGCGCTATCTGGATCTTAACTTCAAGCTGCCCGAGTTATGGCGACACCTCGAGCCAGCTTTGCGCGATGCGCTGCGAAACACTCTGTCGCGCGGTAAGGTCGAGGTCAGTCTGCGGGTGCAGATGCAGTCTTCTAGCGGAGAAAGTCTCAAAATTAATCAGGCGCTGGCCGCTGAAGTAATGGCGGCGGCGGTGGATATCCACCGCCGCTTGGACCACCCGGCGTCAATCGATCCGCTGGCAATCCTGCAATGGCCGGGTGTGGTGGGTGAAACCCAGCCGGATGCGGATGAGGTGCAACAGGCCTTGCTGGCCTTATTTGATAAGGCGCTTAAAGAGCAGGGTGCGGGACGCGAGCGCGAGGGCGCCGAGCTTAAGGCTATGATAGAGCAGCGCCTGGAACAGATTGGCGAGATTACCGCCCGTCTGCGCGACGCCATGCCGCAACTGGTTCAGGCCCAGCGCGACAAGCTCACTCAGCGTTTGGCGAGCCTGGATATCAAACTCAATGACGAGCGCCTTGAAGCCGAAGTGGCCCTGCTGGCCCAGAAAATCGATGTGGCGGAAGAGCTGGATCGATTGGACACCCACGTCCACGAAGTGCAGCGCATTCTGAAAAAGGGCGGCGCCTGCGGTCGCAAGCTGGATTTCCTGATGCAGGAACTTAACCGGGAGGCCAACACGCTTTCTTCAAAGGCGGTGGTAGCGGACAGTACGCAATCTGCCGTGGAGCTGAAAGTGCTGATCGAGCAGATGCGCGAACAGATCCAGAATATCGAATAGCAGGGCGCGCCGCCCCGGCGGCGATTTGCTGCTATCATAAAAACCCTCAACGCATAACAACACGACTTATCTGCTTCGGATCTCAATTACTCATGGCAACCCAGGGCATTCTTTACACGATCTCGGCACCGTCTGGCGCAGGCAAAACCAGCTTGGTCAGAGCCCTGTTGCAGCAGATGGATAACATTCGGGTGTCGGTCTCGCACACCACCCGCAAACAGCGTCCGGGTGAAGTGGATGGGCGTGATTATCACTTCGTATCGGTGGATGCGTTCAAGGAGATGCTGGCGGAAGCGGCTTTTCTTGAGCACGCTCAGGTGTTCGACAATTTTTATGGCACTTCGCAGGCCTGGGTTGCCGAGCAGCTGGCGGCGGGCACGGACGTGATTCTGGAAATCGACTGGCAGGGGGCTGCCCAGGTGCGCCGGGCCATGCCGGGGACTCGTTCCATCTTTATTCTGCCGCCATCGCGGGCGACGCTGGAAGAGCGTCTGCAGGGGCGCGGCCAGGATGATGCGGACACCATCGCCCGTCGTATGCAGGCGGCCGTGGATGAAATGTCTCATTTTCCCGAGGCGGAATTTTTGGTCATCAATGACGATTTCGATACCGCGCTAAACGACCTGAAGGCTGTGGTACGCAGTCAGCGGCTGAGTTTGCCCTCGCAGCAGATTCGCCATCAGGCATTGTTGGCGGAACTACTGTCACGCCCTGATCAAATTTGATACACTCCTGCGCCCGCCGCGCGGCACATTTTCTTTGGCTGCGCGCTGCGAATTGGTTGCAATTGGAGGGCCAATTGCCTTAACTATCAGGTAAGGCTCGGTTTTTCCGGTTTTTCACCGGGTTTCAGCAATACACTTTCAGGAATGACAGATGGCACGTATTACCGTTGAAGATTGTCTTGAGCACGTGGATAACCGCTTTGAGCTGGTCATGGTCGCCAGTAAGCGCGCTCGTGCGATTGCCACGGGTGGCAAAGATCCCCTGGTGAGCGAAGACGGCGACAAACCAACTGTACTGGCGCTGCGGGAAATTGCTGACCGCAAGATTACCCCTGCCGAGATCATGGCGGCGGATATTGAGCGCGAAGAGCCTGAGCTGGATCTGTCTGATATGGAAACCACTATCGGTTGATTGCTGCGTTGAGGGGAGGAATGCTTCAGTATTCGATATTCCAATCCCAAAACGGGCAAAAGCCGGAACATTCCATTGCTGCGTTGGCAGCAACGCTGTCGGAATACCTTTCCCCGGACCAGGTTAATCTGGTCCAACGCGCCTATTACTACGCTGAGCAGGCCCACGAGGGTCAGCGCCGGCGCAGCGGCGAACCCTATGTAACGCACCCCCTGGCGGTTGCCGCCATACTGGCGGATATGCACATGGACCATCAAAGCCTGATGGCGGCCATGCTGCACGATGTGATTGAAGACACCGCCATCTCCAAGAAAACCCTGAGCCAGCAGTTTGGTGCCACCGTGGCTGAGCTGGTGGATGGGGTGTCCAAGCTGACCCGAATTGAATTTCAGTCCCGGGCTGAGCAGCAGGCGGAAAATTTCCAGAAGATGGCGCTGGCTATGGCCAAGGATATTCGCGTGATCCTGGTCAAATTGGCGGATCGCCTGCATAACATGCGCACCCTGGGTGTGCTGCAGCCGGAAAAGCGGCGCCGTATCGCCCGCGAAACCCTGGAAATTTACGCGCCCATTGCCCAGCGGCTGGGCATGCACAATATCCGTGTAGAATTTGAGGACCTGGGGTTTAGCGCGATGTACCCGATGCGCGCCGACCGCATCCGGGCCGCGGTGCGGCAGGTGCGAGGCGACCGGCGCGAGATTGTCGACAATATCCGCGAGACCATCGAGGCCTATCTCGAGGAGGAGGGGATTCCCGCGCGGGTCTCCGGGCGCGAAAAGCACCTGTTCAGCATCTATCGCAAAATGCGCAGTAAGCGAAAATCCTTCAACGAGATCATGGATCTCTACGCCTTTCGTATCGTCGTGGACTCGGTCGATAACTGCTATCGGGTGCTGGGCTGCGTACACAGCTTGTACAAACCGGTGCCGGGGCAGTTTAAGGACTATATAGCCATTCCCAAAGCCAATGGCTATCAGTCCCTGCACACCGGCTGGTTTGGTCTGCACGGTGTGCCCATTGAAATCCAGATTCGCACCGAAGAAATGGAAGAGATGGCCAATAACGGCATTGCCGCGCACTGGCTTTATAAAACCGACAGCTCTTCCAGCAACGGCAATAGTCACGCGCGCGCCCGGCAATGGGTGCAGGGCTTGCTGGAAATACAGCAGCGGGCGGGTAATTCGCTGGAATTTATCGAGAACGTAAAGATTGATCTGTTCCCGGACGAGATTTATGTCTTTACCCCAAAAGGGGAAATCCTGGAGCTGCCGGCCGGTGCCACACCGGTGGATTTTGCCTATTCGGTGCACAGTGACGTGGGCAATAGTTGCGTGGCCTGCCGCATCAACCGTCGGCTCGCGCCCCTGTCGGAAGTGCTGCAAAGCGGTCAGACGGTGGAGGTCATCACAGCTCAGGGGGCCCAGCCCAACCCCAACTGGTTGAACTTTGTGGTTACTGCAAAAGCCCGTTCCACCATTCGCCATTTTCTCAAGCACCAGCGCCGTAGTGAAGCGGTCGAGCTTGGCGAGCGCATGTTGGAAAAAGCCCTCGCGGGGCTGGGCAGTCAGCTTAAGGAGCTGACGGATTTGCAGATCCAGCAGCTGGTGGAGGCCGCAGGCGCTGACAAATTTGACAGTATTCTGGAGGAGATTGGTCTGGGAAATCGGGTCGCCTACCTGACGGCGCGACAGCTGGTGAGCTCACCTAATCCCGCCGAACCGGAGCAGCAACCCCATTTGGTCCAGCACGCGATGGTGATCAATGGCACCGAGGGCTTTCTGGTCAATTTTGCCAAGTGCTGTTATCCGATTCCCGGTGACCCCATTATCGGTTTGCTGAGCTCGGAGAAGGGTGTGGTGGTGCACACCGATAACTGCCACAACAGTATCGAGCTGCGCAGCAAACCGGAAAAGGTGGTGCCGCTATCCTGGGCGGACGACACAGACAATGAGTTTACGGTTGAGCTCAAGGTCGAGCTGTCAAAGCAGCGCGGCATTATTGCGGTGCTGGCGACCCGGGTGAATGGCGCCGATGCCAGCATCGAGAAAATCAGCGTTGAGGACGATACGCCGAAAGTGACCACCGTG
>JBFKXO010000113.1:0-6773 GCA_041638115.1 Litorivivens sp. | reverse complement strand
CGCCGAGGTGCATTTTCCTTACCGGTGAGTATTTCGACCCGTTCACCCGTTTGCAAGGTGTAGGTCAGCGGGACGATCCGACCGTTAACTTTGGCGCCACGACAGCGGTGACCAACCTCGGTATGGATATGATAGGCAAAGTCCAACGGGGTTGACCCGAACTGCAGATTGACGACGTGGCCGTCGGGGGTAAACACGTACACCCGGTCCTGCGCATGTTGAAACTGGTCGGCAATATTGAGGTTATCGCCGCTTTCCTCGTGCCAATCCAGCACCTGCCTCAGCCAGGCAATTTTTTCTTCGTAGCCGCTGGTGTTCTTGCCGCTGGGGTCGGCGCCTTTGTAGCGCCAGTGTGAACAGACACCAAATTCCGCTTCTTCGTGCATGCCGCTGGTACGGATTTGCACTTCCAGCACTTTGCCCATCGGGCCAATCACCGCCGTGTGCAGCGAGCGATAGCCGTTTTCCTTGGGGTTGGCGATATAGTCATCAAACTCGTTGGGTATATTGCGCCACAACCCGTGGACCACACCCAGTACGGTGTAGCAGGATTTGATATCAGGCACCAAAATGCGCACAGCGCGAATATCGTAGACCTGTGAAAAGCCGATACCCTTGCGCTGCATTTTTCGCCAGATACTGTAGATATGCTTGGCGCGCCCTACGATTTCAGCTTCAACACCTTCGCGCCGAACCGCCTCACTAATCTGAGCAATGGCCTCCTCGATATAGCGCTGTCGATCCAGCCGTTTTTCATCGAGCAGCTTCGCAATTTTTTTGTAGGCCAATGGCTGCAAGTAGCGAAAGCTCAGATCTTCCAGCTCCCACTTGATATGACCAATACCTAAACGGTGAGCCAGCGGCGCGTAGATATCAAAGACTTCTCGCGCAACGCGATAGCGTTTTTCCGGCTTGTTTTTAACGGCTCGAATAGCCGAGGTCCGCTCTGCCAACTTGATCAGGGCAACACGTACATCGTCGACCAGCGCCACCAGCATTTTGCGAATCGTCTCGCTCTGGGCTTCAGACTGGCCGAGAATCTGGGAATCGTGCTGGGAGGCGTTCATCACCGTAATCGCCGCCATCCGTTGAACGCCATCAATCAGCTTTTCAACGGTCGCACCGTAGCGCCTTGCAACTTCTTCCAGCGTGATGCGGCCCTCACGCACCGAACGATACAGCGCCGCTGCCACCAAGGCATCTTGATCGAGGTGAAGATCCGACAGGATTTCCACCATTTCCAGGGCGGTAAAAAAGCTCGCCATGGGTAACGCGTTATTATGACTGGCGCCGGTGCGCCGAGCGCACTCGGCGCTGAGTTCGCAAGCACTGATCAGAACGTCAGCATTAATATCCTGCGGGTTAACTGGCAGACGCTGATACCAGGCCAGCAGGTCTACCTCGCCATCGGGCTTTAACGGATAATCTTCGCGAACTTTAACCATAGGTTTGCACCAGGTTCAGCGCGGCGCGCCTACTGCTCACCCTTGCTGAGTGCGGCATCAAAAACCCCGGTTGAAAGATAGCGATCACCGCGGTCGCAGACAATGGCAACGATCACGGCATTTTCTACACGCTGTGCCACTTGCAGGGCGCCGGCCACCGCGCCACCCGAGGAAACACCACACAAAATGCCCTCTTCGGCGGCCATTCGGCGCATAGTGACCTCGGCTGTGTGCTGATCCATATCAATAATGCTGTCGACACATTCCGGCTTGTAGATTTTGGGTAGATAGGCTTGTGGCCAGCGGCGGATGCCCGGGATCGCCGAACAATCATCAGGCTGCAACCCGATAATTTCGATCGCCGGATTCTTTTCCTTCAGGTAACGGGACACCCCCATGATGGTGCCAGTGGTTCCCATCGAGCTGACAAAATGGGTTATTTGGCCTTGGGTTTGCTCCCAGATTTCGGGCCCGGTGCCGGTGTAGTGAGCCTCTGGATTATCAGCGTTACCGAACTGGTCAAGAACTTTGCCACGCCCCTCCGACTGCATCTTGAGCGCCAGATCTCGTGCACCTTCCATCCCGTCTTCTTTACTAACTTCGACCAGTTCGGCGCCGTAGGCCGCCATCGCCAGCTTGCGTTCCAGGCTCATGTGGCTGGGCATGATCAGGACCATTCGGTAGCCCTTGATCGCGGCGGCCATCGCCAACGCAATACCGGTATTGCCGCTGGTCGCTTCGATCAGCGTATCGCCAGGCTGGATTTCACCGCGTTGTTCCGCCCGGTTGATCATGCTCAGGGCGGGACGGTCTTTTACCGAGCCGGCGGGGTTATTACCTTCCAGCTTGACCAACACAGTATTGGTCGTGGTTCCGGGCAGACGCTGCAATCGTACTAGGGGGGTTGCGCCGACAAACTGCTCAATGGTGGGAAACTCAATCATGGGATAAGCCAGCAATCCTCGTATTTGGCCGGTATTATAAGTAGATTTCCGCGAAATAGTTGGGCATATTCACCGAAATAAGGCGCATTACTGCGTACAGCCAAGCATTTAACTGCTTGTAAATTCTAACAAATCAAGGCCGATCTTCCGATATGCCCGCCATTGCCTTGCCCAAGCTCGGGCTGCGCCAGCAAATCATGGTGTTGGCGATTTTACCATTTTTGGTCGTGGTTAGCGCCACCGTGCTGTACATGCTGTACAGCTACCACCAGGAAACGCACGCCCTTGACGAGCAACACGTAAAGCGCAGCGCGCGCGTGGTTGCCCACAGCGCCCGCGCGGCCTTGCTCCACAATCAGCACGGTGCGCTTCAAGTGCTACTTGACGCCACCCTGGATCGCGAAATCATTGCCGCTGCCGTCCTTAGCCCGGAAGGCGCTGTGCTATTCAGCAGTGGCGACTTTCCCAATCCGGTGTTTGGTTCGCAGAGCGCGGTTTGGAATGACAAAAACGTGTCGGCGCGCTGGCCCATCTATCGTTACGGCCATACCACCGCACCCGGCATGCACGGCGCGACCGACCCGCTACTGGGCTGGGTTGTCATTACCGCACGACACACGAACATCCTGCATAACCGTCACCACACGATTGCCTGGGGCTTACTCTGGGCATTGCTGTCTATTCTGCTGACCATCTATCTGGGTGGCCGGGTCAACCACACGTTGATGACCCGCATACTTCAATTGCGCGATGTCATCAACAAACTGGACAAACACCAATGGAGCACCCGCCTGCCGGACTCCGACTATCCAGACTGGCAACTGCTCAGCGAAGCGCTCAACAATCTGACGCAACGAACGCAGCAATCGTTTCGCAAGCTCCAAAACGAGGTGGATCACAGTCATCGGGATCTGCAACGCACACTGGAACACCTTGAAATCAGCAATATGGAGCTGGAACTGGCGCGAGTAGAAGCCCTGTCTGCCAGTCAGTCAAAATCGGAATTTCTGGCCAACACGAGCCACGAAGTGCGCACCCCCCTGTCCGGCATTCTGGGCTTTTGCAATGTTCTGCTTGAACACGAAACCAATCCCCGGCGCCGCGAGTACCTGGAGAGCATCCGCAACTCGGCGGAACATCTGCTGGGCGTGCTTAACGACATCCTCGACCTTTCAAAAATCGAGGCTGGCAAATTCAGCCTATCGATGAAACCCTTCGCCCTGCTGCCCGTTATCGAAGATAGCGCGCGCCTGTTTGCCCAGCAGGCAGCCGACAAGCGGCTGGCACTTGTGGTCGATGCATCACCTACGCTACCACGCAGTGTTGTCGGTGATCCCGCACGGCTTAAACAACTTGTTACCAACCTGATCAGCAATGCCGTGAAATTCACCGACCACGGTGAGGTCGTGGTTAAGGTAACGGCTGACACGCTCGCGCATAGCGAAATCGAACTGCGGCTGACCGTACAGGACACCGGTACCGGCATCGATTTCAGTCAGCAAAAGCTGTTGTTTGAAGCCTTCCAGCAGATTGACGGATCAGGGACGCGTGAGCACGGTGGCACAGGCTTGGGGCTGGCCATCGTCAAACGGATTGCCGGCTTGATGAACGGGCAGGTAACGCTGGTGAATTCCACCCCAAATGGCTCGACATTCGAGTTGTGGCTACCCTTCACCGTGGACGAGCCTTATCAGCCGCCAGATCGATTGTTGACCCGGGACGTTTTGATATGGGATGAAAACCCCAGTATCCAGACGGCTATCAGCCACACTCTGGATGCGTTGAATATACCGTTTATCCGCTTTGACAGTCTGGAAAGACTGATCGACGCCGCCTCCAGAGAACACGCTATCGTCGTCGGCTTTAACGACTACCACCACTTCTGCAACTGGGAGCAGAAAATTCCCGCCACCCCGCACCGGGTGGTATTACTTCCCAGCCTTGTTCAGGTTCTTACTCGGCAGGATTTTATTTTTTTGCAGAAACCGGTGCCCCGAAGCTCACTATACGACGCCCTTCACCAGCGCCCCACTGCTGCGAAAGCCGAGGAAAAAATCTCACCACAATCACCCACACAGGCTCTGGCACCCACACAGGTTCTGGCTGTGGATGACAATGCAGCGAACCGTCTACTGATCCGTGCGCTCCTTGACGAGCTTTCACTGCCTGCCCACATTTGTGAGAGCGGTCGCCAGGCCATCACCCATTGCCAGCAAGAACGCTACCCGCTGATTATCCTCGACTTGCAAATGCCAGAACTTAGCGGTGCTGAAACCGCCCGACGCATTCGCGAAACCCCGAGCAATGCCGAGAGTTATATCGTTGCGTTAACGGCCCATCTGGCCGACGACGAACCAACGGAACTACAGCCAGTTTTTAACGAAATGATTGAGAAGCCGTTAACGGTGGAAAAGCTGCAAGAGCTCGTCGACAGCAGTCGACCCAAGCCTCGCGCCAAACCGGTATCCGTGCAACAGGGTATCGCCCGAGCCGGCGGGCGTCGCGACCTTGCCCGGCAGCTGCTGGGTCATTTCCTCAGCGACCTTCCGGCCACCAAAGACCGCTGGCTAGAGGCGCTACACCATGGGGATCTAGAGGCAATCGCGCGCGAAACCCACCAGCTCAACGGCGCTTGTAGCTACGTCAGCGCGCCAGCCCTCACAGAGGCACTGCAACACGTGGCGAATACACCCCAGGAAAAACTCGCTGCCGCTAAAGAGGTCATCAATGAGCTCGCAGCATTAATCGAGTGGGCAGACAATATAGACATCGACTTGTTGTTTGACGACGATCACAGGTAAACGACTACCGGGAAGCTGCTTGTAACCTAATCCGCCGTTTTGAATAAGGATCGACTTCTCAGGGGTGCGGCGCCCACCAACGGGACCAATGCCTGACGGCATATTCGCTTGAGCTCCCGACGCATACTGTCACTCCAGGCCTCTGGCTCGGCCAGGTGTTGCGACAGCGCTAGCAAATCGCGCCCGCGAAATACCGATGGTCCCGCCGGCACCTGATAAAACCCGCCCTCGTCACTCAGCGCGTAACACGCACTTTCCACAATCGCCCGGCCATTGACTACATCCTGAGTAAAATCCAAGCCGTAGCCCATCTCCGCGAGCAGATTCAACTCATAGTTTCTGAGGGTCATTTCCCATTGCGAAATATCACCGGCGACATGTGACAAGGCTGTGAGCGCGGATTCGTAATGCAGCCAAAGCTGTGGGTGAGGGTCCAGTCGGTGTAATGCGCGCAGGGTAATCTCGTTGAGATACAGCGCGCAGAAAAGCGCGTTCCCTGTCAAGTTAACGGGTGGCCGGGCTTCTACCTCAACCAGGGTCTTGAGTTCACCCTGCCCGCGCCAGCGAATGTCGAGGGGACGAAAGGGCTGCAGTGCGGCAGCCAGTTCACGCGAGCGCTTACTGGCCCCTTTCACGCTACGCGCCACCATGCCGAGCCGGCCTTGCTGCCGACTGAAACACTCAATGATTAAACTGGAATCCCGGTAAGGTCGCGAATGTAGCAGATAAGCCGCTTCAAAATCGCTTTCCATGTGGCTATTCGCCGTCGTTGTATCCCAGACTTCGCAGTGCGCGCTCGTCGTCTGACCAACCCGATTTAATCTTAACCCACAGGTTGAGCATCACTTTACCGTCGATCAGTTTTTCAATATCGCGCCGGGCTTCACTGCCAATGGATTTGAGACGGGAGCCGCCCTTACCGATCAATATCTTCTTCTGCCCATCGCGCTCTACGTAAATTGCAGCGCTGATATGGGTGATGTGTGCTTCGGTCTTGAATTCCTCAATCTCAACGGTCATCGCATAGGGCAGCTCATCCCCCAGTTGACGGGTGATCTTCTCGCGAACAATTTCTGCCGCCAGAAAGCGTACGCTGCGATCTGTCACCTGCTCTTCGTCAAAAAAATGCGGCCCTTCGGGCAGAAATCCGTCCAGCTCCTGCTCCAGCGCATCAAGATTATCGGCACGCAACGCAGACACTGGAACCAGCTGCGCGAAATCGAAAGACTCGGAGCGCTCGGCAATAAAAGGCAGCAGCGCACTTTTGTCGTCGAGCTTGTCGACTTTGTTAATCACCAGCACCACGGGCACATCACGATCGCGCAATTGCTCAAGCACCCATGCGTCTTCTTCTGTCCAGCGCCCGGCTTCGATCACAAACACCACCACATCCACATCACGCAGGCTGTTGGTCGCTTCACGGTTCATAAAACGGTTAATGGCACGACTCTGTCCGCGGTGCAATCCGGGAGTATCCACATAGATCGCTTGAACACTGTCGCGGGTCTTGATGCCCAACACCCGATGCCGGGTCGTTTGCGGTTTGCGCGAGGTAATGCTGATCTTTTGCCCGAGAATATGAT
>JBFKXO010000112.1:0-6877 GCA_041638115.1 Litorivivens sp. | reverse complement strand
GGGTTTCACCCCAAAGCAGCGTTTCCGTGGTGGTGTTTTTGCCGAACTCCGGCGTCGCGGTTTTACCAAAGATCACCAAACCGGCGTTGCGGTAGCGTTCAACCAGGTAGCTGTCGCGAGGTGCGACGGCATTCGCGAAAAAGCGACTGCCTTCGCTGGTAACAGTGCCTTCAAGGTAGGTGTTCAGGTCTTTCAGCAAGAACGGCACGCCCGCCAAAGGACCACTCACTCCTTGCGCAATCTCTCCGCGCGCAAATTCGGCATGATCCATTACGATGGCGTTTAACAAGGGATTCCAGCGCTTTGCCCGGCGCAGTGCTTCTTCCAAAAGCTCATCGGGTGTGACGTGCCCTGACCGTACCAGGTACGCCATTTGTGTGGCATCCCAATCATCGTAGCTGCCCGATGTATCAAAGGAGGCACAACCGGACAGACTGGCAGCTGCGGCGAACACGCCACTGCTTTTCAAAAAATGTCGTCGTGAATATGGCATCGTGTTCGCCTCGCTCAGAAAGAATCAGGGCGCAGCATGGCGTCGTGACCACCATCCACGAACAGAACGGAACCGCATACAAAACTGGCGTCATCACTTAACAGATAGCCAACGGCCTTGGCCATATCCTCCGGCTCGCCTGCGCGCTGCAGCGGAATGCTTTCGAGAAATTGTTGAATCGCATCGGCGTAAGCCGGGTCTTTGGCTACCGCTTCGGTCATGGGTGTGCGGGTATAGCCGGGCGCCACCGCATTCAAGCGAATACCCTGCGCTGCATAGGCTTGAGTATTCCGGCGCATCCAGCGCGCGAGCGCTTGTTTGGAACCACTGTAAAGGGCGTGGCCATCGGTATCTTCAGCCAACGCTCTCGCCGCTGACTCGTTGCCTGCCAGCAAGGTATCCACGTAGTCGGCACGGGTATCCATAGGCGCGGAATTTGACGAAATCAGCACCACCGATCCCCGGCGCGCTGCCAACAACTCCCGCAATCCGTCGACCAAATCAACCGCCCCGAAATAATTCACCGACGGAATCAGCGCTTTCACAGGCACGGAACCGGATACGCCGGCGCAAGCGATAAAGCCATCCAGCCCCTCACTGGCGATTGCCTTGATTCCCTCCAGCGCCTCCGTTCGGCCAGCTTCGCTGGAAAGATCGGCATTGATATCAGCGTCTTTCAGGTCTACCGCAATCAGCCGGTGACCATCGTTTTCAAGATGCTGACGGATCGCGGCGCCAATACCTGTAGCACCGCCGGTCATGGCGTAGGTTCCCATACGGATAGTCTCCCTTGTTTTACCCACCATAGTAGGAAGGGGTGAGGGTTTCAAAAACCACAAAAGCGCCAGTTTTCATAAACATTTTCGGCGCGAGGTGCCGGGAGGCGGTCGATTAAGACAATAAGAACGGCTGTTTTGAACGTATTGCGAGGATTATTGCAGCGCTAGACTAGCGACAATGAAAAACGCGCGCAGCTACTAAAGCCCCCGCGATTTCACCCATCCAGCCTTCGGCCCGCCCTGGCGGGCTTTTTTATGCGTTCCGCCTATTCCGGCACTAACTCCTGATGACGCCAGCGGCTTTTGCCATCATCGGCTAGCTGCGCGGACAATGCGGGGGCAAGCTGAGCAAACCGATCTGCCAGCGTCCAGGGCGGGTTAACCGCAATCAATCCGGACGCTGTCATGCCGTCGCAACTGTCGTCCGCCACGCCCATCTCAAAGAGATGAACGTTACGCATCGCTGTTCTTCCAATATGTTTTTCCAGTGTGGTAATGCGGCTGCGGTCAACAACCGGGTACCATATCAACAGCATGGTTTGCGGCATCTTTTTTATGCAGGCATCGGCCACTTCCACCACGGTCTGGTAGTCCTGTTTTACCTCATAGGACGGATCGATTAACACCAACGCACGCCGACTGGGGTTGGGTAACAGTGACAGCACCCCTTTAAAGCCATCGTCTTGTCGGACAAAGCAGGACTTGCGTCGAGCGCAGTGCAACTCCAGCTCTTTCACCGTACGCGGGTGCATTTCATACAACCAGCCCCGATCGCCGGTCCGCAAGGCCCTGGTCACCAACAACGACGATCCCGGATAACGCTGTTGAGCCAGGTCGTTGGCAATACTCGCCTGATAATCTACCAGCTCAGGCAGTTTGGACCAGTCAATTTTCTGAACGCCCTGCAATGCCTCTCCGGTTTTTCTCGCCTGATCCGAATTCAGGTCATACAGGCCCGCACCGGCATGTGTATCGATATAGTCAAAGGGTTTATCTTTGCGCTGCAGATGGCGGACACATTCCAGCAGCAGCCAATGCTTTAAAACATCCGCGTGATTGCCGGCGTGATAATGGTGTTGGTAGCTGAGCATGGAACCGCCTCGCAGAGCCGAAGGGGGCTGCAAAAGCGCGCTACGTTACCACAGTTCAGCGATAAGGGGAGCGTGACGCCATAATCGGTCGAATCAACGGCCCGAAGGCTTTGATCACGTAGTACAGCATCCCCACACCCTTGCGGCTCTGGGCAAGGCTTTCGTCGAGACTGTGACGCTGAAACTGCAGCAGGCGCTGGCTCTCTTCCGTATCGAGAAAATCTCCGTAAAACGCGGGCGTGCCCTTTTTGAAAATATGATTGGGCAGCGGCGGAATACCATAGGCACCGAGAATGGCGTCGTTGAATTCCTTGCCCGTGCATTGGCAGCTCGGCCCACCACCCAGCAACAGGTGTTTGCCGATGGCTTCATCACAGCCCACCGCGTTGGCAAAGGCGAGTGCGCAATCGGCCGGATGGACGTATTCGATGCGGGTGTCGACGGCGATATCAAAAATCATTTCAAAATCGTGATTGCCGCCGACAAATTTGATTTCAATGGGCGGTGCGACGCTGATCCGCAGAATGCTCCAGTCGAGGGTCGAAGCATGAATTGCCTTTTCACAGGCCAGCTTGGTTTCACCGTAATGATCATCCGGCCGATAGGGGCTGTCCGCAGTCAGCGGCGGTTCGCGATCCTGCAGTTTGCCGTAAACCGCAACGCTGGAGGCAAAGATAAAGCGTTTTACGCCCTGCTGTTCCATCGCCGCAATCAGGTTCCGGGTGGCTTCGACGTTAACCTTGTCGGCCAGAGCGTGATTGGTTTCGGTGACGGGCGGAATAACAGCGGCAAGGTGAATCACTGCATCGACGCCATCCAACGCTTCTTCCCATATCACAGGCTGGGTAATGTCACCCCACACGGCCTTGATCCGTTGATCGTAGCGCCGCGCGACGGCTTCAGTACCCGGTAGTTTTCGGTCAACGCACACGACCTCATAGCCGCGCTCCAGCAGATAGTCGATGGTGTAAGTGCCGATATTGCCAAAGGCTCCGGTCAGCAAGACGCGTTTTGCCATACCGCCCCCCAAGTTGAGACATTTATAGTGTAGGCGCTTTTATAGACAGCAACACCGAAAGGAGCAATTGGTGATCATGCTCAAGTGGGTATCAAATTGCTCGCCTTGGTAAACCTTCTTGAATATCTTGCAGCGCCTGCTCTAGTCTGCCCTGGCCAGTTTCAGGCGCAAGCCCCAGTCTCAGCCAAGCCCAATCGGGGTGCTGGTGGTAATATCGGGGCGCGATGCCCCGCTGCAGGAAGGCCATCGTCAGTTGAGCGGCTTGCTCATGAGGCAGCCTGACACTGGTAAACAAGGGCGTCGTATGGGGCTCCAGCCCGGCAGCACACAACAGTCTGTACTGCCTGTCACTCTGCGCCTGAAGCTCTTCTGCCATGGATTGCTGCCAGACACGATCTGCCAGCATTAAACAGCCGGCCCACTGGGCCAGCGATGAAACCGGCCAGGGGCCAAAGGCCTCGCGCAATTGTCGCAACAACGCCGGTTCAGCCAATACAAAACCAAGTCGCAGCCCCGGCAAACCGAAAAACTTCCCCACCGAGCGAAGAATCACCAGACCTGGCACCCCCAACGAAGGGGTAAGTGATCGCTCCGGCGTGGGATCAATAAAGGCCTCGTCGATGACAATTTGTCCGTCCGAGGGCAACAGTGAACGCCAGTGCTCCAGATCCTCCGCGTCGACATACTCCGCCGTCGGATTGTTCGGATGAATCAATACCATCACATCGGGCCGTTGCGCACGCAGCGCCGCGGTGACAGAACCTTCGAAAAAACAGGTTTCGTGGCCGGCAGACTCCCAACATTGGCGGTGCTCGGCATAACCCACTTGCGGTAACAATACTTTCGACGCCGCCCGCAGGCGTGGCAGAGTCTGAATCGCCGCCTGCGAACCCGCGCAGGCGAGTACCTGCGCAGGATGTACCCCGTAATACTCTGCAGCAATGCTGCGCAATTCAGCGCTCTCGTAAGGAAGTTCCGCCAGCAGTTGTTGTGGCAAGGCCGGCAATAGATAGGGGCAATGGCTGACCGCCGAACTGAGATCCAGCAAGCGGCTTTCATCAACGCCCAACAGCTCGCACAGTGCCGGCTTGTTGCCACCGTGACCGGCCAGTAGTTTCAGGGCCTGCTGCGCATCCAGCACTACGCCACTCCGAGGATAAACAGCGAGACCAGAAATACACAGACTACGCGGTTTTGCAGCGCAAAGCAGGCGTCGATATCCCCCAGAGAAGGTTCCCGGCCTTCACCCAACGGCGGGCGTTCGCTGCGTTGACCGTTATACCAGGCACTACCACCCAGCTGGATGCCCAATGCTGCCGCTCCACTAGCCATCACTGAACCCGCGTTGATACTCTTCCAGCGCCAGCCTTGGCCCACCCACGCCCGGGCAGCGGCTATTCGCAGGGCAGATGGCGCACACACCGCATACAGTGCACTGAGTAACTGCGCCGGGAGAAACCCCAGCACGTCATCCAGCCGGGCTGCACAGCGGCCAAACAGATTGAATCGTTCGGTCCGATACCCCCACATGGCATCCAGGGTATTGCTGCAGCGATGTAGCACCACGCCGACACTGCCACCGAGCACATACCAGACCTGCGAGGCGAACACCGCGTCATTGGTATTTTCCAGGCTGGTTTCCACCACCGCCGTTACCAGTTCCTGTTCGCTGGCCTGGGTTGTGTCGCGGCTGACAATGCGACCGGTTGCTTCGCGCGCGGCGGCGAGGTCACCGGTTAACAAAGGATCGCACACCGCCAGTGCATGTTCGCGCAGGCTGCGTCTGCCGATGGCGAAATACAAGATCACACCATCGAGCAGAAGCATCATCAACAACGATTGCTCCAACAGCCCTTGTAGCAAGCAGATCAGAAACAGAGGCATTGCTAGCGCCAGTACTAGCGCCAGCGCCCCCTTCAGCAATCGAGCGCCGCCGGTATTTAAGCGTCTTTCCAACGCCGCGACTAAGTTGCCAAACGCAACCAGCGGGTGCGCGCGGCGGACCTCCCCAAGGCAAGCGTCCAGCAGTAATGCGCTGACGATGACCAACAGCAGCTCAATCACGATGATCGGCGCCCATCATTGAACACCCCATCATTGAGCAGATTGGCCCCGAAACCAGCTACACACGGTGTCCGGGTCTGAGCGGAAATACCAGTGCACAAAGGATGCCACCAGACGATTGCGACGCCAGATAAACTCGCCCTCGCGCCCATCGTGATAGCGGGTGCGTTCCGCAGTCTGGGCATCATCAATCTTCGCATAGTGAAAGGTATGACCTTTCAACTTGCCGTCAGGCATCTCCTGATAACCCAGCGCCGCGAGTTTTTCACCAACCACCGCATTGCCCGGCAACAGCCCGAGCAGTTCGCTTTTCTGCGATTGATAATTCAGGGACTGCTGCAGATACAACATGCCCCCGCATTCGGCCACGCAGGGTTTGTCGGCCAGAATATGCGCTTTCACCTGCTCGGCCATTGCTGTATTTGCCGTTAGTTTGTTTAAGTGCAACTCGGGATAACCACCCGGCAAATACAGCGCATCACAGGCCGGCAATTGCGTGTCGTGCAGCGGCGAAAAATACACAATCTCGGCACCCTGTTCCTGCAAAAAATCCGTATTGGCGTGGTACAAAAAATAGAATGCCTCATCGCGCGCGACTGTAATACGCATGCCGCCCAGCCTGCGTTCTTCGGCCTGTTCGTGGGGAACGTCTCGCAACGACAGTTCTCCCCACGTCAATTTATCGAGCATTGGCGCAACGACCTCGGCTACCAAGCGGGCACACTCTCGCGCCTGCTCCTCGCTGCTGCTGATACCCAGATGGCGCTCCTCTATCTGCAGACGCTCATCTCGCGCCAGCCAGCCAAGATATTTGACCGGCGCCCGAATACTTTCCTGCAGCATCGCGCCGTGGCGGTCACTGCCGACGCGATTGGCCAGCACGGCGCTGACGGTCACCCGCTCATCGTAAGTGGCCAACCCATGCACCAACGCGCCAAAGGTCTGGGCCATCGCCGCCGCATCAATGGTGAGCGTCACGGGGATATGATATTCCGCCGCCAGCTGGGCTACCGGGAAGCTGCCGTCGAACAGCCCCATGACACCTTCCACCAAAATGTAGTCGGATGTCTGCGCAGCGCGCTGCAGTTCTGAAGCAATACCTTCCGCGCCGAGCATCCAGTAATCGATCTGACGCACTTCAAGGCCGGTGGCTTTCTGTAGGAACTTCGGGTCCAGATAATCCGGTCCCATTTTGAACAGGGTGACGCTGTCGCCGCGATCCAGCAGTGCTTTCGCAAAACCGGCGCTGAGCAGGGTTTTACCGTGGTTGCTGCCCGGCGAGGCGAGAATCATGAGTCTGGCAGTCACTGCGGAATCCTTTGCGTTTCGACCAGTTGTGCTAAAGAGAGGAATGACAGTCAGCCTGCCGTGAAGGCGGTGAATGTATAGAGGGGAGAAAGGGAGGTCAAGCGCCCCTCACCCCAACCCTCTC
>JBFKXO010000111.1:0-6891 GCA_041638115.1 Litorivivens sp. | reverse complement strand
GTTATCGGCCTCGGTAAGATCGACAATCACGCTGGAAAAATCCGTGCTACTGAACATTTCTTCGAAATAGTCATCAAGCACGTTGCACAAGGTCAGGCGTACGTCGCCGACAAGCTTGATAACATTGGATCCGTGATGTTCAGCAACCATGATTCTGCCTGGCTGCATACTAGTGCCCTGAGCCTGAGTATTGATACATTTCAGCGCGCCCGAGCGGCGCTGAGACAAGGTGCATCCCGCAGGGAACGACCGCCCCTTTCCAAGGGCTGCAACGCAGTGGCAGTGCCGTTGGGCGCGCCCCTAGGGAGCTTTCAAAGAAGCCAACTACTGCGTGCTGCTCCTGACCAATACGCACGCTATTGGAGGCGGAGCACGTCTTGTCTTTGGCTTTTTTGAAGGCTCTGAAATGCATCAATACTCAGGCTCAGCGCACCATTGTCGGATACTACACTCGCGACACGACCAGCACTGCAATATCATCGGGAGCCTCCTCGATGGTATCCAGTTTGAAGGTATTAACCACATCATCGGCCGATTGCGGGCCGTCCTCAAGCGCCTCAAGCAGGTACTGCTCTTTGGCGATTACCCCCTTGGGGTTTAGTACCTCTAATATACCATCCGAGAACAAGGTGAGAACAGCCTTGGGCGGCAAGGCCATACGGTGTTCTGAATAAGTGACATC
Organism: Litorivivens sp.; assembly: GCA_041638115.1. Taxonomy (GTDB): domain Bacteria; phylum Pseudomonadota; class Gammaproteobacteria; order Pseudomonadales; family Spongiibacteraceae; genus Litorivivens. The sequence continues at coordinate 6,209 of JBFKXO010000111.1, read as the reverse complement.
CGGAAACAGGCCCACCGGCAGGTCGTGCCCCTCAAGGTAACGCGCCATGCCATCAACGCTGATAATCGGCGCCGGCAAATGACCTGCGATGCTGTAGCACAACTCGTCTGTCTGTAAATCAATGACACCGACACACATCGTCACGTGTTTATCGATTTCCATGCCCAGCAGCTCGCGATTGGCTTTGTCCAGCATATGGGCTGGCGACAGAATCGCACTGTTGTGACGGTGGTGAAAATCACTGCGCTTGCGGGCAAACAGGTTTTTCAACATCACGGTAACGAAAGCTGAACTGGCGCCGTGGCCCGACACATCGGCCACAAAAAAGACCGCATAGCGATCGCCAACGATAAAATAATCGATAAAATCGCCGCTGAGATAAAGTGACGGCAAGATGTGCTGGTGGAAACGATAACTACCGATGACCTTCGGGGTTTCCGGCAACATCTTGAGTTGAATGTGACGCCCTGCCTGCTGGTCTTTTTTCAGATGCGTCAGGCTTTCCAGCAGCTCCCGGTTGGCAGCTTCCAGCTTGTCCCGATATTCGCGATTTTCCCGGCGCAACGCCCCCTGCTGCATGGCCCGTTCCATGGCATGGCCCAGCAGTTTGTCATCCCCAATGGTGCCGGCAATCATCAAATAATCGCAGGCCCCCTTGCGCAAGGCCTCGACAACGTCAGCCATCAGCCGACGCCGGGAAATGACTATAACGGGAATTTCGCGGCGATCACTGGTCAGAACCTCAAGTATCTGACGCCCGTCTTCGCCGACATAGAGATCCAGCAGCACAGCAGCCACAGTCTTTTCGAGGAAGGCCTGAACACCCTCCTCGCCACTGCTATAGGCTTCAACAGCGTAGCCCTGACGCTCAAGCGCCAACACCAGCTCGTCTCGCTGGGCATCGTCCCGCTGAATAATGATCAGGCGTTTGGCACTTTCGGCAGTGGCCATCGTCAGCGACTCACAACCTCGTTACATCTGGAGTTATATTGCAGTATAGACAGCCAGCGAGCAGTGCCCACTAAAAGTCGTCCCAATCTTCAAACTCTTCTTCGCCAAAACTGTCTTCGACCGCCTCGCCATCACTGATCAGGTACTCGCGGCGCTGCAGATAGGCATCTCGCATAAAGGTGTAGCGATCACCAGACAGCAGACTTTCTGTTTTCAGCAAATTGGCACGGGTATTTACCAGATCCAGAAAACGCACCTGATTGCGTGTACGCACATGATCGATCTGACTCACGGCGTCCACCTGCGCGTCGACGACCGCAGCACTGGCATCACGCACCGTGGAGGGGCCCAGAATGGGTAATACCACATAGGGGCCGGGGCCAACGCCCCAATAACCCAGAGTTTGTCCAAAATCCTCGGTCCGTTTCGGCAACCCGATATGGGCCGCCACTTCAAAGAAACCAGCAATACCGACGGTGCTATTGATCACGAAACGACCAGCATCATTGGCTGCCGCTGCAAATTTCAATTGTCCCAGGTCCGACAAAATATTGAGCAGTTCGTGCAGGTTGCCAAACATGTTGTCGATGCCGGTTTCGGCAAAATTGGGGAGAACCGCCTGGTAGCCTTTCGCCACCGGCTTGGCAACGTATTTGTCTGCCACTTCGTTAAAAGCAAAGACCTTGCGGTTTAGATCTTCCCACGGGTCCGGGTTATCCGGCTGGCTGGCGCAGCCTCCCAGCAGGGCCGCGAGAACCACAAACAGAACTTTCGGAGAAACTGAACGGATAGACATTCCAGAGCATATCGCTGAATTTATTTTTGAACCGCAACGATATCGGGGTTTGGACGCTAAATCCAGAGGATTTCGGTGCATTTCAGCGCAGAATAGAGGCAGCGTGCAACTGGGTCAGTAGCTCGGCACCAAATGCGACCAATTGCGCAGGCTCGGGATGCTGCAATTCCTGCGCGAGCTGCTCCAGCGCCTGACGCCCGGTGACTATTGACTCGTTCTGCAATAACGCAAGCAAGCGGTGGGTGATCGCATTGATCTCCATAAACTCAACCGCATCTTTCTCCGTGCGATAAACCACAAGAAAGGTGGGCTCTGGCGGCGGCTTATCGGGTTGAAAATCCGGACCAAGCTGGTGGACAGGAAATTGGTATGCCAATGGCCAGGCGAGCGATGAGACCCGCGGTCGGCCATCAAGGAGATCCTCGCAGGGAGCACCCGCAGGCTCGTCCGGCGCCACATCCAGGGCCAACTCAACCCACTCGTAATGCGCCAGCTCCGCCAGAAATGGCGGGTCAGCCGCATGAACACCGCGCTCACGCTGAAGATAGGCCAGAAACTCCTCACTGATCTCCAGAAAATACGGGCTGCGGCACAGATGATTTGCCATAAAATCCCGAACCAGGGCGTGCCACTGCTCGTCTGCAAAGATAGAGCGCAGCACGGGAAAGCCACTGCTCAGAAAATCTTCTACATTGTTATAGATCAGTTCGCGATAGATTTTCAGTCGACGCCCTTCAATATCCGCCGGGCCAGCAAAGCGCGCTGGTTCGCGGATATGCCGGGTCAATTCAGCCTGCACCCGTTGAAAGCCTTTCATTGACTGCCCGCCACAGTACTGCACACCGTCGGCTGCGCAATGCGCTGGATACGGCGCACACGATCGACCTCCGCCAGCAGCTCTGGCAACGGTGGAAAATTGAAATCGCGTTCGACCAGGGTAGGTAGCACTCCGACCCGCTGATAGGCAGCTTCCAACAATTCCCAGACCGGCTCAATCACATCGGCACCGTGGGTATCGACACGCAAATCGGGGGCCTCTTCGTAATGCCCCGCAATATGAATGTAGCAGGCCCGCTCCAGGGGTAGCGCATCCATAAACGCGACAGGGTCATACCGATGGTTGATACTGTTGACGTACACATTGTTCACGTCCAACAGCAGCTTGCAATCGGCCCGCTCAAGTACTTCCCGGATAAAATCGCTTTCCGACATTTCCTGTCCGGGCGCCGCGTAGTAGGACGCATTTTCCAGGGCAATCTGCTCACCCAATACATCCTGCACTTGCTGAACACGCTCCGCCACGTGGCGCGCCGCTTCTTCGGTAAACGGTATCGGCAATAGATCGTATAGCTGCCCCTGGTCGGCACAATAGGTGAGGTGCTCGGTATACAGGGGACACTGAAAATCGCGAATAAAGGCCTTGATACTGTGCAGCAATTCGAAATTCAACGGTGCAAATCCACCGATATTCAATGACAGACCGTGCAGATAGATCGGATAGCGCTCGGCGAAATACTGAAAGTCCTTGCGCAGACGCCCGCCGAGATGCATCCAGTTTTCCGGGCCAACTTCCATAAAGTCTACCTGCCCCGGTGTCAGGGTCTGCAGCGAAGCCGTCAGACCCCGCCGCAATCCCAGCCCGGCCAGTGGCGAGGGATCGTTAGGCATAAGAAAAGCGACTAACCTTAGTGGTTACCGCCACATTTGCCTTCACCGCACTTACCTTCTTTGGCCTTGGAGCTGGCGCCGCACTTGCCTTCACCACATTTACCTTCTTTGGCTTTGGAGCTGGCGCCGCACTTTCCCTCACCACACTTACCTTCGCCGCATTTCGCTTCTCTCGCTTTGGAACTGGCGCCGCATTTGCCTTCACCGCATTTGCCCTCACCACATTTGCCTTCGGCGTGTTTGCCATAGGACGCCAGGTCATAGCCCGCGCTCAGAGGCTTTGCCGCAAAGGGATTGGTCTCTGCGTTTACCAGCGCACTGCCGGTTCCCGCCAGAAAAGCCGCGCTCAGGGCTGCCGCCAACGGTTTTTTACTGATTTTTGCCATGGGATAAAACTCCTGATTGGATGGGGTAGTACGCTAGTTAGATGCAGATTGCCGGATATTGTTACAGGTGCTAACGAAGATATTGTTGGCCGGCTGTAGCACCCTTAGCAGAGTTGTTATGAGCAATTCCGCCACGCCCGTCAAGCGCTATTTACACTCAGACCCTCGGCGCTTGAGCCGCCTGGATTTCTCGCCACAAACTTTTCAGGCGTTTTTCCGACACCGGGCTATCGGTTCCCAGCTTCTGCGCATACAGCGATACCCGAAACTCTTCCAACAGCCAGCGATAGGTATTCATGGGTGCATCCTGCGGCTGCGCCGCGAGTTGCTCTGGCGAGACCTGTTGCCACAGCGGCTCAGTCAGCGCCTTTAATGTCAGGGTCAATTGCCGCTCACGCTGGTATTGCCCTTCTAACCGCTCGAGACGCATCTCCAACGCAGTGAGATAGCGCGGATAGTGCTGCAGCCTCGACTGCGGCAAGCGCCGCAGAAATTGAGGGAACAGCAAGGCATCCAATTGCCCGCGCGCATCGGCCACCGTATCAATCCAGGTAAGCTGGGTCAGTTTCTTCAATTGCCGCTGCACCGCCGCTGCACGCGCCAGGATGGCTTCCGCCAAGTGTTCCAGGCGCTCAACCTCGGCTACCAGATCGCCGCGACCCAGCCTCAACAGCTGCTCATAGGCTTCATTAGAACGCGGCAAATCTCGACCGTCCAGATAGGCTTTCTCAACCGCAGCTTCCAGAATCGCTTCCAGCCAGTCGCGTCGCTGCAACTTGAGGACCGCGAGCTGCAGTTGGGCATCATTGGACTTGAGCATGCGATCGCGCAGCGGTTTGAGCTGTTTGCTCAACCGCAACATCAATAGCCGGACCACCGCTTGCCGGCTGGCAGCCTCCGCTTCCGAGCGCGAATCAAGCAGGCGGGTTTCGACGGCATCACCGCGGTCTACCAGCGCGGGATAGACCGTCACCTCGGCGCCCGCTTGGCGAATCTTGCGTGATACCGGCAGCGCTTCAAACTGCCACGTGCTGGCGCGCTGGCTTTCGAAACTACTGCTACCCTGTGCCTGGAGACTGGCAGCAGCGTCATCTGAAAAACGGGCTTTCAATGCCTGTAAATCCCGTCCCTGCTGCAACAGCCGCCCGTTGTCGTCAAGAACCCGAAAGTTCATCTGGTAGTAGGCATCCAGCGGTTCAGCGTTCCACAGCGCTGACGGTATATCTTCTCCGGTAACCTGGCGCATGGCCTTTCCCAAGGCCAGGCTCAGCGGACTGTCGTCAACCGTCATCAATGCCAGCGCCTTGCCGACCGTGACCGGCACGGGCATAAATTTCTTGCGCCACTGTTTGGGCAGCGCCTTGACCAACGCCACGCATTTTTCTGCCAACAAACCCGGCACCAGCCATTCAGGCAAATAATCCGGCACCCGATTCAACAACGGCAACGGAATATCCAGACTGACCCCATCGGCGGCGTGTCCGGGTTCAAAGCGATATTTCAATGGCAGCCGCAATTCCTGCCAGCGCCAGGTGTCTGGGAATTGATCCACCGCCTGCTGGTCTGTCGATACGGCAAGAACATCATTGGCCGACATTTTCAGCGCGTCACGCTCAGCGGTCGCGGCCTGTTTCAGCCAACTTTCCAAATGCCGACTGCTGACAATCTCCTGCGGCAGGCGCTGATCGTAAAAGGCAAACAGGCCTTCATCACTGAGCAGCAGATCTCGCCGACGCAGCTTGCTCTCCAGCGCCAGCACCTCGGCAATGACCTTTTTGTTGTGCTCGAAAAATGGCGCCTTGCCGCGATATCTACCCTCTACCAACGCGCTGCGGATCAGTATCTCCCGCGACAAAGCCGGATCGATTGGGCCGTAGTTCACCCGTTTCTTGTCCTGAATAACCAGTCCGTAAAGACTGGTCTGCTGGTAAGCTGACACACGTCCAGCACGCGCCTGCCAATGTGGCTCGAAATACTGATACTTGAGCACCGCATCGTTGATGCCCAATATCCACTCGGGTTCTATGCGAGCCACACAGCGGGCGTATAATTGCGAGGTTTCGGCAAGCTCAGCCGCGACAATCCATGAGGGGTTCTTCTTAAACAGCGCCGAGCCCGGAAAAATTCGCAGCTTGCGGTTGCGAGTTCCCAGGTAAAGATGGTCTTCATCCTTTTTGGCCACATGGCTTAAAAAACCGGCCAGCAAGGCTTTGTGAACTGGCATATAGCCGGCAGGTTCCGCGTTCAACTTCCACTGGTTTTCGCGACACAGCAACTTGAGCTGCCAGTGCAGTTCGCGCCACTCCTGCGCCCGAGTAAAGGAGATGAATTCGCGCTGGCAAAGCTTCCGAAACTGGTTGCCGGATAATGCCTGACGCTGCTCTTCCAGATAATGCCAGAGGTTGACG
>JBFKXO010000110.1:0-6897 GCA_041638115.1 Litorivivens sp. | reverse complement strand
TTTATTCTGTCGGGACATCACCGGACAACAAAGTCTTCCCAGCGTACATTGCGCAAACGCCGAATATACTCCCAGGTCGTACCGGCCCAATTGTTGGTGACTCGACCACCATCTTTGTACCAGCTTGCATCAAGTGAGTTCCAGACCATGCCGCCCAATCGCCGCTGAAGTTCGTCGTTATACTTGCGCTCTATCTCGGCCTTGACTTCCAGGGCACCGGCGCTGCGCATACGCTTGATGCAAGTGCAGATATAATCAGCTTGCGCTTCGGACATGAGCACGATGGAGTTGTGTCCAAGGTTGGTGTTCGGCCCATACATCATAAAAAAGTTAGGAAAGTTTGCCGTGCAAACACCAAGGTAGGCGTGAGCCCCATCCTGCCAGTGCTCCCGCAATGACTGGCCACCCGTCCCCACAATTTCCATCGGCGCAAGAAACGGGTTGGTTCGAAAGCCCGTACCAAAAATCATCACATCCACATCGTGTCGCAAACCGTCCGCGGTTGCGATGCCGCCGTCAACAATTCGCTCAATAGGCTCGGTAACAAGCTCGACATTATCGCGCGCCAGCGCCTCAAAATAATCGTCGGAGAACAACACCCGCTTAGCGCCCACCGGATAATCCGGCACCAATTTTGCCCGTAACTCGGGATCTGCCACCGTGCGTTTCAGATAACGCATATGGGTCCAGCGAAACCAGGCCTGAATCAGGCGGTTTCCGGTCAACATCGGGTAAACCAGCCACTCATTGCGCGCCCACAGTCGAAACCGATAAAGCTTTGCAACCAGCGGAAAACGATCCGACAACCACTGCTCCCACGGTTTGTAAGGGCGATCAAATTTTGGCATCACCCAATTTGCAGAGCGCTGAAACACGATCAACTGTTTGGCCTGCTGCGCAATTTGAGGAATAAATTGCAGGGCACTGGCCGCATTGCCTACGACTGCAACCCGCTTGCCTTCGAGGCTGAGGTTATGGCGCCAGCGTGCAGAATGAAATTGCGGGCCACCAAAATCGTCCAATCCCGGCAGCTCGGGGATATACGGGCGATGCAGTTGACCGACCGCCGCTACGAGAAAACGGCTCTGATAGTGCTGCCCCTGTACCGTTTCTATCTGCCAACCACGCTGACTTTCCTGGTAGCGGGCAGTCGCGACTTCCTGACCAAAACGAATATGCGTGTACAAATCGTATTTCGCGGCGGTTTTTTTCAGGTAATCCAGAATTTGTGGTTGTTCAGACCACTTGTACTGCCACTGGGGGTTGTGCTCGAAGGAATAACTGTACAAGGCAGAGGGGATATCACATTCTGCACCGGGATAAGTATTTTCCCGCCAGGTACCACCCACCTCTTCAGCTTTTTCCAGCACGATGAATCGGCTAATACCTGCCTGTAGCAATTTGATCGCCATGGCTAGGCCGGAAAAACCCGTACCTATAATCACGACATCGGTCTGCACTGTCTCTGCCATCACAGCTCCTGCAGTTAGTTTTATACGCCGCGAGCATCCGCAAGCGGCACGGCAACGAAGTCGCTACAGATAGCTATCGTAGTATTGCGCAAAACTGTCGAACGTAAAATCCAGTGCTCGCCGCGAGACGGCAGATTTCATACCATCAAAGCCGTGGAAACAGCCCTTGAATAATTCGAACTTTACTGGCACACCAGCTTCTTTCAAGGCTTCTGCGTAGGCAATGGTTTCATCGCGGAAAGGCTCCAGATCACCGACAAAGGTAATCGTGGGAGGAAAGTTCGTGTAATCCTGATTTCGCGCCGGCGCCGCGTAATCCGGGACAGAGCCATCGGCAGCCTGCACCCCCTTCAAATACAGGTTCCACGCGAGCTTGTTACTTGGCGTCCCCCACAGGGGCGCCAGCATATGACTACCCGATTCAGTCTGGTGTCGATCATCGATCATCGGGTAAATCGGCATCTGGAAAGCTACGTTAACGTCCTGCGTGTCGCGCGCCTTCCAGGTGAGTGCCGCAGTCATTCCACCACCGGCACTGTGACCGCCAATGATAAATTTATCATCGCGCCCGCCCAGCGCCCCAGCGTGCGCTTTCGCCCACATCAAGGTGTCATAGCAATCGTTGAAACCTGCGGGAAACGGGCCCTCATGGGCCTTGCGATAATCTGGCGCCACTACAATGCAGGGGCGAGTTTTGATAAATCGTTCAATAAGCATGCCAAACATTTCAGGGCAGCCAAATACATAGCCCCCGCCATGCACGTACAACAGGACCGGCAACTTTTGCTCTGGCTTCACATCCTGCGGCTTGTAAATGCGCACGCGGATATCGGGGCCACCATGAGTACTGGGAATAAATCGCTCATCGTTTTCCAGCCCCGGAATATTCTTGCCATGGGAGAGACGATCCATCTTGCGCACCAATTTTACGCCCCACTCCCGGCTGATCAGCCAGGCCAGACTCATGGTAGGGCGATAATAACGGCGTAATTCGGGATCAAGTTGATGCTTTTCTACTTTCATGACGCAGCTGCCTGATTGTTATGCTTGCAACGAAACAGCGACTTTAGCAGCTTTTTGCGCCGAACCAAACGCCGATCAGGGACGCATCACCCAGCCCAACAGACTTTCGTCAGCCGCCGGGGGAGATGATTCGTTCAGCGCGTTCAATACCCCCTTGGCCAGCTCTTTCCCGAGCTCAACGCCCCACTGGTCAAACGAATTGATTCCCCAGACGACCCCCTGACAAAAAACCTTATGTTCATACAGGGCGATCAGGTTGCCCAGAGTGCGTGGATCCAGCTGATCGAAAACCAGCGTATTGCTCGGCTTGTTACCGGGAAAACAGCGATGCGGCAGTAACGCCTTGATTTTTTCCTCGTCCAGTCCGGCAGTCTGCATTTCATCCCGCAATTGCGTGTCCTCCTTGCCGCGCATCAATGCCTCACCCTGAGCGATAGCATTGGCAATCAGCATGCGGTGGCCTTGTTCGTCCGCCGTATCACCGCGGCGGGCAAAGAGAATGTCACAGGGAATGAGATCCGTACCCTGATGTAACAGCTGATAGAAGGCGTGTTGTCCGTTCGTACCCGGCTCGCCCCAGATCACCGGCCCGGTAGCACTACCCACCGCATCGCCATTGAGCCGCACCCGCTTGCCATTGCTCTCCATATCCAGCTGCTGGAGGTATGCCGGCAGTCGCTGCAATCGTTGGCTATAGGGCAAAACAGCATGACTCCCCGCCTGCCAGAAATTGCGGTACCAGATACCCAGCATGGCGAGCACGACAGGCATGTTCTGCGCCAACGGCGCCGAGCAAAAATGCTCATCCATCGCCCGGGCACCGGCCAATAGCTTTCGAAAAGAAGACATACCGATCGCCAGTGCTATCGATAAGCCCACACTGGACCACAGCGAGTAGCGTCCCCCGACCCAATCCCAAAACAGGAAAGTGCTGTCTTTTGCAAAACCTAGCTCACGCGCGGCAGCCGCGTTGGTAGTCACCGCAGCCACATGCGGCTGCAAGTCGGTTACCCCCGCCAGCAACCAGGCCATGGCCACCTTGGCATTGGCCATGGTCTCTTGTGTCGTAAAGGTTTTAGATACCACGATCACCAACGTGGTTTTTGGATTGAGCTGCGCCAGGGTGTCATGGATCTGAACGGGATCGACATTGGACACAAAGTGCGACCTCGGCCCGGATTGCGCGTACGGCTGCAGTGCCGCAGTGACCATAGCCGGCCCCAGATCAGAGCCTCCAATACCGATATTGACGACATCAGTAATCGCCTCACCCGAACTACCGCAATGTCGCCGTGATCGAATGGCGTCGACAAAACGCTCCATTCGATCAAGCTGTTCGTGCACTTGAGCGATAACATCCGTGCCATCAACCAGCAGAGATTGGGCGACATCGGCGCGCAGCGCTGTATGCAATACCGCACGCCCTTCAGTGCTATTGATTATTTCTCCGGCAAACATGGCATCGCGTCTTGAGTCGATGCCAGCTTCGCTCGCCAGCGCCATCAAGCTGGACAGTGCGGCGTCATCCAGACGATTTTTGGAGTAGTCGAGGAACAGCTGGTCCGCTTGCAGCGTATAGCGAGAAAAGCGCGTCGTATCGCGCTCAAACATGTCGCGCATATGCACATTGGCGAGCCGTCGTTGAGCATCGGTTAATGCCTGCCACAGTGCTCCCTCACCTGCTGTAAAACTGCTCATTGTTTCGTCCTGATCAAAGTGGTTATTTTATTTGAGATTCACCGATGCTAGCGGGTGCGGCGCAGAGCCTGAGCGCACCCCATGAGCCCCGGATCGGCCGCTGTGACGATGGCGAGCGGAACCGTTTCGCACAACGAGCGGAATCGGCCCTTATTGTCGAATGCCTCTCGTACCGCCGCCAGATCAATCAGATCCAGCATTTGCGGCAGTATGCCACCCGAGAGATAAACCCCGTCGTAAGCACCGATCATAAGCGCAGCATCGCCGGCCACCGCCCCCAAAATGTGACAAAAATCCTCAATGGCCAGTCGACACAGAGGATCACCGGCGCGAGCCCCCGCCGTGACCTCGGGCGCTATCAGTTCGCGCTCGCACCCCTGAAGCATCGCGTTAGCCCAATACAGATTGGCCAGCCCCATACCCGATAATACACGCTCAACCGATACCCGTTCATAGCGCCGCCATAACTGGGCCAGCAAGTCTGCCTGGTGCGCATTAACCGGCGCAAAACCTACGTGCCCGCCCTCCGAGGGCAGCACCTCGCCACTGTGTGTCAACGCGGCAACCCCCAACCCAGTGCCCGGCCCCACCACCGCGATCACTCCCGCCGCGTCATGCGCGGGCCGCGCTTCGCCCAGCCAGTGAAGGTCGGCATCTTGCAGAGCCGCAATACTGAGCGCCTGAGCACTGAAATCGTTAATAACCGTCACCGGCAGGCCGAGCGAGTGCTCCAGTTGACTGACACTGAACGCCCAGTGGTTGTTGGGCAGATCGATACAGTCCTGGCCGACCGGGCCCGCGACCGCCAAACAAAGCTGCTCAACCCGGGCAAAGTGACCCTGACTCTGGCCCCAACTCAAATAACTTTTAACGGCATCTTCAAAGTGCGGGTACTTCGCACAGGGAAATTTTTTAATGGCCGCTAACTGCGGCGATGTGTCTGTCTGCGTTTGTACGCAGGCAAACCGCGCGTTGGTCCCGCCAATATCGGCAACAACCTGAACCGTTTGCTGATTGAGTGTCGGCACCCCTGAGCCTCTCCTGGTCATTAAAACGCCGGCCACCTCACACAAACCGGCCACCGGCATCTCGCTAAATTACAAAAACAGCTCTAAACTACGTGAAATCGCTATTTTTCATTAATTTCGTTACCTTCCATGCCGGCCACACCCCACCATCAAAGAGTTAGCGCGCCATGAGTGTATTGAGCCAGTTAAAAGCCCGCCGGGACCACCTGAGCAAGGCAGAGGCCCGCCTCGCAGACGTTATTCTCGCATCTCCGGAAGACACCGTGAACATGGCTACGGCGGAACTTGCCCGTCGCGCCGGCGTCAGCGACCCTATGGTTTCCCGTTTTTGCCGCAGCCTGGGTTGTAACAGCTTTCCCGAGTTCAAAGTGCAACTGGCGCAAAGCCTGGCCCATCGGGCCAGCTTTATCACGGAGGCGGTGCAGCGCGACGACTCTACCGCTGCCATTGTCGAAAAACGGCTGAATGCCAACCAGGCGGCTCTGGAATACCTGCGCACACATATCGATAGCCAGGCTGTCGATGCCGCCATTACCCGCTTGCAGGAAGCCCGTCAGATTGTGATAGGCGGCATGGGCGGTGCTGCAGCTATCGCGCAAGATGCCCAGCATAAACTTTTCCGACTCGGTATCCCCTGTGTCGCCTATAACGATCACCTTATGCTGCGGATGGCCGCCGCTAGCGCGACCGCAGACGATTGCTTTCTGATATTTTCCTTTACCGGCCGCACCCGCGCCATTATTGATATTGCCGACCTGATTAAAACCAGCGGCGCAACACTGGTGGCAATTACCAACCCGGAGTCTGAGCTGTCGCAGCGCGCCGACATTACGCTCACGTCTGGGGATGAGCTGGAAGACACGACCGTCTACGTACCGATGACCACCCGCATCATCATCCTCTCAATTATCGATATTCTGGCTACCGCCCTGACCCTGGCCAAAGGGCCCACCGCCGAACAGCGCTTGCGCAAGGTAAAACAGAGTCTTGATGCCACCAAAATACAAGGCCGGGTAGATTAGGCCAGTGACGCAGCCTGACGCGCCAGTTTTTCAATGGCAGACCAGTCACCCGCTGCGATTAGCGATTGATCCAGCATCCAGGTACCACCGACACACAGCACATTGGGCATAGCCAGGTAGTCTGCCGCATTTCCTAGATGGATGCCGCCCGTTGGGCAGAAACGCAGTTGCGGTAATGGCCCTGCGATAGATTTCAGCATGGCCACCCCGCCCGCCGCTTCCGCCGGAAAAAACTTCAGGTGTCGCTGTCCCTGCTCCAGCAAAACCATCGCCTCGCTCGGGGTATTCACACCGGGTAACAAAGGCAGATCGGCCCGACGCGCCTCTGCCAGCAAGTTAGGGGTGCATCCCGGACTTACCAGAAAGGCAGCGCCCGCCGCCTTGGAGCGCGCAACATCCTCGGCGGTCACCACCGTACCTGCCCCCACAATCGCCTCGGGCAGCGCCTTGCGAATCGCCGCAATCGCCTCCAGACCCTGCGGTGTTCTCAAGGTGATCTCCAATACCCTGAGTCCACCCCGATACAACGCATTGGCCAGCGGAACAGCGTCCTGCGCGCGATCGATCACCATGACCGGAATCACCGGACTGACGGACATAATGGCGTCCAGATCCTGCATGTTGTTTATCCTTTCATTCTGAAAACCGGTGCTG
>JBFKXO010000109.1:0-6901 GCA_041638115.1 Litorivivens sp. | reverse complement strand
TTCACCGGCCATATCTTTTTCCGCGAACGCTGGTATGGTTTCGATGATGGTATGTATGTCGCCGCACGGATGCTGGAATTGTTAAGCCTCAGCCCACTGCGTCTGCATGAACATATTGCCCGGCTGCCGGCCAGTGTCGCTACCCCGGAGCTTTCGGTGGCCACGGATGAACAGCAGAAATTTGTGGTGATTGACCAGTTGCTGGCCGGCGATTATTTCGACGGCGCCGACGTCAACACCCTCGACGGTCTACGAGTGGAGTTGCCGGGCGGATGGGGGCTGGTGCGCGCCTCCAATACCGGGCCGGCGTTGAGTCTGCGATTTGAAGCCGAAGACGAGGCGCAGTTGGAGAGCATACAGCAGCAATTTCGCGATGCCCTGCGCTCGGTTGATCCAACACTGAACATTACTTTTTAAACCAGGAAGTCATCTATGTCACTCAGCATCAAGGGCGCCTCCGATGTCGCCCACGTGCTTACCGAAGCACTCCCCTACATCCAGAAATTTACCGGCAAGACTATTGTTGTCAAATTTGGCGGCAACGCGATGGACGGTGAAGAGCTGAAAGAGCAGTTCGCCCGCGATATCGTGTTGATGAAGCTGGTCGGCATGAATCCCATCGTGGTTCATGGTGGTGGCCCGCAGATTGGCGAGCTGTTGAAAAAGCTTAATATCGAATCCAGCTTTGTCGATGGTATGCGCGTCACCGACAGTGCCACGATGGATGTGGTGGAAATGGTGCTCGGCGCCAGTGTCAACAAGGAAATCGTGGCCCTGCTCAATCGCAACGGCGGCAAGGCGGTTGGTCTGACGGGCAAAGATGGCCAGTTGATCCGCGCCAAGAAGCTGAAAGCCACCCGCAAAACCCCGGAAATGACCGTGCCGGAAATTATTGATATTGGTCATGTCGGCGAGGTTGAGTCCATCGATGCCAGCGTGATCGATATGTTGCTGAACAGCGACTTTATTCCGGTTATCGCGCCGATCGGCGTCGACAAAAATGGTGAGAGCTACAACATCAACGCCGATCTTGTGGCCGGGAAAATGGCAGAAAAACTGCAGGCGGAAAAGCTGATGCTACTCACCAACGTCGCCGGCCTGATGGACAAAGAGGGCAAGGTATTGACCGGCCTGAGCACCGAGCAGGTGGACGGTTTGATCGCCGACGGCACCATCTATGGTGGCATGCTGCCGAAAATCGGTTGCGCCCTGGACGCCGTAAAAGCCGGCGTGGTCAGTGCACATATCGTCGACGGCAGGGTGCCTCATGCGGTATTGTTGGAAATATTCACAGATCGGGGTGTTGGCACCTTGATTACCAATCAAGAATAAGACTGGACGATCATGACCAAGCGTTCATCGCGCAAGCAGGAAATCCTTGAAGCTCTGGCCCACATGCTGGAAGCAAACCCGGGCGATCGGATAACCACAGCCAAGCTGGCGCAGGCAGTTGGCGTTTCTGAGGCGGCCCTCTATCGACATTTTCCCAGCAAGGCCAAGATGTTTGAGGGCCTGATAGAATTTGTCGAAGAATCCATTTTTTCCCGGGTGCAGGTGATTACGGCAGAGGAAAGCGAGGCCCTGTCGCGCTGTTACAAGGTGTTGAGCCTGTTGTTGTTGTTCACCGAGCGCAATCCGGGCATCACTCGTATTCTCAACGGCGACGCACTGGCGGGGGAAACTGCACGCCTGCGTTCTAGGGTGCAGCAGTTTTACGATCGCCTGGAAACCCACCTTAAGCAGATTCTGCGCGACGCTGAAATGCAGGAAGGGTTGCGGCCACTGATCACCGTATCCGCGGCGGCCAATCTGCTGCTGGCCGCTGCTGAAGGTCGAATCTGCCAGTATGTGCGCAGCGAATTTCGACGCCGGCCGACCGAGCATTGGGACGAGCAGTGGCAACTGCTGACCGGCCAGTTCTTCAAATCCGTACACAACCCCGCCCAATCCTTCGCCTGAAGCCGCGCCGATATGCCCCGATTGGGGCTGGCTGTTATACTGCGCGGCGTTTGACAGACTGAGCGAGACAGCGATGAGTTTTACAATGGCGTTTATCGGCGGCGGCAACATGGCTTCCAGCATCATTGGTGGTCTGGTGGCCAGTGGTTTTACTGCCGATGCGATCTGGGCCAGTGATCCCAGTGCTGACAGCCTGGCGCGGTTGAAGCAGGTGGCGCCGGTCAATACCACCTCGGACAACAGTGAAGCAGTCGCAGCCGCCGATGTGGTGGTGCTGGCGGTGAAACCGCAAATTATGAAAAGCGTCGCCGAGAGCATTGCGGCCGACGTGCAGACTCGCCAACCGCTGATTATTTCCATTGCCGCCGGTATCGATATTGCCAATCTGAATCGGTGGCTGGGCGGCAATCTCTCCATCGTTCGCTCCATGCCCAATACCCCCGCGCTGGTGCGCACCGGTGCCACTGGACTGTTTGCGACCGACCAGGTGAGCCCGGAGCAACGCCGACAAGCCGAGACCATTTTACAATCGGTCGGCAGCGTCCATTGGTTTGACACTGAATCTGCGCTGGATGCGGTGACTGCGGTTTCCGGCAGTGGCCCGGCCTACTTTTTTCTCGTGATGGAAGCGATGCAGGCCGCAGGCGAAAAGCTCGGGCTGAGCCCGGCTCAGGCCAAGGAGCTGACATTGCAGACGGCGCTGGGCGCCGCCACCATGGCGCTGCAAAGTGATGTCGAGCCAGACGAATTGCGCCGTCGCGTAACTTCGCCCAACGGCACCACCGAGCGGGCGATTGGTGAATTTGAGAAGGGCGGTTTGCGTGAGCTTTTCGAACAGGCGCTAACCGCAGCGCGCGATCGTTCTATTGAACTGTCACAAGAACTGGGTGATTGAGGACAAAGCATGGGCCCCATGACGGAAATCGGACTTTTACTGGTTCAAACCCTTTTCAGTTTGTATCTGGCTGTGGTGATTCTGCGCTTGTTGCTGCAGTTGGCGCGGGCGGATTTTTACAACCCTATTTCGCAATTTATGGTCAAGGCGACGAACCCGCTGTTGCTGCCGCTGCGTCGAATTATTCCGCCGGTTGGCAAGGTTGATACCGCCTCCATTGTGCTGGCCTTGCTGGTGCAAATGATCGCGATGGTGGCAATCATTGCCCTGTTCGGTGCTCGTATTCCCAACGTGATCACGCTGCTGGGCTGGTCGGTGATTGGCTGCCTTGCGCTGACCGTCAATCTGTATTTCTTCGCCATCATTATCAATATCATTCTGAGTTGGGTGGCGCCGGGCACCTACCATCCGGCTGCAGTGTTGCTGTACCAGTTGACCGAGCCGGTAATGCAGCCTTTTCGCCGCATTATTCCGCCGATGGGCGGTATCGACCTGTCGCCCATCATCGTCTTCCTGATGATCAGCATCCTGCAGATCCTTCTGAAATCCATGGCGCAGGAAGCTGGCCTGAGTCCCGTGCTGGTATTTGGGCTGTGAGCAGGCGGTTATCTGTTTGGTTGGCTTGGAGCCAGCGGCGATGAGTTCACTGCCTGCTGATTCTGTCGGCTTGGTGGAACCTCATATCCACCACTTTGATGAGCCGCTGACACTTGCTTGTGGTCGCACGCTGGATGCCTACGATATCGTCTACGAAACCTACGGCGAGTTGAATCCGGCCAAGAGCAACGCAATCCTTATATGTCACGCTCTGTCTGGGCATCATCACGCGGCCGGTTACCACGCGGCGGACGATAAAAAGCCGGGCTGGTGGGAAGTGTGTATCGGGCCTGGCAAACCCATCGATACCAATCATTTTTTCGTTGTCAGTATCAACAACCTGGGCGGCTGCCACGGCAGCACCGGGCCGGCCAGTATCAACCCGGCCACGGGCAAACCCTGGGGCCCGGATTTTCCGCCGCTGCGTTGTCGGGACTGGGTAGCCTCCCAGCGCCGCATGATGGGCCTGTTTGGGATTACGCAGTGGGCGGCAGTTATTGGCGGCAGCCTGGGTGGAATGCAGGCGATGCGCTGGGCGCTGGAACATCCGCAGGAGGTGCGTCACTGTATCGTGATTGCCTCGGCGATGAAGCTTACCGCCCAGAATATTGCCTTTAATGAAATTGCCCGCCAGGCGATTACCTCGGACCCGGATTTTCACGGCGGGCGTTATCTGGAACATCAGACCATTCCCAAGTCGGGTCTGGCGCTGGCCCGGATGGTGGGGCACGTCACCTATTTATCCGAAGACGGTATGGGCGAAAAATTCGGCCGTGAAATCAAATCTGGCAATTTCCAGATCGGGCAGGACGAAAAAGTCGAGTTTCAGGTAGAAAGCTATCTGCGCTATCAGGGCGATGTGTTCTCGCGCAGTTTCGATGCCAATACCTACCTGCTGATGACAAAAGCACTGGACTATTTTGATCTGGCGCGCGAATACGGCGACGATCCGGTGGAAGCCTTCAAACACGCCAACTGCGGATTTATGGTGATGTCTTTCACCAGCGACTGGCGTTTTGCGCCTTCGCGTTCGCGCGAAATTGTTGACGCATTGGTGGCAGCGCGCAAACCCGTGTGTTACGCCGAAATAGAAGCCAATTTTGGCCATGACGCATTTCTGTTGCCCATTGAGCGCTACCTGAAAACCTTCAGCGCCTATATGTTGCGGGTCAAGCGGGAGGTGAGCTGTGCGCTTTGATCTGAACTTGGCTGCAGAATGGATAAACGACAACAGTCGGGTGCTCGATCTGGGGTGTGGTGACGGCAGCCTGTTGGCGTATTTGCGCGACCATCACAATGTCGACGGACTGGGGCTGGAATTCAACGATGCCCATATTCGCGAATGTATTGAGAAAGGTCTCAGCGTCATCGATCACGACCTGGACTACGGTCTGAAGAAATTCCGCGACAACAGCTTTGATGTTGTGGTGATGGCTCAGGCTCTGCAAACCTTGCGTTCGCCTCACTTGGTTATCGATGAAATGCTGCGGGTTGGTCGTGAGTGTATTGTGACCTTTCCCAACTTCGGCTACTGGCGCGGCCGCCTGTATCTGGGCTATCGCGGGCGCATGCCGGTGTCGAAATTTCTGCCTTACAACTGGTACGACACGCCGAATATTCACTTCTGCACAGTGCGCGATTTCGAGCAGCTCTGTCAGGAAAAAGGTATTCGCATCCTGCACCGCACCGTCGTAGATGCGGCGGACCGGGAAAGCCTGATCGCTTCAAAGCTGCCCAATTTATTTGGCGTTACCGCGGTCTACCACATCAGCAAATAGGGGTGAGACAAGTTATGAAAGTTGCACTGTCGATTCTGTTATCGCTGTGCTTTCTGGGCGTTGCCAACGCCGAGCAGAAACAGCGCTTCGGTGATTACGATGTTCACTACAGTATCGTTAACACCACCTTTCTCAAACCCGACGTGGCCAAGGCCTACGGTATCACCCGCGGCGAAGACCGGTTTATTCTGAATATCAGTGTGCGCGAGCTGCAATCTGACGGTAGTGATGTGGCGCGAAAATCTCAGGTTACGGGTACGGTGTTCAATCTGATTCACCGCAAGCCGCTCGACTTTAAAGAGATTGATGAGCGCGATGCGATTTACTACATCGCTCAGTTCACTGCTGACAACAAGGAAATACTGGATTTCACCTTGGCAATCAAGCCGGATGGCAGCACGCGCAGCTACAAGCTGCAGTTCAACAAGAAACTGTATACGGGAAAATAATGTCTCGTGTTGTTCTCGCCAGCGGTAATCGCGGCAAGCTCAAAGAAATGCAGCAGGTGTTGGCTGATACCGGTTTTGAACTTCTGCTGCAGACGGACTTCAATATTGAAGACGCGGATGAAACCGGTCTTAGCTTTGTGGAAAACGCCCTGATTAAAGCGCGTCACGCCAGTCGCGAAACGGGCCTGCCCGCATTGGCGGATGATTCAGGATTATGTGTAGACGCATTGGGTGGCCAGCCCGGTATCTACTCTGCCCGTTACAGCGGTGAAGGTGCCAATGACGAAGAAAACAACGCCAAGTTGCTACAAGCTCTGAAGGGTAAAACCGAGCGCGGCGCCACCTTTGTTTGCGTATTGGCCTATGTCCGTCACGCGGATGATCCGCTGCCGCTCATCTGCCAGGGACTGTGGCGTGGGGAAATTCTCGATGCGCCGCGCGGTGAAAACGGTTTTGGTTACGACCCGCTGTTTTATGTGCGGGAGTTTGATAGCAGTTCGGCGCAACTCACGCCGGAGGTAAAAAACCGCAACAGCCATCGCGGGCTTGCCCTGCGCGAATTTCTCAAACAATGGCCCACAGCTCCTTCCATATCCAGTTGAGCGATGGCCGGTCACTCCCTGGCCGGCCTGACCATACCCTGTTACGCCAATTGCAGGATGCCGGTTGCCGCGTGCCGGTGGCCTGTAGCAATGGCAATTGCGGCCGCTGTTTTGCCACGCTACTCGCTGGTGTCAGCCGTTCGCGCACAGCGTCGCCGGATAGCCAGCTGAAAAAAATTCCGCTGTGTACCCATTTCGCCGACGCAGATATTTCGCTGCGCTTGCCACCCATGACGGGATGGCGCTGTTATGTTTGCGAAGTGATTCAGTACCGTGACCGGGTTTTTCGCATGCGGCTACCCGCCGGTCGCCTTGATCTCAGCGGTGACCAATGGCTTTTGGGTTACGAGAATTGTGTATTTACGGTCGATTCGGCGCGACGCAACGGTCGTGAATTGACTCTGTCGATTGCCGGTGTTCCCGCTGTAGCCGCGGGTGGTTTGCTGCAGGTCTATAACGTCGATACTCAGCCCGGTGGTCGCTATCAATTGCGTGACGGGCCTCACATCGTGCTGCGCAATCTCACCGCAAGTGTGGCGCGAGAAATACAGATTTCCCTGATACAATCCGGACTTAGCGTCACGCGCTGAACACCGCCTGACTTATACCTGCTAGTTCATT
>JBFKXO010000108.1:0-6901 GCA_041638115.1 Litorivivens sp. | reverse complement strand
GGGCGCCCGACAAGGGCGACAACCGGAATCATGCTCATCGATTATTTAACGCCAAAAAACCGCAAAAAGCCTTTCGGCTCATCCCGCTCAAAGGTATAGGCCGCCAGCTTGCCGTCGTTGCTGAAGACCAACAGCTTGTCATCGACAACCACCATTGGTGCGCGGATACCGCTGCCATCAACATGGATTCGCGATACCAGATGACCATCGATCTGGGAGATAAAGTGCACATACCCTTCGAAATCACCTACCGCCAGGCTGCCGCTGAGGATGGCTGGCTGCGTCAATTTGCGTCGCGCCAACACGGTCTGTGTCCAGAGAACACCCTGCCCGTTTTGTTCAAAGGCGTGTACGCTCCCCAGAGCATCGGCAACATAGACATTGCCATAACCTTCAACCGGGCCACTGTAACTGGAAATATCGCGCTCCCACAGCGGACGCCCGCTGCGAGTATCAATCGCCATTAATTTTCCCTGATAGCCGGCGGCAAACAAGACACCGTTGTGCAACAGCAACGAGCCGTCGACATCGGACAAGCGCTCGATCTCGGTACTGCCCTTGGCGACGGAAACCCGCTGCTCCCAGCGCAGTTCACCGGTTCTGCGATCCAGTGCAACGACTCGACCATTAGCGAGACCGGCGTAGACCGACTGCCCATCAAGCAAGGGAGTCGAGGTTCCGCGCAATGTCAGGCGAGGTACCGAGGCCGCAAATGCCCATTGTTGTTCGCCGCTAACGGCGTCCAAGCCGACCACCTGGCCGTCGTAGGTTTGTGCCACCACCAGCTCGCCGTCACTCACAGGCGGTGCCAGGATTTCACCGTTCAACTGGGTTTCCCAAACCTCTTCGCCCTTCAGGGTGTAGGCAATCACCTTGCCTTCAGCGGCGCCCAGATAGAGACGCTCGCTATCAACACCGACACCACCACTAACCGCGCGCTCAATATCCCGCTTCCAGCGCTTCTTACCGGTAGCCAGATCCCGCGCTTGCAGTTCACCGTCGGCAGAGACAACGTAGACCGTGTCACCTTCAATCGCCGGACGCAGCTGATACAACCCTTTCCCCTGGCCTTCACCAATACCGGCGGACCACAATTTCTCGACCTCCCGCTCAATAACGAAGTCGGTCAGTTCGGCGGGTTCATTTTCTTCCGGTGTACCGGCGCACGCTGCAAGCAGCATCGGCGCCAACACGATCAGGTATTTGGCCAGAGGCTTCATTCCGTTTCTGCTCCGTCGTCAGGCGTGGTTTGCAGATCGCGAATCTTCATATCCAGCAGCGGGTTTGGCGACGCAATTTCAAGCTTGCTCAGTTCGCTTTTGGCCTCTTGGTAAGCCGCCAGCGCTTCGTCTTTTTTACCCTGAGCCAGATAGATATCACCTCGCGTTTCACCAATCAGGGCAGCGTAGCTGCCGAGCTCAGTGCCCGCCAGAACCTGCTGGGCATCTTCATAACGCTTTTGCGCCAGCAGCACATGCGCCAGGCGCACCTTGGCCTGCAGCAACAAGGCATCATCGGGTTTTTGCTCGATAACCCAGCGCAGCTCCGTCTCGGCAGTTTGCCAATCATCGCTTTGTGCGGCGTACTTGGCTTTATACATGGCGCCAAACACACCGTAAGTTGTACCGCCAAATTCTGTTTTCAGCGTGTCGGCAAAATGGCGGGCGCTAGCGAGCTTGGAGCTATCGTTTTCCAGGGCGGCGTCTGCTTCGAGCAGGCTTTGATAGGTAGCTGACGCCTCAGCGGTGCGACCTTCCTGCTGTTTCTGCCAACCTTGCCAGCCGAACACCACCGCCACCGCAGCAAGGATGCCAAACACCGTCGACTTGCCGTTCTCCTGCCACCATTTTTTCAGTGCTTCTACCTGTTCTTCATCCGTGCGATATGTTTCCACACTCATACCTCTGTGTTCGTTCAGTTTTTATTGAATTCATCCTGCAGCAAGGCGATGAGTTCGTCCTGCGCAAGTTCCTGTTGTTCGCGATCTTCGCGCAGCCATTTCAGCTGCGCCTTGCCCTGCTCGGCTTCGGAGTCACCGATAACAACGGCAATTCTGGCGCCCGATTTGTCGGCTTTTTTAAACTGACTCTTAAAACTGCCGCCACCGCAGTGCATCAATACACTGACATCCAGCGCACTGCGCAATTTTTCCGATAGCTGCAGTGCACTGATTTCAGCCCGGCTGCCGGAGCTTACCAGATAGACCTCAGCCTGGGCTTTTTTCTCCGGCATATTGTCGGTGGCTTCCAACAATAGGCACAGGCGCTCCAGCCCCATCGCAAAGCCAACCGCCGGCGTCGATTTGCCGCCGAGCTGCTCTACCAGCCCATCGTAGCGGCCGCCAGCGCAGACCGTCCCCTGAGCGCCGAGCAAGTCGGTTGTCCATTCGAACACGGTCAGCCCGTAGTAATCGAGACCGCGCACCAGTTTGGGATTACGCACATAAGGGATGCCCAATGCGTCGAGACGCTCGCACAGCCCGGCAAAATGGGTGCGGGATTCGTCGTCCAGATAGTCATCAAACACGGGCGCGTCGGCCAACAAAGCCTGAGTGTCGGCGTTCTTGCTGTCGAGAATTCGCAAGGGGTTGGTGTCCAGCCGACGCTGGCTATCTTCGTCCAGTTGCGCTTTGAGCGGCGTCAGGTAGCCCACCAGCGCTTCGCGGAAGGCCTTGCGACTGTCGCTGCTACCCAGTGTATTCAATTCGAGGGTAAGCCCATCGGTGATACCAAGCTCTTTCCAGAACCGCGCGCTCAGGGCGATCAGTTCCGCATCAATATCGGGACCGACCATGCCAAAGGCTTCAACGCCTACCTGATGAAACTGGCGCAGGCGACCTTTCTGCGGGCGCTCATGGCGGAACATCGGGCCGGTGTACCACAGGCGCTGCACCTGATTGTAAAGCAGACCGTGCTGCTCACAGGCACGCACGCAGGACGCCGTGCCTTCGGGTCGCAGCGTCAGGCTGTCACCGTTGCGGTCCTCAAAGGTGTACATTTCCTTCTCGACAATATCGGTGACTTCACCGATGGAGCGCTTGAACAGCTCGGTCTGTTCCAGAATCGGAAAGCGGATTTCGCTGTAACCGTAGCGCGCCAGCAAATGCTGGATTTTACCTTCCAGATATTGCCAGAGCGGTGAAGCCTCCGGCAGAAGGTCGTTCATGCCGCGGATGGATTGTATCTTTGCCAACGTACTGAATCCCTGTCTGCGCCGACGCTCAGGCCTGACGCGCGATAATGTCGTTTTCTTCCGCCTGCTTTTTGGCTACGCGTTCGCGAATCAGGCTTTCTAAATGATCAACCAGCTCGCCACTGGAAATTTTGTGGTCGGTTTTACCATCGATGTAGATCATGTTGCTGGGGCTGGCACCGGTGACGCCGATTTCCACTTCCTTGGATTCGCCCGGTCCATTGACAAAACAGCCAATCACCGCCACGTTGACCGGCGTGGTCACGTCTTCGAGGCGTGCCTCCAGCTCATTCATCGTGCCAATAACATCGAAGTTCTGGCGCGAGCAACTCGGGCAGGCAATAAAGTTGATACCTTTGGAGCGCAGCTTCAGGCTCTTCAGAATTTCATAGCCGACCTTGATCTCTTCCACCGGATCAGCCGCCAGCGACACGCGAATGGTATCGCCAATACCATCCATCAAAAGCATGCCAAGACCAACCGAACTTTTCACCGTGCCGCCGCGCAGTGCGCCGGCTTCGGTAATTCCAAGGTGCAGGGGCTGCTCAATCAGGGTAGCCAGCTTGCGGTAGGCGCCTACGGCAAGAAACACGTCGGAGGCCTTAACACTGACTTTAAAGTCCTGAAAGTC
Source organism: Litorivivens sp. (assembly GCA_041638115.1). Taxonomy (GTDB): domain Bacteria; phylum Pseudomonadota; class Gammaproteobacteria; order Pseudomonadales; family Spongiibacteraceae; genus Litorivivens. The sequence goes on along the minus strand of JBFKXO010000108.1, from coordinate 3,078 downwards.
GTGTTTGTCGAGGATATCCACATGGCGCATGGCAGATTCCACCAGCGCGTCAGAGGTCGGCTCACCGTATTTGCGCTGTAAGTCTTTCTCCAGTGAACCTGCATTGACGCCAATACGAATCGGAATATTCTTGTCGCGAGCTGCATCGATGACCGCACGCACGCGATCTTCACGACCAATGTTGCCGGGGTTAATCCGCAGACAATCCACGCCGTACTCGGCAACTTTTAAGGCAATTTTGTGATCGAAGTGAATGTCCGCCACCAGCGGTACATCCACCTGCTTTTTGATCTCGCGAAAAGCCTCGGCCGCTTCCATCGAGGGCACAGACACCCGGACGATATCAGCGCACACGGCTTCCAGCTGCTTGATTTGAGCAACGGTAGCCGCCACATCACAGGTATCGGTATTGGTCATGCTCTGAACAGAAATTGGCGCATCGCCACCGACCGGAACATTGCCCACCATAATCTGACGGGACTTCCGACGCACGATGGGTGATTCATGCAGCATAGTCAAACCTCACTGTCCTGTTCTAAGACGTCGGCGATTTCGCCCCTGCTGTCAGCCGAGTCGCCCAGCCACCAGTTGGCCCCGGCCCACACCAGCGTAGCCACCAGCAGCGCACCGCCAAGCTTCTGCGCCGGTGATAGTCCAGCGCCCCGGGCAAGCTGCTGTTCAGCACGTTGTTCTGCAGCCGGCTTCAAAAAGGCTTCAGTCGCCTCGAGCAGGGGTTCCGCATCCAGGTTCAGAAAACGCGCATAACTGCGCACATAGCCACGGACAAAAATATCGGCGTTCATTTGCCGAAACTGGTTGGCCTCTATGGCTTCAACGTGACTGACGAGCAAGTTGAGGCTGTCCGCCACATCCTGCTCGCTGAGCCCTGCCGCTTCTCTCGCCTCGCGCAGTACGCTGCCGGGTTGCTGATTACTCACTGGCTGAATCTCCCTGGGCCGCTAGGTAGGCTCTATACGCCAGATACTCGCGCGATTTTGGATACAGGTTTTTCAATGCCAGCGCATAACTGGCGTGGTTGTTCTTGTCCCCAAACACATCGGCCAACCGGATACCCAACCAAAGGCTGCTGGCCGTCTGCTTCTTGGCCACCCGCTTGTATTCATCATAAAACGCCTGCGCGGTGGGAAAGTCGCCCAGCGCGAAATGAGTACGCGCTAAGCCCAGCAACGCGGGCGTGGAGTTTTTGTCCATAAAGTAGGCGCGCTTATAGGTTGCTGCGGCATCCTCGGGTCGATCCAGCTTTTCGTAGCAGCGCCCCAGATTCAGAAAGGCATTGAGTCGCCCTTCATAAAGCACATCCTCAACCACGGTTTCAAATTCTTCCGCTGCCTCAGCGTAGCGCTCCAGACCAAACAGGAAGGCAGCAAAATTGTTGCGCACGCGAGAATTATCAGGACCGTATTTCAGAGCCAGCCGGTAATGCTCCTCGGCCAGTTCCAGCTCGCCGGTGTTTTGAAACACCAGCGCCAAACCTTCATGGGCTTCAACATTTTTGGGATCGGTTTCGATGGCGTATCGCAAATGACGTTTAGCCGCATTCCACTCGCCGGAACGGATATAAGTACGCGCCAGTTGCGACGACAATTCCAGAGCCTTGGCCTCGTTTTTTTTGTCGGCGTAGGGCGAGTTTGTGGTTGTTACACAGGCACTCAGCAGTAATACGCCGATCGCAACGATTGCGGACTGAATCAGGCTACGCACTCTCATGGAATATTCATCACCTTAATTTTTTCTTCTACGTCGGATTGTTTGTCCTGAGCAAGACGCGACAAGTGACGCGCGTTACGACGGGTCCTGTCGACCACCTCGCCCGCCAGCTGCCCACAGGCCGCGTCGATATCATCACCACGCGTAGTCCGCACAGTGGTCACAAAATCGGCTTTCGTCAGAATTTCCCAGAAACGGCGGGTGGCATTTTTGCTCGGCCGCGAGTAATCCGAAAGTGAAAACGGATTAAAGGGAATCAGGTTGATCTTGCACGGAAAGTCTTTCAGCAAGGCCGCCAGCTCATGAGCGTGCTCGGGCTGGTCATTGACCCCGGAAATCAGCGTGTATTCCACCGTCACCACCCGGTGAATGTCGGGTTGGCAGTCAATGTAATGGCGACAGGCTTTCAACAGTTCGGCAATGGGATAGCGCTTGTTGATCGGCACCAGTTCATTGCGCAGTGCATCATTGGGCGCGTGCAGGGACACCGCCAGCGACACTTGAGACACTTTAGCCAGCTCATACAGTTTGGGCACAACACCCGAGGTACTCAGGGTGACCCGGCGCTTGGACAACCCGTAACCGAAGTCGTCCATCATCAAGTCGGTGGCCGCAACCACGTTGTCGAAGTTCAGCAGCGGCTCGCCCATACCCATCATCACCACGTTGGTCACGATGCGCTTTTTGGCGCCAAACCCGTCATAGGACTTAATGGCCTGCCACACCTGACCGATGATCTCAGCGGCGGTCAGGTCGCGCTGAAAGCCCTGCTTGCCGGTAGAACAGAAACTGCAATCGAGGCTGCAGCCGACCTGCGACGAGACACACAGAGTGGCGCGATCACCGTCAGGGATCAGCACGGTTTCCACCACGTTGCCGCCACCGACGCCGATAGCCCATTTGCGGGTACCGTCTTTGGAATCCAGTTGGCGCAGAATCTCCGGCGGGCGGATTTCTGCGACCTCCTTAAGCTTGGCGCGCAGCGCCTTGCCCATATCTGTCATCTGCTCAAAGTCATCCACACCGCGGTGGTGCATCCACTTGAGCAGTTGCTGGGCGCGAAAAGGTTTCTCGCCCAGCGAGACCATGAAATCTGCGAGCTGGGCGCGGGTCATCCCCAGCAGGTTGACCGGTTGCACCGCGGGTTTGCTTGTCAGGCTCGCAGATTCATTCATGGCGTATAGCAGCTCAGTCGCGCTCGCAGATTTCGCTGGTGGCGAAGAAGTAGGCAATTTCGCGCTCGGCAGAGGCGGGAGAGTCCGAGCCGTGAGCTGCGTTGGCATCGATAGACTCGGCGAAGTCAGCACGGATAGTACCGGGCGCAGCTTCTTTCGGGTTGGTGGCGCCCAT
>JBFKXO010000107.1:0-6985 GCA_041638115.1 Litorivivens sp. | reverse complement strand
TTGATGCGCAGGCTTTCCTTCTCAATGCCGCGGCGGATATGCCTCAGGGTGGCAAGGTTGGTCTTGAGTGCAGCCAGTATCTCGGGGGCGGTGCTGGACAATGGGATTTCCTCTATGGTGCGGCAGGCAAGTGTAATCGCCGACTACCGGTGGAACAAGTTGCAATTCGGCAGAGCTGTTGTGCGCTATATCGACGCCGAAACTCTGATAGGGTAAGGCTTTTCCATTCGTGAGGACTCCTGCATATGAGTGATCAATCAGCCTACGTGCCCCCCAAAGTTTGGACTTGGGATAGTGCCAGCGGTGGTGCCTTCTCCAATATCAACCGGCCGATCGCCGGGCCCACCCACGATAAGGCTCTGCCGGTAGGCAAGCATCCCTTCCAGCTCTATTCACTGGCGACGCCCAATGGCGTGAAAGTGACGATCATGCTGGAGGAGCTGCTGGCACTGGGCCACCGAGCGGCCGAGTATGATGCATGGTTGATCAATATCCTGGAAGGCGAGCAGTTCAGCAGCGGTTTTACGGCAATCAATCCCAACTCGAAAATCCCGGCGCTGGCAGATCACAGCGGTCCAGAGCCTATTCGCGTGTTCGAGTCGGGCGCGATATTGATGTACCTGGCGGAAAAGTTCGGTGCGTTTTTACCCGTCGAGCCGGTGGCCCGGGCTGAAACCTTATCTTGGTTATTCTGGCAGATGGGCAGCACCCCCTTCCTCGGCGGTGGCTTTGGCCACTTTTATGCTTACGCGCCAGAGAAAATGGAATACCCGATCAATCGCTTCACGATGGAAGTGAAGCGGCAGCTGGATGTGCTCGATCGCAATCTTGCTGAGCGGCGCTACCTGAGTGGCGACGACTATACCGTCGCCGATATGGCGACCTATCCCTGGTACGGCGGTCTGGTTGAGGGCAAGCTTTACGATGCCGCGGAGTTTCTCGATGTGGAAAGCTATACCCATGTGCGCCGCTGGGCCGCGGAGATCGGTGAACGACCTGCGGTACAGCGCGGGCGCCGGGTCAACAGAACCTGGGGCGATGAAGAGCGTCAGGTGAAAGAGCGGCACAGTGCGTCCGACCTGGACTGACAGTGTGAAAAAATCGTCATCGCGGCCGTTTGGCAACCAGCCACAATACGCGTCAGGTGATTGGCGCCGTCGGTGCCATTGATGGAGTAGGAAAGGGCTATGCAACTCAGCGATATTGATATTTATAACCCCGACAATTATGTCGCGGCGGTGCCCCACGACCAGTTCCGCTTGCTGCGCGATGAGGCGCCGGTGTACTGGCACAGTCATCCGGATGGTGGCGGTTACTGGGTAATCAGCCGTTATGAGGATGTGCGCGCGGTGTCTCGCGATCATGCGACATTTTCAGCGCAGCGCGGATTCGTGATGGTCGACGAACTGCCGCCGGAGATTCTCGGGATGGCTCAGGGCCAGCTGCTGGGGATGGACCCGCCCAACCACGGGCCGATTCGACGCGCAGTGATCGAACGCTTTACCTCGAAAATGCTGGTGCAAATGGAGCCCATGGTGCGCGAGATTGCGCGTGAGTCGTTGTCAGCGGCGCGCGATACTGTCGAGCAAAACGGCGAGTGCAATTTTGTATTTGACGCAGCTGGCAATCTGCCTACGGCGGTGATCTGCAGCCTGATGGGCGTGCCCAGGGATATGTGGGGGCAAATACGTCACTGGTCGGATATGCAAACCTCGGCTGGTGACCCCGACCTGGGGGCAAGCCCGGAAGAGACCCAGCAGATCAGTATGGACATGGGGATGTACGGTTACCAACTGGCCACCGAACGCCAGAACAGTGATGCCGACGATCTGATTTCCCTGTTGATCAATGTGGAAGTGGATGGACACAAGGTCAGCGCCGAGGAGTTTGCCTCCCTGTTTATTCAGATCACGGTAGCGGGCAATGAAACTACCCGGTCAATGATTGCCAGTGGCATGTACGAGTTGCTGCAGCGCCCGGAACTCTACAAGCAGCTGGAAGCTAACCCGGAGCAATTACCGGCGGCGGTAGAAGAAATGCTGCGCTGGTCGACGCCCTTGCATTACTTCCGGCGCACGGCCACCTGTGATACCGAATTGCGCGGCCAGAAAATACGAGAAAACGATCGGGTGGTGATGCTCTATTCGTCGGCGAATTTCGACGAGCGGGTATTCGACAATCCCCAGCAGTTTGATATTACCCGTAGCCCCAATCCTCATCTGGCATTCGGTCACGGGATACATCTGTGTCTCGGCGCCAATCTGGCGCGGCTGGAAGCGCGGATTTTCTTTGAAGAATTTTTCCGGGTGTTTCACCGTGCGGAGCTGACCGGTGAGCCCAAGCGTATTCGCTCAAACCTGGTGAACGGTTTCAAGCATTTGCCGGTGACGATGAAAGCGCGCTAAACGGGCACAGGGCGAATCAGGGAAGGGGTGCGCCGAGAGTTTGGCTCTCGGCGCTGCAGGCATCAGGCGCTGGCGGCGTAACGCTGGGTTACTTTTTCTGCCCACTGGGCCTGCGCGGTTTCGCGCGAGGGGTAGATTTCCAGGCCCGACTGGTATTCGCCGTCCACCTGACGGGTCCACTTGACCTCGCCCACCAGTGTCAGCGGGTGTTCTTCGCCATTGTCGACGAAGACTCTAAGAATGCGCTCCGGTGCCAGAGCCTCCCGCGTGGCAATCTGCATCCCGCGCGAAGAAATATCAAGGGTGCGGGCCAGGGCGAGCTTGGCGGAAGTCATGGTATCCGGTTGTGCCGATTCCACTTCGACAAAAACCAGAGATTGGTCGATGACACGAGGGTCATTGCGGCGTTCGGTATTCATCGTGATTACTGAGCCTGAGGGTTAAAAGTGGCAAAATCATACCACGAAACCGTCGTGCGACAGGGTGGAGCGGTTAAAATGTGAACAGCGCCACATTTCCCCGGTGGGCACCTTGTTGGGAGGGGGTTACACCATTTGGGCGGCGGAGCGGCTGCTCAGATTGATGCCGACGTGGCTGAGCAGCATTTTGCTTAGCCGGTTCTGCCACAGCAGGTAGTCGGTGCCCAGGGTATCTTCCAGCAGCAGCCCCATCACATAGTGACTGGCCCCGTCGGGAACGACCCAGCGCACGGTGCCAAACAGGCTCAGGGCATTGCCGGACTCCATGTGAAACCGCAGCCGAAACCGTTCAAAAACGCTAAGCGGGTTGGCGCAGCGCACTTTCAGGCCGTGTTTGGATATATCGGTAACCTGGCACTCGTCTCGGCTGGCTACCATGGAGAAGCCGCCACCCTGCAGATAGATATCCAGACAGGTGCGGTCAGAGGTTTGGTAGCGTTGTTCGCTGCGTTTGTCGTCCATGGGTGAGGCCCCCTTTACTTGGCGTCAGCCGTCTACTTTACGGATTGTGGGAGCTGGCGGTACCCGTAAATTTACCTATCTATTCCCTGTCAAGCGGGGCTACCGGAGGACTGTCAGCAATCGGTCCAACAGGCGCTCAAGCTTGGCCAGCGAATTACATTCGGCAACAAAGTGACAGGCGCTCTGGTAGCGTTTGATTTCTGAGTCACCGGTGTTCCAAGAGCTGCGGGGCTCGGGATTGAACCAGAGCAGGTATTTGCTGCGATCGTACAGCTCGCGCAGCTCGTTAAGTCCCGGATCGGCACTGTTGGCGCGCCCGTCACCAAGGATGATGAGGGTGGTGTTGCGGTCGATCTGGGCGCCGAAATCCTTGACGAAGTGCTTGAAGCTATTGCCGTAGTCGCTGCTGCCCCGGCCCCATTTCTGGTTGACCATTTCCACCGCCTGCTCAGGCGGGTGGCGGTCGAACAGCTCGGTGACGTCGTAGACCTCGCTGGTAAACACGAAACTGCGGATGCGCGGCATCACATCGGTCAGGCTGTACAGAAACAGCAGCAGAAAGCGGGCGTAGGTGGAGACCGAACCGCTCACATCACACAGCACGTAGAGTTTGGGCTGATCCTTGCGCTTCTGCTTCCAGTAGGTATGGAAGGGCACGCCGCCATAGGCCAGATTGCGGCGCAGGGTTTTGGCCATATCCAGCTTGCCGCGGCGGTCCACCCGGCGGCGCTGGCGATGGCGGGTCGCGAGTTTTTTAGCCAGCGCCCGGATCAGGGTGGGCAGTTGCTTGAGGTGATAGCCCTCCAGTGCCGACAGTTTGGTATTGCGCAGCATCTGCTGCTGAATAGCGCGACCGGCGGCATTGGCGTTTAACAAGAGCTGGTGTTCTACCTCGTCCCGTGCGGCCATGTCGAGGGTATTGCGCCGTTGTTCCAGCCATTCGATCGGCCCGGCCAGCTCTTCTTCATCAATGGCCTTGAGTACCTCAATGGCCTTGTCGAACTCGCCGGTACCGGCGGCTTCAGCGAGGCGGCGGCGGAAGATACCTTTTTGGGTATTAAAGCGGATGGTATCCAGACTGACACCTTCGGCGGCTTCCTCAATGGCCATGGCCACCGCGTCCTGATTGCCGTCGATAGCGGCCTGTACCATGGGCGCGCTGAGCGCAGCCTGCACGGCGGCATCGCCGGCCACGGCATCGGGCAATTCGAACTGGGTGGGATGAGCTCCCTCCTGCTGGCTATGCTGTTGTTCGCTATGGCGCTCGCCCTTGGCCAGAAAATACAGATCAAAGCAGCGGTGGAAGGTGGCCTTTTCTTCCCGGGTTTTGGTGAGTGCGGCGGCGAGCGCATTGCGCAGTAACTCGCGCTCGCCATAGCCCACCACGTCGGCGGTGTGCAGAGCGTCGAGTGTCTCGCTGGTGGAGATGCGCACGTCGTGCTGGCGCAGAGTGTTGATAAATCCCAGCAGCGCCTGTTCCATAGGGTGCCTCTAGCGGTCCTTCAGCAACTGGCGAATGTCGGGTGTCACCAGCTGAATGTCTTCTTCGAATTTGAGAATGACATTCAGGGTGCTCTGCACCAGCTCCGGCGACAGGCTGGTGGCGTGCAGCAAGAGCAGAGCGCGGGCCCAGTCCAGGGTTTCGCTGACCGCCGGGGCTTTCTTTAGATCAAGCTCACGCACCTGCTGAATAAAACGCACCAGCTGCTGGCTGAGGGATTCGGGAACCTCCGGCACCCGCGTGTGCACAATGCGCTGCTCCAGCTCGCGGCTGGGGAAGTCGATGTAAAGATGCAGGCAGCGACGCTTGAGGGCGTCACTCAGGTCGCGGGTGTTGTTGCTGGTCAGAATCACCACCGGTTTGGTGGTGGCTTTGATTGTGCCGATCTCGGGAATGGAAGCCTGAAAGTCGGACAGGATTTCCAGTAGCAGGGATTCGAACTCGTAATCGGCCTTGTCGATTTCATCGATCAACAGCACCGCTCCGCCGGGTTCGCGCAGGGCTTTCAGCAGGGGGCGGGGTTCGAGAAATTCTTCGGAATAGAAAATATCACCAAAGGTTTTCAGGCGCTCAACGGATTCTGCGAGCCCCTTGGCACCCTGCAGTATGTCGTGCAGCTGTTCTTTCAATACTTGGCTGTAGAGCAGCTGTTTGGAATACTTCCAGTCGTAGAGGGCCTTGCTCTCGTCGAGGCCTTCGTAACACTGCAAACGCACCAGCGGTAGGGCGTTGTGCAGGGCAGTGGCCTTGGCGAGCTCGGTCTTGCCGACACCGGGCGGGCCCTCCACCAGAATCGGGCGCTGCAGTTGCTGGGCGAGAAACACAGTGGTGGCAATGGCCTCGCTGGCGATATAGCCGGCGGCGGCGAAGCCATCAATGAGTTGGGTCACGGCCTCGCTGGCCGGGCTGGCTTGCACGTGGTGGCTCCTTATTCGGGTGCGACTTGTGGCGTTTTACAGAGCGCTTTCAATTCTGGCCAATGCTCGGGGTAGCGCTGTTCTATCTCGTCGGCGCGGGCCATGGCGTGGTCGTCGTAGTCAAAGCCGGGGCAGACCGCTTCCGAGATCAATCCAAACTCGCCACAGACTAATTGAGAGGCCTTGCAGAATCCACCGGGAACGGTCAGTTGCAATTGCTCGCCTGCATCGAGATGGGGGCCAAGGGTAAATCTCAACAGTTTCCCTTCCGGGCTGAGCAGGGTGTAGCGCAGTGGCGAGCCGGCCTGCCAGTAGTGAACGATATCGGAGCGGTTACGGTGCAGGTGGCCGGTGGGGGAGTCATCGGTCAGCAGATAGAAAATACTGCTCATCAGACGACGACCTTTCTGCACGTGGCTGCTTTCGTAGGTGCGGCGAAAATAACCGCCCTCGGGGTGAGGCTCCAGCCGTAGCTGTGTGATCAGCTGCTGCTTATCCACCGGTCATATTCATAAAGCGGACGATCTGGGGTTCGTCGTCATTCAATTCAAAATAATGGCGCTCGGGCTTGATCGCCATGGCGCCGCGAATGGTCTGCTGTAGACGCTCGCTGTCGCCGGGGTGCTGATCGAGTACCTCTTTCAGATCCACCGAGTGCTCGTTACCCAAACAGAGCAAAAGGCGACCTTCGACGGTGACCCGGACGCGATTACAGAGGTGGCAGAAGTTGTGACTGTGGGGCGAGATAAAGCCGACCCGAATCGGGCTGTCGATCATGCGGTAGTAGTCGGAGGGGCCGCCGGTGCTTTCGTGGCTGTTGCCCAGGGGGTAGCGGCTTTCGATGATTTCGCGCAGTTCATCGCTGGAGCAGAAGCTCAGAGCGCGGCTGTGTTCATCAATCAGGCCCAGTGGCATTTCTTCGATAAAGGAGATATCGACGCCCTTGGCGCGGGCGAAATCCACCAGATCCAGCACTTCGTCGTCATTGCGGCCCTTGAGAATCACCGCATTGAGTTTGATGCGTGAAAAACCGGCGTCAATCGCTGCATCGATACCGCGCAACACCTTGTTCAGGTCGCCGGTGCGGGTGAGCTGGCGAAAGCGATCGGGTTTGAGGCTGTCGATGCTGATGTTAACGCCGGTCAGCCCGGCGGCTTTTAGCGGCGCGGCGTATTTATCCAGCTGGGCGCCGTTGGTGGTCAGGTGCAGCTCCTTCAGCTC
>JBFKXO010000106.1:0-7008 GCA_041638115.1 Litorivivens sp. | reverse complement strand
TGGGCCGTATGCCTTCAGCGGTAGGTTACCAGCCGACACTGGCGGAAGAGATGGGCGTTCTGCAGGAGCGTATCACCTCAACCAAGACTGGCTCTATCACCTCTATCCAGGCGGTATACGTACCGGCGGATGACTTGACTGACCCGTCGCCCGCAACCACCTTTGCTCACCTCGACTCAACGGTTGTACTGAGCCGTGATATCGCTGCTAAAGGTATTTACCCTGCGGTTGACCCGCTGGACTCTACTTCTCGCCAGCTCGATCCGCTGATTATCGGCGCCGAGCACTACGAAGTAGCCCGCGGTGTACAGACGGTTCTGCAGCGCTACAAAGAGCTGAAAGACATCATCGCGATTCTGGGTATGGACGAACTGTCCGAGGAAGACAAGTTGGTGGTAGAGCGCGCGCGTAAAATCGAACGCTTCCTGTCTCAGCCCTTCCACGTTGCCGAAGTCTTCACCGGCAGCCCCGGTAAGTACGTTTCTCTGAAAGAAACCATCCGTGGCTTCCAGGAAATCCTGAACGGTCAGCACGACGATCTGCCCGAGCAGGCTTTCTACATGGTTGGCACCATCGACGAAGCAATCGAGAAAGCGAAGAAGCTGTAAGCTCTTCAGCGTAGGCATGAGCGCCTCGACAGAGGCGCTCGCTAGCAACGAGGTTAGAACATGGCTATGACCATACATTGCGACATCGTAAGCGCCGAAGAGGAAATCTTTTCCGGTCTGGCGAAGATGGTTGTGGCGCACGGCACACTTGGTGATCTGGGTGTTAGCTACGGTCACGCACCTCTGCTGACTGCGTTGGAAGCCGGCCCGGTTCGCGTCATCAAGGATGGCGGCGAGGAGGAAATCTTCTATGTCTCCGGTGGCTACCTGGAAGTGCAGAAAGGCACTATCAGCATTCTGGCTGACACGGCCGTTCGCGCTGGTGATCTGGATGAAGCTGCCGCGTCGGAAGCCCAGAAAGCCGCTGCCCACGCGATGACCAACCAGAGTGGTGAAATTGACTACTCGCGTGCCGCAGCCCAACTGGCCGCAGCATCGGCGCAGTTGCGCACACTGCAGCAGATTCGCAAGAATTTGAAAAAGTAATTATTTCCGAGCGCAGAAACTTCTGTGTTAGAGAAAGAACCAAAGAAGGGTGGCTATTAGCCGCCCTTTTTTGTTTGATAAAAGAAATTTTCGAGGGACGTTCGTGAAAACTGAAGTAGTGATTCTAGCCGCAGGCAAGGGTACGCGGATGCGTTCCGCGTTACCGAAGGTTATGCACCGCATTGCCGGTAAGCCGATGTTGGGCCACGTTATTGATGCGGCCCGTACGCTGGAGGTAAGCGAGCTGCACGTGGTTGTGGGTCACGGTGCGGATACCGTCAAAGCCGCGTTCGATGATGTGTCCTGGATTGACCAGAGCGAACAAAAAGGTACGGGTCACGCGGTTGCCCAAGCGCTCCCGGCACTGTCTGACGATAGCCGCGTGCTGATTCTCTACGGCGATGTTCCCCTGATTGCCTCGGATACCTTGTCCAAGCTGGTTGCCTGTTGCAGCGAAAGCAGCATGGCGCTGCTTACCACGGATCTGAATGATCCCTCAGGTTATGGCCGCATTATCCGCGAGCATGACAAGGTGGTCGCGATTGTTGAGCAGAAAGATGCCAGCCACGAACAGCTCGCGATTCAGGAAGTCAACACCGGCATTATGGCGGTGCACGCCAAACACCTGAAAAAGTGGCTGCCACAACTCAGCAGCGACAACGCGCAGGGCGAATACTATCTGACCGATATTATCGAGATGGCGGTGGCCGATGGTATCGCAATTGATGTGGCGCAGCCGGAAACGGCGTGGGAAGTGCAGGGCGTCAATAATCGCCTACAGCTCAACGAGCTGGAACGCTTCTATCAGAAGCAGCAAGCCGAACGGGTGATGGCCGAAGGCGCTACCTTGGCGGATGCGGCTCGCCTGGATATTCGCGGATCGTTGAAAGTCGGGCAGGATTGCTACATCGACGTAAACTGCGTGTTTGAAGGCGATTGCGAGATTGGCGACAACGTCCAGATCGGCCCCAACTGCGTGTTCACTAACAGTCGCGTGGCCAATGGCAGTACAATTAAAGCCAATTCGGTGCTTGAGTATGCCGTGGTCGGCGAGAACTGCGATATCGGTCCTTTCGCCCGTCTGCGCCCCGGCACGGTACTGTCACGCGGCGCCAAGATCGGCAACTTTGTCGAAACCAAAAAAGCCGTTTTGGGTGAGGGCTCCAAGGTCAATCACCTGAGCTACATCGGCGACAGCGAGATTGGCGAGAACGTTAATGTGGGTGCAGGCACCATTACCTGCAATTACGACGGTGTAAACAAGTCCAAAACCGTGATTGGTGACGGCGCCTTTATTGGTTCTAACACCTCACTGGTGGCGCCGGTAACGGTCGGCAAGAATGCCACGGTGGGTGCTGGATCAACCATTACTAGCAACGTACCGGACGAAGACCTTGCCGTCGCGCGCGGTAAGCAACGAAATATTTCAGGCTGGAAACGGCCCACCAAAAAATAGACAGGATTACATACCATGTGCGGGATAGTTGGCGCGGTAGCCGATCGAAATATTAGTGGCATTCTGATCGAAGGCCTCAAGCGCCTGGAATACCGCGGCTACGATTCCGCCGGTGTTGCCCTGATTGCGAACGGCGCACTGAGCATGTGTAAGCAGGTGGGCAAAGTGGCTGCGCTGGAAGGTGCGATGACCGACGCCCATCGCGGCACCACCGGCATTGCCCACACCCGCTGGGCCACCCACGGCAAGCCCACGGAGAACAATGCCCACCCCCATTACTCCGGTGAAAAACTGGCGGTGGTGCACAACGGTATTATCGAAAACCACGCCGAACTGCGTGAAAAACTGTCTGCCAAAGGCCATACCTTTGTCTCGGAAACCGATACCGAAACCATCGCTCACCTGATCAATGATTTGATGGGCGAAGGCCACGATCTGATGGCGGCGGTCAAAGCGGCTATTCCTGAGCTGGAAGGTGCCTACGGTCTGGCCGTGGTTCACGCCGATGAGTCTCAGCGCATCGTCTGCGCCCGCAGCGGCAGCCCGCTGGTGCTGGGTTTGGGCTTTGGCGAAAACTTCCTCGCTTCTGACCAGCTGGCCTTGCGTCAGGTCACCGACCGCTTTGTCTATCTGGAAGAAGGCGATATCGCTGAAATCACCACCGACAGCTACGCTATCTGGAACCGCGCAGGTGACAGCGTTGAACGTCCCGTTGAGCGTATTGAAGGTGCAGCCGACGCGGCCGACAAGGGCGAGTATCGCCACTTTATGCTCAAGGAAATCTACGAGCAGCCAGCGGTAGTACAGAACACTTTGCGCGGCCGCCTGGGTAGCGATCATATTCTGGAGCAATCCTTCGGCAGCGCCGCCAGTGAGATTTTTGATCAAGTTCAAAGCGTCCAAATCGTCGCCTGTGGCACCAGCTATCATTCTGGCATGGTCGCAAAATACTGGATTGAAGGCATCGCCGGCATCCCCTGCCGGGTCGAAGTGGCCAGCGAATTCCGCTACCGCAAGTTTGTGGTCAGCCCCGGTACCTTATTGGTCACCATCTCCCAGTCGGGCGAAACCGCCGATACTCTGGCCGCCCTGCGACTGGCCAAGGAACTGGATTACGCCGCCACCCTGACCATCTGCAATGTGGCGCAAAGCTCACTGGTGCGCGAATCCGACCTGCGTCTCATGACTGAAGCCGGCCCGGAAATCGGTGTAGCCTCCACCAAAGCCTTTACCACCCAGCTCACCGCCCTGTTGCTGCTCACCATCGCCCTCGGCCGCCGCTTCGCCATTGACCGCGACAAAGAAAAATCCATTGTCGAAGCCCTGCACGCCCTGCCGGAAACGCTTGCCGCCGCACTGCAACTAGACGACGACATCTGTCGCATCGCCGAACAATTTGCCGACAAACACCACGCCCTGTTCCTGGGTCGCGGCGCCCAATGGCCAATAGCCATGGAAGGGGCACTCAAACTCAAGGAAATCTCCTACATCCACGCCGAAAGCTACCCGGCCGGAGAACTCAAACACGGCCCGCTGGCACTGGTCGATGACGACATGCCGGTAGTAGCCGTCGCACCGAATGACGAGCTGCTGGAAAAACTGAAATCCAACCTGGAAGAAGTCCAGGCCCGCGGCGGCCAGCTCTACGTCTTCGCCGACAAAAACTCCGGCTTCAAAAACAACAAGAGCCTGACCGTGATACCGGTACCCCACAGCGAAGAAATCATCGCGCCGATCATTTACACCGTGCCGCTACAACTCTTGTCCTATCATGTTGCGGTATTTAAGGGTACCGATGTGGATCAGCCCCGAAATCTCGCCAAGTCGGTTACCGTCGAATAAGGGCCTTTGCAGGCCCTTCCGGGCATGTGGGTCGACAGAAAGTTATTAACCAAACAATAAAGTCGTTCACAGTCCAAAGAATAGACCGGGAGTGCCTATAAAACCCAGGGCAGTCTCGTTGTGAGGTATGCTGAGCATTCGGTCATATCATGTCGAACAGTTAATGCTGGGCTAGGCTTTCGTCTGTCAAGGTAAAAGGCTGAGAAAAGGTTTTTTAATTCTCTGGCCCACTCGTTTATAAACAATCTTCGGTGCCAGCGAATTCACAATAAACAAGGAGCAGCGCGTGCAAGCCATTAATCAACACTATATCGACGGGCAGTGGGTGTCTTCACTGGAGCCCGCCAGCGTTCACGACATCGTCAACCCCGCCACAGAACAAACGGTGGGTCAGCTCCAGTTTGGTGGCAAAGCAGATGTGGACCGCGCAGTGGCGGCGGCCAGTAAAGCCTTCCCTGTGTTTGCTGCCACGCCCTTGGCTGAACGCGTCGCGATGCTCAAGTCGATTGTCACAGAATACGAAAAGCGGATGGACGATCTGACGCGCGCGGTGAGCACAGAGATGGGGGCGCCCCAGCGCCTGGCGCAAAGCGCGCACGTACCGATTGGTCTTGGGCATTTCCAGACAGCGGTGGCACTGGCGGATGAAATCGAATGGACAACGCGCAAAGGCGGGGTGTTGATTTCCCGTGAACCGGCGGGGGTTTGTGCGTTGATTACGCCCTGGAACTGGCCGCTGAACCAGATTGCCTGCAAGCTCGCCCCCGCCTTTCTGGCTGGCTGCACCGTGGTCTTAAAGCCGTCGGAATACGCCGCCTTATCGGCTCAGATCGTTGCGGAAATCATGGATGCGGCCGGTGTGCCAGCCGGTGTTTTCAATCTGATCTGGGCTAGCGGTCCGGACATGGGCCCGCATCTCTCCTCTCATCCCCAAGTGGATTTGGTGTCTCTTACCGGATCGACCGCGGCTGGGGCATCGGTAGCGCGCTGCGCTGCCGATGGGATCAAGCGTGTCTCGCTGGAGCTGGGCGGCAAGTCACCCAATATCCTGCTGGACGATGCGCCCTTTGAAAAGGCGGTCAAGAAGGGTGTGCTGCATATGATGAACAACAGCGGGCAAAGCTGTAACGCACCCTCGCGAATGCTGGTGCCGCGCTCACGGCTGGCGGAAGTAGAATCCTTCGCGGTCGCTACACTCGATGATCTTGTGGTGGGTAACCCTGAGAACCCCGATACCACGACCGGCCCGGTAGCCAACGGCCGCCAGTTTGAGCGGGTACAAAAACTGATTGCGGCCGGCATTGCTGATGGCGCAAAACTGTTGGCCGGTGGCGAAGGTCGCGCCGCTGGCTGCGAGCAGGGGTATTTTGTCAGGCCGACGATATTCTCCGTCGACTCCAATGACTGCACCATCGCTCGGGAAGAAATCTTTGGGCCCGTACTGACGATTATTCCCTACGACGACGAAGACGAGGCTGTGCGTATTGCCAATGATACGGTCTACGGGCTCTCGGGTTATGTCTACGGTGGTAGTGTGGAGCGTGCCCGCGCTGTGGGCCGCCGCATTCGCGCCGGCCAGGTTCACCTAAACGGGGCCGGTGCCGACCTGCAGGCGCCTTTTGGGGGATTCAAACAATCCGGCATTGGTCGCGAATGGGGCATGGCCGGCATTGAGGAGTTTACCGAATACCAGGCAATGCTCGGCTTGGAATAGGCCTTCAGGTAAAAGGGCTTGGCTGTTTCTGTGCAGTCAAGCCTGACCTCCCCGCCGCTTAGCGTCTACAATGCGTGGCTCGTTTCCTTCCTATAAGACAATGGCTTTTATTCTATGTGGTTCAAAAACCTGTTGATCTATCGCTTTACCAAACCGTTTACCCTTACCCCCGAAGAAGTTGACGCGAGACTTGTCGAGCGAGCCTTCAAACCCTGCGGAGGCCAGGATATGGCGAGCCTGGGTTGGGTGAAACCATTGGGTCAGCAAGGCAGCGAATTGGTACATACCAATAACGGTTGCATCATGGTGTGCAGTCAGCGCCAGGAAAAACTGTTGCCGGCGGCGGTAGTGCGCGAAGCGCTGGAAGAGAAGGTGCTGACGATACGAGAAGAGGAAGACCGTGTGCCCAGCCGTAAAGAGCGCACCGAAATGAAAGAAGAACTGATCTTCGACATGCTGCCCCGTGCCTTCGTCAAATCGCGGAAACAGTATGCCTATATCGATCCAAAAAATGGCTGGCTGGTCATCGATTGCGGCAGCCACAAGCGGGCCGAGGAAATGATCGTACTGTTACGAGAAAGCCTTGGCTCGATGCCAGTCATACCACTAAGCGCCAAAAACACCGCGTTTCACACCATGACCGAATGGCTAAAGACCGCACCGCCGGCAGGCTTTGAGTTGGGTGGCGAATGTGAACTGATTGATTCTGCCGACGAATCAGCGGTGATCCGCTGCAAAAATCAGGAGCTGACCGCCAAGGACATCCTGAACCACCCGGAGAACGGCATGTTGGTAAAAAAGCTCGCCATGAACTGGTCGGGTGGTCTGGAATTCCTGGTCGATGATCAGCTGGTGATAAAACGCCTGCGCTTTGGTGACCTCATCATGGAACGGGCCGAAGA
>JBFKXO010000105.1:0-7018 GCA_041638115.1 Litorivivens sp. | reverse complement strand
TTCCGCTATGCCTGGGTGGAAGAGTGATGCTGCGCTATATCCTAAAACGCCTGGCTTATGGCGCGATCACTATCTGGTTTATAGCAACGGCGACCTTTTTTGCGATGCACGCCGTGCCCGGTGACCCCTTCAACAGCGCCAAGGCCGCCACACCGCAATTGCGCGAGAATCTTCGGGCCAGATACGGGCTCGACAAGCCGGTGGCGGAGCAGTATGTGTTGTATCTGAACAATATGTTGCACGGCGATTTTGGGATTTCTTTTACCCAGGAAAACCGGCGGGTGAATGACATTATCCGCGAGCATTTTCCGGTCTCGGCTTTTCTGGGTGTGGTGGCGCTGCTGATTGCGACCGTGGGTGGCGTGTGCGGCGGTGCGGTAGCCGCTTACTGGCAGAATCGCTGGCCGGACCGCTTATTGATGATTGCCGTGGTACTGGCGATTTCTGTGCCCAGCTTTGTCATCGCGGCGCTGGCGCAGCTCGGCATCGTCAAACTCAACAGTGTGTTGGACTACTCGCTGATTCCAGTGGCAGGGTGGGGTAGTGTCAGTCAGATTTGGGTGCCGGCGCTGGTGCTGGGCTTGGGGACCATGGCCTACCTGGCTCGGCTGATGCGCTCGTCGATGCTGGGTGTGATGCAGGCGGACTATATTCTTACGGCACGGGCCAAGGGGTTAGGGACTGGCCATATCTTCTGGCGACATCAATTGCGCAACGCCATTTTGCCTGTGGTTACCGAGCTGGGGCCGACGATTGCCGCAATTACCACCGGTGGTTTTGTTGTCGAACTGATCTTTGCCATCCCCGGGCTTGGTCGTTACTTTGTTCAGGCCGTTCAGCAGCTGGACTACACCGTGATTATGGGTACCACCGTGTTCTATGGAGCGTTTCTGGTGTTGGTGGTTGTGGTGGTGGATATTCTCTACGGCTGGATTGATCCTCGTATCCGCCTCCATGCCAGCGGTGAGGGTGGTTGATGGCCTTTTCAGCAACGGATTTCCAACCCCTGCCCCCGCAACCGGCGGCCGCTGCTGAAAGCTACGCCGAAGCACCGCCGCTGTGGCGCGTCCTATTTAGCGATGTGCGCGCCTGTATTGCAGTGTCAGTTGTCGTGTTGGTGCTGCTGGCGGCGTTTGTCGGTCCGCTGTTGTGGAAGCAAAGCCCTGCGACTCAATGGTTATCGCAAATCTCCAGCGGGCCGACGCCGGCGCGAAACGTGGTTGTGGTCGATGATACCGCGTTATGGCGTGGACCCGCTGAGGTGCCTGAGCAACTGGTGGCGCTGGAGTCCACCACGACCCAGGTCCGTCTTGCCTGGCCTGAGGTCCCCGGGGCAACGAGCTATAAAGTCTATCGTAGCGAGGGCGGTGTTGGTTTGGGTATCCCGCTGGCGCAGGTGCATCGCCCCTGGGTGGTTGATCGCCTGCAACTGCGCGAACAGGGCTATCGCTATGCGGTTGTGCCGGCCCGGGAAGACGGCAGTACCCTGGAGCCAATGCAGGTCACCACCGTGCCGACCTTGACGCTGGGCCGCTTCGAAGCGCAGCTGCTGGGCCTGGACATCGACAACGGCAGTGTCTCGCTGCCAGCTCACCCCTTGGGGACCGACGCTCTGGGGCGCGATATGTTGGCGCGGGTGTTGCACGGCGCCCGCACCTCCATGCTGGTTGGCTTGTCAGCGCCGTTGTTATTTATCGCGCTGGGAGCGTTTTATGGCGCCGCCGCCGGCCTCATGGGCGGCTGGGTAGACAATGTCCTGATGCGGTTTGCGGATTTTGTGGTGGCGTTGCCGTTTTTGTTGTTCATGATTTTGTTTCGCGTGGCAATGGGCATTGAATCCGGGGAGAGTGGATTATTCCCGATGGTGTTGGCGATGGTGTTGTTGAGTTGGCCGTCGGCGGCGCGGTTGGTGCGCGGGCAAGTATTGCAGTTGCGCGGTAGTGCGTTTGTGCTGTCCGCGCGTCTGGCCGGCGCGGGTAATACCTATCTGATTGGCCGCCATCTGCTGCCCAATGTGGTTCCACTGTTACTGGTCAGTCTGAGTTTTGCGATACCCCAGGCGATATTTACGGAAGCCTTGCTGTCGTTTATTGGTATGGGGGTGGTGCCGCCGACGCCTTCGTGGGGTTCCATGTGCAATGAGGGTATTCGCAGCATGCTGACCCATCCCCACGAGCTGTTGGTGCCTGCGATTGCTATCAGTGTCACGGTGCTGGCATTCAATATGCTTGGCGACGCGCTGCGCGATGCTATGGATGTGCAGGTGAGGAGGGCGCAGCGATGAGTCTGCTCACACTGGAAGATCTGCACATACGTATCGATGGCAATCATCTGGTGCGCGGTGTCGACCTGCAGATCGAACGCGGTCAATGCCTGGCGCTGGTGGGTGAGTCCGGTTCGGGCAAAAGTCTCACTGCGCTTTCGCTGATGCAGCTGCTGCCTCGCAATGCTCGCTGTGAAACGGCGCGCTGGGAATTTGATGGCCAGTCGCTGGCGGGTTTGACAGAAAAGGACTGGCGCCGTTTGCGCGCCAATCGCATTGCCATGGTGTTCCAGAACCCGATGACGGCGTTGAACCCGACCATGCGCATCGGACAGCAGATTGCCGAAGTGCTGCGCGTACACACCGGCAGCTCGCGTCGACAGGCGCTAGCCGAAGCGGTCGCGTTGCTGGAGCGCCTGGGTATCGTCAATGCCGCCAGGCGTGCGCAGCAGTATCCTTTTGAAATGTCCGGGGGAATGTTGCAGCGGGTGGTGATCGCGATGGCGGTGGCCTGCAAACCGTCGCTGATTATCGCCGATGAGCCGACCACGGCACTGGATGTTACCGTTCAGGCGGAAGTGTTGGCCCTGCTGCGGGAGTTGTGTCATGAGCGAGACGTAGGACTGCTCCTGATCACTCACGATTTGGGTGTTGTGGAAGCCATGGCGGATCAGGTGGCGGTCATGTACGCGGGTCGTATTGTCGAGGCGGGGCCCTGTGCCGAGGTTTTGCGCAGTCCGTCCCACCCCTACACTCAAGCATTGCAGCAGGCGATGCCGAGCCTGGGTGTCCGGCGTGAAACGCTGCTAGCGATTAGCGGGACACCGCCTGATCTTTCGCGTGAGATCTCGGGTTGCGCGTTCGCGCCGCGCTGTGGGCAGGCCATGCGCATTTGTCCCCAGCGACAACCCCCAACCTATCACCCGGAGCGTAACCGGCGCTGCGAGTGTTGGCTATTGGAGCCGGCCGCTCAGGAGGCTCGTTCATGACTGAGCTGTTGCGCCTGGATAACGTAAGCTGCCGGTTTGGCGATACCGTGGCCGTCGATGGGGTGAACCTGTCACTGGAGGCGGGGGAAGTGGTGGGCCTGGTGGGCGAGAGTGGATCGGGTAAATCCACCCTGGGTCGCGCGGTTTGCGGTCTGGTGTCGCCCGCAGTCGGTGAGGTCAGACTGGCCGGTGAATTACTCCCGCGGCACTTTCGTACGCGAGATTTTCGGCGTCAGGCCGAACGGGTTCAGATGGTGTTTCAGGACGCCTACAGTGCCATGAACCCGCGCATGAATGTTATCAACAGTTTGATCGAACCACTGCAATTGCAAGGCAAAGAACGAGGCCGCGAACGCAGTTTGGCGATGGAGTGGCTGGAGCGGGTAGGGTTACCGCGCCGGTTTGCCGGGCGCTATCCGCACGAATTGTCAGGCGGCCAACGTCAGCGTTTGGGCATTGCCCGGGCTTTTATCACCGCGCCGCAGTTGGTGATCTGTGATGAGCCTGTGTCCGCCCTGGATGTATCGGTTCAGGCGCAGGTCATTAACCTGCTGCGGGATTTGCAGCGCGATACTGGCGTTGCAATGATCTTTATTGCCCACGATCTCGCGGTGGTCAGCCACCTCGCCAATCGCACGCTGGTAATGTATCACGGTCGTATCGTCGAAGCGGGCGGTCCGGAGCTGTTTACCGATCCGCAGCACCCCTATACCCAGGCTCTGATTGCGGCCAATCCGGGGGGAGGCAAGGCCTTGGCTAAATCGGGCAGTTTGCGGCCACCGGCGGTCGAGGGGTGCGCCTATCACTTGCGCTGCCCCAACGTGGTTGCTCGCTGTAAAGCGGAAAAGCCCGTATTGGAGGAAAAGCGGGGAGGCCGGCTGGTGGCCTGCCTCCAAGTGGAGTAGATCAGGCCTCCAGTGCGGCCGGATAACACACGATTCGGGGCGAATTGCGATCACTTGCATCCATCAGGATAACCATTTCCTGATCGGCAAACTCTGCCGGCATGTCAATGTTCCAGCGGGAAAATGACACTCGGATCCGATTTTCCCCTTCCTGTAACACGGCTGTTGCCCGGTACTGGTAATTGCCAAGCCCCTTGAAGCGGTGGCTGTTTTTCTCCGCTTCTTTGCCATCGACAAAGTGGCGGACATTCAGAATTTTATTGCTTCGAATCTTCAGGCTGTCGCCGCCAATGCGGAGTTGCAGGTTGGCGAGCTCGGTGAGCACCTGTGCCTTGTCGGTCAGCAGAACAAAGTCCTTGTCGAGCTCAATCGGTTCGGCTTTGTCCGCTGTTGCCGATTGATCAGGCGCTGGTTGGTTCTGCGTTCCTGCCACAGATGCGGGTTTCGCCGCAGGCGCAGCCGTTTCATTGCTGGCCTGTCGGGCCTGAGCGGCTTCGCGGGCGGCGGCTGCCTGGGCTTGTTCACGCTCACGACGTTGCTGTGCGATCTGCTGCTGCAAGCGGGGGATGCGGTCTGCGATATTGTCGAGTTCCCGGCGCACGGCGATTAATTCGGTTTCCACCTCGTCCTGACGGGCTTCCAGTTTGCGCAACTCTTCGCTGCCGGAGCGATACTTGCGTTCCGCCAGGTGCAGTTTGAATTCGGCATTGCGAAGGCGGCTTTTGTTGGTTGGTGTCGGCTCGGATTCGTAGGTTTCGCTGGCTTCTTCAAAGGTTGCCACAGCCTCTTCATAGGCTGCTTTTTCCGGCCCATCGGCGGGCTCGACGTTTGTCATCGCCTCTGAGAGCTTCTGGGATTCCTGACGTAGCTGCTGCATTTTGGCGGCGAGGACATCCTGACGCGACTCCAGTCTGGATAATTCCTGTGCTGGCCCCTGAGCATAAGTATGGCTGACAAGCAGGCACACAAGTGTCAGGCATGCAGCGCCGAAGCGGACTAAATAGCTGAAAGTCATAAGTGAGGTGGAAGCTCTACGTTAAAATGCAAACAAGTCCAGAAAACGGATGATTCTTTCTTAATATTGGTGTGCCGCCGCAATTTTTCGGGTATGCAACTTGCACGTGTGCCAAATTGTACAGAAAACGGCGTCAGCGTCAAAATTGTTACTGTTTTCTTACCCGATGGTAATTTCGGCCTGGCTTGTGTGAGAGCGGCTGTTTTTCTCTTCGCCAGTAGAGACTTGCTCGGTGTTGATGGTCCCGGCTGATGGAAGCAGTTTGCCGACATGACGGCACTGGCTGGCCGTCGGGCCATTGCTTTTGGATTGGCGTTGCTCGCATATTACGTGAGCACATCCATTGACGCGATGAATAGCGGCTATTGCCGCCAAACCCTTGGGGGGGCGCGTTGACAGGGCTGCTAAACACAGTTAGTTTCACCTGAATTTACAAGCGCACAGCACCGGCTGCGCGGCGATAAAAACACTCTTAGTCAGTCTGAGGAAGGAACGTGTCAGAACAAGCCATTTCTGTGAAAGAGGCCATTGCTGCCGGCCAAAAAAAGGCCGGTGTCCCGGAGACCATTAATCCGGATCAGTTCAAAAACCTGATTGAGCTGTTTGATTACTGCATAGACAGCTACCGCAATCGCGACGCGGTCACCAGTCTTGGGCACACGCTGACCTACGCAGACCTGGAGGCTCACTCAGCCGCCTTGGGTGCCTACCTCCAGCACAAGACGGGGCTGCAGCCCGGTGACCGGGTCGCCATCCAGATGCCGAATATTATTCAGTACCCGGTGACGCTTTTTGCAGTGCTGCGCGCCGGTTTCGTGGTGGTGAACACCAATCCTCTGTACAGCCCCCGCGAAATCAAACACCAGCTCAACGATTCCGGCGCCAAAGCGCTGATCCTGTTGGCCAATGTGGGCGAAGCGGCGGCCGAGGTACTGGCCGATACGCCGGTTAAGACCGTGATCATGACGGAGCTGGCAGACCTGCATCCTCCGCTGAAAGGGCGCCTGATCAATTTTGCGGTCAAACACGTTAAGAAAATGATTCCCGACTACTCGATGCCGGGAACGATTTCGTTCCGCAAGGCCATCAGCCAGGGGCGCAAACTCAAGCTGAACGTGGCGTCGCCGGCGGCCAATGACGTAGCCCTGCTGCAGTATACGGGCGGTACGACGGGTGTCTCCAAAGGCGCAATGATTTCTCACCGTAATCTGGTCGCCAACGTGTTGCAGGCTGCCAGTATTTTCGATACCTATGGCTTTAAAGAAGGCCCGCAGACCTTTATTGGGCCGCTGCCGCTGTATCACATTTATTCCTTCACGTTGGGCTTTATCGTGATGATGCAGGGTAATCACACGGTATTGATCCCCAACCCACGGGATATGGATGCCTTTATCAAGGAAATGAAAAAGTGGAAGTTCAGCGGCATGAGCGGCTTGAATACGCTGTTCGTGGGGCTGATGAAGCATCCTGAATTCAAGGACATTGATTTTTCTGAGCTGAAAATGACCCTGTCCGGTGGTATGGCGCTGACCTCGGCTGCCGCCAAAAACTGGCATGAAATGACCGGGTGTGAAATCTACGAAGGCTACGGTCTGACAGAGACATCGCCGGTGGTCTCCACCAATCCAGGCGGTGCCAACCAGCTTGGTTGCATCGGGGTGCCGGTGCCTAACACCGAAATCAAGATCGTTGGCGATGACGGAACCGAACAACCGGTAAATGAGCGCGGTGAGTTGTGTGTTCGCGGCCCTCAGGTGATGCTGGGCTACTGGCAGCGTGATGATGAAACCGCCAAGATGATTGATCCCGACGGCTGGCTGCACACGGGCGACGTGGCGGTGGTGCA
>JBFKXO010000104.1:0-7055 GCA_041638115.1 Litorivivens sp. | reverse complement strand
CTTGACCAGGGTTTTGAAGGCATGATCCGCCATATTGTGGGTGACAAGGCCTACAACATGGTCGAGCAGGGGTTGTCACTTTATCAGGTGGCCGCGGGTCAGCTCAGCGAGTCCGATGCCGCCAAGGAAGAGGAAGAGACTAAACCCCTGCGCGCGAACGGCGAATATATTCGCTTTGCCGAGCAGCAACCCACGCCGGAATTTCTGATCAAGCAAGCCAGTGTGGATGGCAGCGTGCCGGTGGCCGGGCAGTTGATCAGCTTTGACGGGGTGTTGAAAGATATCACCAATGAGCAGGGCATCTGGGGCAAGCCCATGACCCTGAAAGCCAGTGGTGGCAGCGATACAGGCGCGAGCCTGAAACTGGACGGCCTGTTTGACCATCGCAATGCGTCGCCGCTGGACAAGCTGGACCTCGATCTGAAACAGCTGGCATTGTCGGCCCTGACCGTGTCCGAGAATCCCGATTTACCCATCACCCTGCAACAAGGTCTGGCCAACATTCAGACCAGCTTTGCGTTGGATAAAAACGGAATCAATGCCACCGTCGACAGCCTGATTCGGCAGGCGAGTTTTGTGGTCGCAGAAACGGCGGAAAACAAAACCGCAGAGCTGTTGCGCAAAGCGCTGGGCTCGGCTAATCAGTTTGATCTGAAAATGTTCCTCAGTGGTTCGCCAGACGATCCCCAGCTTCGTTTGAAGTCGAGTCTCGACAAGTTGATTGGCGATGTACTGGGCGCAGAACTCAAAGCCAAAGTGGCTGAAAAGAAAGCTGAATTGAAGGCGGAGCTGGACAAGGCGCTGGCCGAACCCACCGCTAAGCTGGGTGCTCAGAGCGGCGCACTGGATCAGTACCAGCAACAGCTTGGCAGCTACCGCGAGCAGCTTAATGCCCTGCTTAAAGATTTGCGTTAATTCCGCCTCGCCCCTCCTCTCGCACACATCCGAACGAGGCCGCCGGGAATAGTACCGGCGGTCTTGAAATTGCCTCCCCAATCCCCACCTTTTGCTCGACTGCAAGGGCAGTCGGCTAGGCTTTTGCCGTAATTTTTTCATCGCTGCAGAACAGAGGAGGCATATCCGCATGACAATAACCGCAGATCTCTACCCCTCTCGAAAAGGGGCCACTGAAAAGTTGCTACCCCGGCTGGATCCTGTGCTCTATTCCCGTGAGGGCGGACCGCTTGATGAAGAGCAATGTGCATTTTATCGCGACAACGGCTATTTGATCCTGCCGGATCTGGTGAATGATCTCGTGGAACCAATACGCAACGCCATTCCCGATTTGAAACGGCGTTTGCAGGGGCGGGAAGAGCTGGTGGTGGAACCCGATAGCGACGAGCTGCGCACAGTCTTCAATCCCGTTGCCTTCAGTGACGTCGTGGATCGCTGTTTTCGCGACCCGCGAATCGTAACCATCGCCCGTCAGCTTCTGGGGTCAGCAGTCTATCGAATGCAGTCGCGAATCAATATCAAACCCCCGCTGCGAGGTCGCGCTTTTAACTGGCACAGTGATTTCGAGACCTGGCATGTGGAAGACGGTATGCCACGCATGCGTGCGCTGACGGCGTGGATCATGCTCACCGATAATCACCAACACAATGGACCGCTCTATGTCATTCCCGGTTCGCACAAGCACTTTGTTTCCTGTGCGGGCCAGACCGGGGTCGACAACTATAAAACATCGTTGCGCCGACAGACCCTGGGGGTGCCTGGCCCGGAAATGATGCAAAAGCTTCTCAGGCAACGGCAGATCAAAGCGATTACCGGTCGGCCAGGCACACTGGTGATTCATGAGTGCAACCTGATGCATGCGTCCCCGGACAACCTGTCGGCCGATCCCCGCAGCATTGCCATGTGTGTGTTTAACAGTGTGGAGAATGCGCCGCAGGCGCCCTACAGCGGCTTGCCGCCGCGGCCTGAATTTCTGAGCACGCGAAAGGTGGAGCCGCTTGAAATGTTGGCGGGCGAAGCCGCTTGAGGGTCAAGCAACGCGCGACGGCAGTTTGACCTCAATAGCACCGCCGCTTTTCTGCAGGCTTTCCTGAAAGAAGGCGGCGCTGCGTTCGTGCTCACCCAGATAAGCCAGCAGGCGACCTAACTCGGCACACACCTCAAAGCTGGGATCCAGGCGGTGGCTATTATCGAAATACTCGCGGGCCTTACCCCAGAGCTGATTTCTCAGACTCAACCGTCCCAATGTCAGCAGTAAACTGGCATCGTTGGTGCGCTCGGGCAGCCACGCCTCGGCGGTCAATAGTTGCTTGTCGGGCTCGGGGCCGGCGACTCTTCCGTATAGCAAAACCAGCTCACGCTGCCAGGATTTGCGCAGGTGCTTACGCAAGACATCCTCGGCTTCGGCCTGCATATCGCGTGCGATAAGCTGGTTTACATAGCTGGCGACCAATGCGTCGTCTTGCTGCAGATCTTTCGGCAGCTTCTTCCACCACTGTGTCAGCTCGTCGTTGCTCGATTTGTTGGAGTCTGACAGCTTTTGTAACTGGCCAAGGATGCAGTGCCTTTGCAGGGCATCAAGTTCTTCGGCGCTAACGACAGCGTTTTTCTTTAAGTCCGGCAGCAGGGCTTGGAGGGCATCCCAGTCTTCAAGCCCAAGGTAGACAGATTTCAGCAAACGCAGCACCGCCGGGTGGCGGGAGGTGTTGCGCTGGGCCCGCGTCAGGCTGGCCAGGCTTTCCTCCAGCCGGCCGTTTTGCAGCAACAAACGCGCCTGCACCAGTTCGATGGCGACGTTGGCGCCTTGCGTGTTGCGTTCGGCGCGGGCCAGCAGGGCGCTGGCTTCGCGCGGCTCGCCCAGAGCGTTGGCGGCATAGGCGGCGCCAAGGTAATTGATCAGTGGCTCGTCGATATCATCGAGATGGCGGGTGAGCAGACGCTTGGCTTTCTCGTAATTACCCTCCACCAATGCGATCAGCCCCTCATTGCTCTGCCGGTGGCTGCGCTGCTGCCGCCGCTCGCTCAAAAAGCGGGTCAGCCGGTTGCCGCCGCTCCAGCCAAGATGGCCGATGCGCAGCAGGTAATAGCCAGCACCGAGCAGCAGAAGAAACAGCAGCAGGGCGATCCAGAACGAGGTTTCTATGGCCACATTGCCAATCGCGAGCAGCATGTAGCCGGGGTCGCGCTGAATCAGGACGCCGAGTCCGGCAGCGGCCGCAAGAACACCCAGGGCAATCAGGAAGTAGCGAATCACGGCGTATCCCCCGCGTGGCGCTGATCAATCAGCGTCGACAGGGCAGCAATACTGGCGGAAAGGGGCGGGGTGGCGGGCCGAATCGCGCGCTGACTAAGGCTTTCGATCTCTGCGAGCAAGGCCTGCTCGGTGTCACCGCTGCGGTAGTACCGGCGCAACCAGTCGGTGCAGCGCGCCAAAGCATGCCGATACAGGGTTTCGTTGCCTGTCACCAGTGCCCACTGCGCCTGTTCAAACATCAGTCGCAGGTTTTCCTGAAACAGCTCGCGCTGGCCACCGGCGATCACGGCTTGCTGATAGCTGGCGTCGCGATCGCTGACCCGGATGTAGGAATCTAGTTTGTCGGCGGCGCGAGCAAAGCCGTATTGGATGAGTGGCCACAGCGTATCCCAGGCCAGCGCGGGCGGCGGCTCCGGCGTCTCGGCCTGGGGTTTGGCTTTTACCTTGCGGTCGGCCAGGGGCTGTAGTGTCAACGCCGCGGTGGTGACGGCATCCAGGGCTTCCTGAAGCTCACTCAGGTCAAAGGCCAGGTAGTGTTGAATGCTTTGCTGGTCGCGCTCGAGCACTTCGATAACCTGGCTGGCGCGCTTGTCCTGCACCATGTTCAGATTGCGCCGGGCCTCGTCGAACAGGCTGTTCACCTGCTGCATGTCGTCGCCAAATTGGGCGCGCTGGCGGGCCAGACGGAGCAGGTATTGGGCTTCAGCCAGAATCCAGTCGTCGCGGTGCAGACGCACGGCTTCGTTCAATCGGTTCTCGGTGGCAGCCAGCCGGGCCGATTGGTTGTCCAGGCGCAGCGATTGATTTTGCAGGCCCGTCTCCACCGTCAGTTGCTGCTGTTTGAGGCTTTCGCGCAACTGGCTGCCCAGTGTGTCCAGTTGCTGACGCAGGCGCGCCTGTGTGTCCTCCCGGTTACTGTCCATGGCGCGTTGCATGGCTTGCCGGGTACTGGCCAGATCGTCACTCCAAGGGGTTTCCTGAGAACCGCCTTGTTGCTGGGTCAGCCAGTACTGGTAGCCGAGCCAGCCGCAGGCGGCGCCGCCCATGATAAAGGCGAGCAGTGCCACAAACAGGGTAAAACCACCGCCGCGGCGGGCGGGAGGCTGGGCATGTTTTTCGGTGAGTACTGGTGGTTCTGGTGTGGTTTCGGCCTGATCGGTTGCCGACATGCACTGTTTCCCCTCGTCAATGATTGCGCCGTTGTGTTATTCGGAATCCGCAATGCGCGAAGCCCGCAGGGCTTGGATGGTCGCATCCAGCCCGGCGTTTTCTGCGGTCACAGGTCTAGCATAGCCCAGTTTGCGCGCCAGAGCAGTGACTCGCTCGCTGGGTGTGATTATTGGGCACTGATACAGCGGGTGATCGGTCGGCAGCCAGTGGCTCAGGTTGAGCAGGGTCTCGCCGCTGTTGACGACGCTGCAGTTGGGTTGGAAGCGGTCGATGAGCGCGCGTTGTTCGCCGGTGCTGGCTGCCGGTGGCTGGCGCTGATAACACTCAATATAGTCTACTTTTGCGCCGCGCCCGCGCAGGGTTTCCGCCAGGGTTTCGCGACCGCCGAGACCGCGCACGATAGCAATATGCTGATGGGTCAGTGATTGCAACTCGGGTCGCGCCAGCAGGGCTTCGCTGTTCATCGCGCCGTCGCCAGCGGCGGCCCGAATGCCGTGCTCGGCCAGCGCCTTGCTCGTGGCGAGTCCGATTGCCCAATAGGTCTGTTTAACCGGCAGCTGGGGCCAGTAGTTCTCGATCATGGCCATGCCGTATTCCACCGCATTGACACTGATAAAAATCAGCGCGTCGTAGCGATCAAGATCAAGAATGGATTGGCGCGCTCGTTGTAGCTGGGGCGCGTGCTGGTGTTCGTCCAGGGCTGCGATGGCGAGCGCCGGCAGATGCAGGGTAGCGGCGCCAGCCCTTTTTAGTGCGTCGAGTAATTCGTCAGCGCGGTCTGCAGGCCGGGTAATCAGAATTCGCAATTCACGCAGGCAATCAGCGCTCGGCGTTGCCATAGACCGCCGCCAGAATGTCGCCTGCCCCCTGATTGAGTAGCGCCTCGGCTACTGCGCGGCCCAGGGCTTCTGGGTTGTTGCTGGCGCCACGCGCTTCGGCTTCCAGCAGGGTGCTGCCGTCGGGTGAGCCAACCCGGCCGCGCAACCAGAGCTGGTCTTCGTTAAGCAGGGCAAAGCCGGCGATGGGCACCTGACAGCCGCCTTCCAGGCGATTGTTCATGGCGCGCTCGGCGCGCACACGCAGTGCCGTATCGCTGTGGTTCAGCGGTGCGAGCAGCTTTTTCAGTTCGTTGTCTTCACTGCGAATTTCAACGCCGACAGCACCCTGGCCCACCGCGGGCAGAGACAGGTCTTCGTCGAGAAAACTGGCAATGCGTTCGGTCAATTCCAGGCGGATCAAACCGGCGGCAGCCAGTACGATGGCGTCGAATTCACCGTCATCCAATTTGCGCAGACGCGTTTGTACATTGCCGCGCAGGCTGCGCACCACCAGGTCCGGGCGGCGGGCGCGCAGCTGACACTCCCGGCGCAGGCTGGAGGTGCCGACGCAGGCGCCCTGGGGTAAATCATCCACGGTGGCGAAGCGATTGCTGACAAAGGCGTCGCGGGGATCTTCGCGCTCGCAAATGATGGCCAGCTCCAGCCCCTCGGGGAAATGCATGGGCACATCCTTCATCGAGTGCACCGCCATATCGGCGCGACCGTCCAGCATGGCCTGTTCCAGTTCTTTGACGAACAGGGCCTTGCCACCGATTTTTGACAGGGGAGAATCCAGCAGTTGATCGCCGCGGGTGGTCATGCCCACCAGTTCAACCTGTAAGTCGGCGTGATGGCGTTGCAGTTCGGCCTTGATGTATTCGGCTTGCCATAGGGCAAGCAAACTTTCGCGGGTTGCGATGCGCACGGTGCGGGTCAAAACGACGCCTCTTTAGGTCAACAGCTGTGGGGAGGCCTATGATACGGCTCGCTCAGACGAGAGCAAGCCCTGCGCTGGCAGGGCTGATACCGGCGGGAGCTGGAATGTGAGGGGAAGGCGCAATCCTCCCGCGCTGTGTTAGGGCTCAGGCTTCCGGGAAGGCGGTCCAGCCATCGACCCAGCTGCGCTTCACGCCCGGGCGGATAGCGCCGAGATAGGTCGCGGCCTCGTCCCAGAATTCACCCTGCTGCAGGTGGATTTGAGGCGCCCGGTTGCCGTTATTGAGCAGGGGGGTATAGTCCGGCGCGGTGGTGTGGCTGGCGCGGCTGGTCAGGCCGGCATTGCCACCCAACCAGACATCCTCCATGGTGTCGAAATAGCGCGCTTCGGGAAAACCGTTATCGTCGTCCTTGCTGCTTTCGTCGCTGAAATAGCTGGTGCCATTGTTGCCGATTTTTTCTGCCAGCAGGCCGCTGAAGGTCAACCGGCTCTCGGCAATGCGACGCACGGTGGCTTCGTCGCGCACGTCGATCAGCTCGCCGGAAAAGCCTTGTATAAGCAGGTTATTGAAGTGACCGCCGGTGCCTTCTCGCAGGGTCATGGCGCGCTGGTATTTGTCCGGATTGCCGGAGCTGATCAGGGTGACATTGAAGAACTCGGGCTCGGACAGGGGCATTGCCGCCGGGTTGTCGCCGTTGTTGTCCCCTTCAAATGCGTTGTCACCAACGCCCGGATACTGCTGCACGATTAAAAACTGAACGCGGCCTCGCCAACCCAGATCCCAATCCAGTGAATCGTCACCGGCGCCGGTAATCAGCACATTTTTCAGATCGACCGTGCCACCGAACACTTCGACACCGTCGTCCAGCGCTTGATGAACCTGCACATTGCGCACGATGGTATTGCGGCCGCAACCGCCGAG
>JBFKXO010000103.1:0-7072 GCA_041638115.1 Litorivivens sp. | reverse complement strand
CAGCAGGCAACTTAATGTACTCAGAAAACGAGATCAAGCGAATTTACTGGGCCAGTCGGCGGGGTATGCTGGAGCTCGACCTGATGCTGGTGCCCTTTATGGAAAGCTGCTTTCGCACCTTGCCAGCGGACAAGCAGCAGCATTATGTCGATCTGCTGGAGTGCGAAGACACCCAGATATTTCAATGGCTACTGGGTACGGAAAGCCCGGATGACGACGCATTGCTAGGGATAGTCAATGACATCAAAGCGCACGCCCGCCGCCCTAAGGATTGAGCTTCAACCCTCACGCTTACTGCTGGTCTTCCTGCTGCTGCAACACCTCTGCGTCGGAGGTGTGCTCTTTTTGACCTCGCTACCTCCTGGATTGCTATGGGCCTCAACAGCCGTCGTGGCTTTTAGTCTGGGGTATCAAATCTTTCGTTGTTGTTCACCGAGCATTCGGCCGCGTGCCCTGCGTTACCGCCAAGGGGTATGGGAGCTGGAATACAGTCATCGGCGAATGGTGGGGCAGTTGCGCTCGCGCTGGCGTCTGCCCTGGGTTGTCGGGCTCACTTTTACCATGACCGGACCGTCGCGCACCTTGCTGGTGCCGGCTGACAGTTGTTCACGCGAGGATTTTCGGCGCCTGCAACTCTGGTCAGGGTTTACGGCGGTGGCCGGGGTCGAGGATGGTGTCCAGCGCCTCGGGTAGGGTCTCCGGGTAGTCCAGGGTATAGTGCAAGCCACGGCTTTCCTTGCGTTGCATGGCTGAACGGATAATCAGCTCGGACACCATGGCGAGGTTTCGCAGCTCGATCAGGTCGTTACTGACCTTGTAGTTGCTGTAGTACTCGCGTATCTCCTGCTGTAGCAATTCCACCCGGTGCAGCGCGCGCTGCAAGCGCTTGTTGGTGCGAACGATGCCCACATAGTCCCACATAAAGCGGCGCAATTCGTCCCAGTTATGGGAGATCACAACGTCTTCATCGGAGTCGGTTACCTGGCTTTCGTCCCAATCCGGAATGCTGACCTCAGCCAGCGGTGCTGCAAGCTGTGTACTGATCGCATCTGCGGCGGAGCGGCCAAAAACGATACATTCCAGCAGCGAGTTGCTTGCCATACGATTGGCACCGTGCAGACCGGTGAATGAGGTTTCACCGATGGCGAATAAGGAATCGATATCGGTTTGCCCCTGGTGGTCTACCATCACGCCGCCACAGGTGTAGTGAGCAGCGGGTACTACCGGGATGGGCTCACGCGTGATGTCGATCCCCAGTTCCAGACAGCGGGCCTTGACCGTGGGAAAGTGGTGCAGCAGGAAATCAGCGGATTTGTGGCTGATATCCAGATACACGCAATCCGAGCCCAATCGTTTCATTTCATGGTCGATGGCCCGCGCCACGATATCTCTTGGTGCCAGCTCGCCGCGTTCGTCGTAGCGAAACATAAAGCGCTCGCCGGTGGCGGATATCAGCTTGCCGCCTTCTCCGCGAATGGCTTCGGTCACCAAAAAGGATTTGGCCTGCGGGTGATAAAGGCAGGTGGGATGGAATTGATTGAACTCCATATTGGCAACCCGACAGCCGGCGCGCCAGGCCATCGCAATGCCGTCGCCGGATGCGCCATCGGGGTTGCTGGTATACAGGTAGGCCTTGCTGGCGCCGCCAGACGCAAGCACCACAAATTTGGCCCGGAACAGGCGCACGTGACCGGCCTTGCGATCAAGTACATAGGCGCCGTGACAGCGGCCCTCGCGAATGACCAGATCCACCGCAACGTGTTGCTGAAAGATGTCGATGGAGTCCTGTTTCAGGGCCTGATTGGTCAGGGCTTCGGAGACAGCGCGGCCGGTCGCGTCGGCGGCGTGAATAATGCGGCGATGGCTGTGGCCCCCCTCGCGGGTCAGGTGAAAGCCTTCCTCATTAGGGTAGCGGCTAAACTCCACGCCTTGCGATACCAGCCATTCGATGCTTTCCCGGCTATTGGCGACGGTAAAGCGGACCGTGTCGTCGTGGCACAGCTGGGCGCCGGCGGCGAGTGTGTCGGTCACATGGTCGTCTTCGGTGTCCTGTTCATCCAGCACCGCAGCAATGCCACCCTGCGCATAGTAGGTGGAACCCTGATTGAGTTCGCCCTTGCAGATCACTGCAATACGGGCCTTGTCGGCTAGGCGCAGGGCCAGTGTGAGGCCAGCGGCACCGCTGCCGATCACCAGTACGTCATGGGTATAGCTGGAAGTCATGGATTGCCTTGGGATACCATTTGCGGCGGTTTGCCGGCGGGCAGAGTATACTGACAATGTCTTATTCGGCCAATGACAGAGAATTCAGAAAAATCTGGCCGCCATCCAGAACTAATGGGGTTACACGTGGTCTATCTGGGTAACGCAGGATCTGACAATCAGGAGCAGCGTGATTGTGGATCGTGCTGAAGTAAGCGACAAACAGTTGGTTGAACGCGTACAACGCGGCGACCAGCGTGCCTATGACTTGCTGGTATTAAAGTATCAGCACAAGATTTTTGGCCTGATCTCGCGCTATGTCAAAGACAGTGATGAAATCCAGGACGTGGCCCAGGAAGCCTTTATCAAGGCGTACCGCGCGCTACCCAAGTTTCGCGGTGAGAGCGCTTTCTATACCTGGTTGTACCGTATTGCGATCAACACCGCCAAAAATTATCTGGTCAGCCGGAACCGGCGACCTCCCAGTATTGATGTAGACGTGGGTGACGCCGAATTTTATGACGGCGCCGACGGTCTGCGCGATATCGACAACCCGGAGAACGTGCTGTTTGGTGACGAACTCAAAGGGGTGGTCAATGAGGCGATCCAGGCCTTGCCGGAAGATTTGCGAACTGCGCTGACCCTGCGCGAGTTTGACGGCCTGAGCTATGAAGATATCGCCGATGTGATGGATTGTCCGGTCGGAACGGTTCGTTCGCGAATCTTTCGAGCCCGGGAAGCGGTGGACGAGAAAGTGAAAGCCCAGATGGGCGGCAGTGAGGTAACGGC
Organism: Litorivivens sp.; assembly: GCA_041638115.1. Classification (GTDB taxonomy): domain Bacteria; phylum Pseudomonadota; class Gammaproteobacteria; order Pseudomonadales; family Spongiibacteraceae; genus Litorivivens. The sequence continues at coordinate 4,081 of JBFKXO010000103.1, read as the reverse complement.
ATGAGCAATGATCTTCGGGAATCCCTCTCCGCGCTGATGGATGGCGAGGCGTCGGAGCTGGAGTTGCGGCGCATCTTGAAAGACGCTGACCCGGACTCCCAGGCGTACTGGGGCCGGCTGCATAAACAGCGTGGTGCGATGCACGGTGAACCGCATTTTCCCGCGCTGGATATCAGTGCCAGCGTCAGCGCTGCCATTGCCCGCGAGGGCGCGCACACTGCCAAACCAGTTTTTGAATGGCGCAAGCCCCTGGCGGGTGTTGCCGTCGCGGCCAGTGTTGCCGCTCTGGTGGTGTTTGGCCTTGGCGGCAACCCCGGTCAGGCGGGGGCACCGCTGGTTGCCGATAGTGAGGCGCCGGTGGCGGTTCAAGAGGGGGGGCGCGTTTATCTGGCGTCACCTCAGACCTCTGTGGGAGCGGTCACCGCCAGTGTCAGCTCCACCCCCGGATCAGTACCGCGCTACCAGCATGTTGATGACCAGCAATCACGCAAACGCTTTGAACGATTTCTCCAGCAGCACACCGAACGCGCTGCTCTGAATAACGGCCAGGGTATGGTCACCTATGCGCGCCTGGTGAGTCATGAGGCTGAATAAGTGCTGAACATCAAGTCTGCTCACGTTGGTTGGCTTTTTCTGTTGGCCGGGGCAGCGCTGGCAGATCAGCCCGCAGATTGGCTGGAGCGCATGTCCCACGCTCATCGCGAAGTGAGTTACCAGGGCGTGGTTACCCATCAGGTCGAGGATCGCCTCAGGTCCTATAAAGTTATTCATCAGGTTCGCGATGGTCGCGAGTTTGAAACCCTGCAGCCGCTCGATTCTCCGGATGCCAAGTGGGTTCGCAAAGGACATAGCATTCACTGCGTGCACCCGGCCGAGCGCTTGCTCCGTGGCGACGAGCCGACGCTGAGCAAGCACTACGATCTGGCCATGGGTGAGCGGGGTTGGGTTGCCGGTCGCGAAGTCGTCACTGTGCAGGTGGCGCCACGCGATGTGTTCCGTTTGGGCTACCGATTGTCGCTGGATGTGCTCACGGGTGTTCCACTAAAGACTGAAACGCTGGATCAGCAGGACCGGGTGCTGGAACGCTTCCAGTTCATGATGTTTGACACCGCCCAGGGTGAAGAGCCGATCGATGCCCAGGCCCGTGAAGTGGTGCATCGTGATCCTGCGTCGCCTGAGGACCGTGCTCGCGCGTTATCAGCCAAGCCCTGGAAGCCGGGCTGGATTCCCGAGGGGTTTACTCTGGCAGAGCCATTGGGTCGGTCGGGTGAAGCGCTTAGCTTTACCGATGGCATCAGTACCTTCTCGGTCTTCGTGGAACCGGCCAGCCAATTCCAAGGCACGCCGCTGGCTGCCGCCATGCGCAGCGGCGCGACCGTGTCCTATACCTATCCGCTGCCAGAAGCCAGTTTTGTAGCCACCGTCATTGGTGAAGTTCCGCTGTTAACGGCCGAGCAGGTCGCCAAATCGTTGGTGGTAACGCCGTGATGGAAGAGAGTGGTCGTGTCGTCGCCATTGAATCTGACGCGCTTTGGGTGGAAACCATTCGGCGGTCTACCTGCGGCAGTTGCGCGGCGCAAAAAGGCTGCGGCCAGGGCTTGTTGAACAAGCTCGGTGACGGCAAGCGCAACCATTTGCGGGTATTGCTGGGTGACCTGCCTGCCAGTGATTTTGCGCTGGATGATGAAGTGCGTTTTGCTGTGCCCGAACATGTACTGCTCAAGGGGGCGGCGATCGTCTATTTGACCCCTTTGCTGGCCTTGCTGGCGGGAATGGGGCTGGTCCACGAACTTAGCGCCAGTGATAGGCTCGCGGCGCTGGGCGCTTTGGCTGGTTTTGCGGCCGGTTTTGGCCTGGTACGACTTCACGCGCTGTTGACCCGCAATCGCCCGGATTTGCAACCCCGTGTGGTTCCTTCTACTGCCATGGTGGCAAATCGCACCGTCTGACGGCTCCCGCATGGCGGGGAAGTGCCTGAATGCGCTACAATCGCCGGCTTTGATCCCGCCGGTCTCGCTGCCGGCGAATGTGAACCTTAACCGGCCTTGAGAATTGTGTGAGCAGTCTTAAACATATCCGAAATTTTTCCATCATTGCCCATATTGACCACGGTAAATCAACGATTGCCGATCGCTTTATTCAGGTGTGTGGCGGGCTTACCGAAAGGGAAATGGCCGAGCAGGTGCTCGACTCGATGGATATCGAGCGTGAACGCGGCATCACCATCAAGGCGCAAAGTGTCACCCTGAACTATACCGCAAAGGATGGGGAGACTTACGAGCTCAACTTCATCGATACCCCTGGACACGTCGATTTCACCTATGAAGTGTCGCGCTCTCTGGCAGCCTGTGAAGGTGCGTTGCTGGTCGTGGATGCGGCTCAGGGCGTAGAAGCTCAATCTGTAGCCAACTGCTATACCGCCATTGAGCAAGATCTCGAGGTCATCCCGGTTCTCAATAAAATGGACCTGCCGCAGGCCGATCCCGACCGCGTTAAGCGCGAAATCGAAGAGATTATCGGGCTCGATGCCAGCGATGCGGTGGCGGCCAGTGCCAAAGCCGGCATTGGTATCGATGATATTCTGGAACAGATCATTGCCAAGATCCCAGCGCCGGAGGGTAACCCTGACGGTGAGCTGCAGGCGCTGATTATCGACTCCTGGTTCGACAATTACCTCGGTGTAGTGTCGTTGGTGCGGGTTAAGAACGGCGTGCTGAGAAAGGGCGACAAGATTATCGCCAAGACCATAGGCAAGGCTCACGGTGTCGACAATGTTGGTATTTTCACGCCGAAACTAACCTCCACCGGACAATTGCGTGCCGGTGAAGTGGGCTTTGTTGTTGCCGGTATCAAGGATATTCACGGCGCTCCGGTGGGGGATACCTTTACCCACGCCTCGACCTCCAGTGTACCGGCGCTTCCCGGCTTCAAGAAAATCAAACCGCAGGTCTATGCGGGCATGTTTACCGTCTCCACGGACGACTACGAGGATTTTCGTGAAGCACTGGCCAAGCTGACACTCAATGATGCTTCCCTGTTTTACGAGCCCGAGACCTCTGACGCACTGGGCTTTGGTTTTCGCTGCGGCTTTCTCGGCACGCTGCACATGGAGATCATCCAGGAGCGGCTAGAACGAGAATACAATCTCGACCTGATCACCACCGCGCCAACGGTTATCTATGAAGTAGTGACCAAGCGCGGCGAGGTCTTGCAGGTGGACAACCCGTCGGCCTTGCCGGATCCGGGCGAGCTTGAAGAAATGCGCGAGCCGATCGCCCGTGCCAGTATTCTGGTGCCTCAGGAGTTTGTCGGTAATGTGATTTCACTCTGCGTCGAAAAGCGCGGGGTGCAGAAGGATATGCAGTTTTTGGGGCAGCAGGTCTCGCTGACCTATGAGATCCCGATGAGCGAGGTGGTGCTGGATCTGTTTGATCGCCTGAAATCGGTAAGCCGAGGTTTTGCTTCACTGGATTACAGTTTTGAGCGTTTCCAGACAGCCAATCTGGTGAAACTGGATGTTCTGATCAACGGTGAGAGGGTTGATGCCCTGGCCATGATCGTGCACAAGGATTTTGCTGCCAACCGGGGCCGCGCTCTGGTGGAAAAGATGAAAGAACTCATACCCCGGCAGATGTTTGATGTGGCTATTCAGGCGGCGATTGGTGGCCACGTGATTGCCCGTCAAACCGTCAAGGCCCTGCGCAAAAACGTGACGGCCAAGTGCTATGGTGGTGACGTGTCGCGTAAACGCAAACTGCTGGAAAAACAAAAAGCGGGTAAAAAACGCATGAAAATGGTGGGTAAGGTGGAAATTCCCCAGTCAGCGTTTCTCGCCGTACTCAAGGTCGATAGCTAATGGTAAACAATTTATTGCTGGTGATAAGCGCGCTGACGTTGGTGGTGTGGACAGTGCAGGAAGTGCGCGGTCGACGCCAGCTAAATGGTGCGCTGTCCTGGTGTGCGGACCACAAGAAAGAAAACAATGCCGAGTCGCTGATCACTCAGGCGGTGCCGGGATGGTGGAGTTCAACCACAACCTTTATTAATTTGGCCTGGATTGCCTGGTTCGCCAGCGTGGTGT
>JBFKXO010000102.1:0-7138 GCA_041638115.1 Litorivivens sp. | reverse complement strand
GGCGTTGACGATGGTCGACAGACGGTGAGCGATGACCAGTGTGGTGCGCTCTTTCATAAAGTCGGTTAACGCCTTCTGTATGGCGCGCTCGGATTCATTGTCGAGCGCCGACGTGGCTTCGTCCAACACCAGCAGCGGTGTGTTCTTGAGCAGGGTACGGGCGATTGCCAGCCGCTGGCGCTGACCGCCGGAAAGTTTGAGACCACCCTCGCCAACCATGGTATTAAAACCCTCTGGCAGTCGCTCGATAAACTCCGTGGCGTAGGCAGCATCGGCGGCGCGGCGAATGGCGTCTTCGTCACCGAAGGCTTCATTGCAGCCATAGGCAATATTGTTGGCGATGGTATCGTTAAACAGCACAACGTTTTGGGTGACGATGCCGAGTTGGGCGCGGTAGTCGTAGAGGTCGTAATCCCGGATATCGACGCCGTCGATACGTATTTCACCCTGATGGTACTCGTAGAACCGCGCGATCAGTGATGCCAGCGTCGATTTGCCGCTGCCTGAGCGACCCACCAGTGCGGTCACCTGCCCCGGCGCGGCATGAAAGCTGATGTTGTTCAGCGCGGGTGTATCGCTGCCGTCATAGCCGAAGCTCAGCTCACGCACATCGATCTCGCCTTTCAGGCGGCCGCTGATACGCTGGGTGCCGGTGTTTTTCTCGGGCGCCATATCCAGCACTGCGAAGATATTGATCGCCGCCGCGATCCCTTTCTGAATGGTGGCGTTGACACCGGAAAGCTGGCGCACCGGCTTTGGAATAAGGCCAATCGTAGTGATGTAGGCCACATATTGACCGGTACTCATTTGCGATAGAAATTCAGGTGCCAGAATCAGGAAAACAATAATCCCCATCGCTATAACGATTATGAGCTGCATGATGGGAGTGTTCAGGGCCTGCACCTTCACCATCTTCATCTGCTGACGGTAGTTGCGCTCGTTGACGTCGACAAAGCGATTGGTTTCGCGCTGTTCGCCGAGGAAGGTCTTTACCATGCGACTGCCGGTGATGGCCTCGGAGCAAACTTGCGTAATGTCGGCAACCGAATCCTGCACCTTGCTACTCAGTTTCCGCAGGCGTCGCCCCACTGAAGCCACCAACAGCGCCAGCAGGGGGGCGATCGCCAGAAAGATCAGGGATAGTTTCCAGTTAAGGTAAAAAGCGTAGGCCAGAAGGCCAATCACCGTAAAACCCTCGCGGATCAGCGTGCGCAGGGCGTCAGTGGCGGCGTCAGTAACCAGCCCAGTGTTAAATACGGTGCGGGCGACGATCTGGCCGCTGTTTTCACTGTCGTAGTAGCTTACCGGCAGATGCATCAAGTGACCGAAAATCTCGGTGCGCAACTGGGTCACGATCCGGGTTCCCACCAACGCCATAAAGTAGGTGCCCAGAAAAGTGCCGATACCGCGCACCAGATAGACCCCGGCTATTGCCAGCGGAATGTAGTAGCGGGCGTCGTGGTCCTTGTTCTCAATGGCATCAACCAGCAGCTCCAGCATTTTTGCCTGAGCCGGCGTGGTGGCGGCGAACACCAAAAAGCCGATAATGCTGATCGAAAAGGCGGGAATTAAAGGCTTGAGGTATTTGAGCAGGCGGATGTAGACCTGCCAGCCGGTGTCTTGCCCTGTGTGCTTACTGGCCAAATCTGGTATCCCCGGTTGGCATGTGACATAAGCAGTGCGGTGATAAAGCACCGTCTGCATCGTGTAAGTGGTGCCCCGGTCAGGATTTGAACCTGAGACCTGTCCCTTAGGAGGGGACCGCGCTATCCAGCTGTGCCACCGGGGCAAATAAAGGCGGCTATTCTAGCCTGAGCGCGGTGTCAGTCCAACCGTCGCTTGCCGCTTGTTGACGGGATGGGTGATGGGAGTGTTGGCGGGAACCAGAGCAGGCGTCATACTGATCGTTTTCGGTCAAGGCTGTGAGTTGTGCTGAGCATTGTGGTTCCGGTGCTGAATGAAGAAGCGAATCTGACGCGGCTCGGTAATCTTTGTGAGCTGCCAGCGCCAGTGGAATGGATTGTGGTGGACGGTGGCAGTAGTGATCGCAGCGTGGCAATGGCTGCCTGGGCCGATCGGGTTGTGACCAGCGCGCCGGGGCGGGCGCGGCAAATGAATACCGGCGCGCAGGTCGCCACCGGTACTCATCTGTTATTTCTGCACGCCGATAGCGTTTTGCCCGAAGATTTTGCTGCGTTTATGACCCATGTAGACGCGGTTAATCCGGCCTGGGGATTCTTTCGGGTGCGCCTGTCGCCGTCATCACCTTGGCTGGCATTGATTGGCGCCATGATGAATGTCCGCTCCCGTCTCACTGCGGTGGGCACGGGGGATCAGGGCATTTACGTTCGGAAAAGTCTGTTTGATCAGATCGGCGGGTTTCCTGATATTGCGCTAATGGAGGATGTTGCCATCAGCAAGCGGCTGCGGCGCCTGGGGCGTCCGTCAATCTGGCGGACAACGATGCAGACGTCGAGCCGACGCTGGCGGCAGCACGGGGTGATTCGCACCGTGGTATTGATGTGGCGCTTGCGCCTGCTGTATTTCCTTGGCGTGTCTCCGGCGCGTTTGCACCGGCGCTATTACGGTGGTGCTGGTCATGAATGACTCTGTCCGCATCTGCCTGTTCGCCAAAGCACCGATTGCCGGTCAGGTTAAAACCCGTATGCAGCCGGTGCTGAGTACTGAGCAGAGCCTCGCTCTGCATCGCGATTTGCTCGCAACCTGCTGCGATAACCTGGCCCGAGCTGCGGCTCCCGGGCAAGTGGAGTTGCATGTCACTGAAGCGCACCCGGAGTTTGTGCAGCTGTCCGAGCGCTATGGCTTTCCCATCTGTCGTCAGCGTGGACGGCATCTCGGCGCGCGAATGAGTCATGCGGTTCAGGTGGCCTTGAAAAGGGCCAGTACGGTGGTGCTGGTGGGTGCCGACTGTCCAAGCGTTGATGTTCAACTTATTGCTGAGTTACAAGACGCGCTCGGGCGCTGTGATGCGGTGATGGTGCCGGCGTTAGACGGCGGCTACGTGGCTCTCGGGCTTAAACGTCACGCGCCTGAATTGTTCTGTGATGTACCCTGGGGCAGTGCCGAGGTGGCAGCGGAAACCCGGCGTCGTTTTATGGCGCTGCATTGGCGCTGGACAGAGCTTGCGCCGCAGCCGGATATCGATCGACCGGAAGATCTGGTGTGGTTAGACGGTGGCCTGGCTCACTGGAGGATGCGCTAGCTCAGGCGGCGACAAGGCTGCGGCGATAGCGTTCCAGCCAGCCATTAAACTGCTTGGCGGATTTGGCGGTGCCGGGGCGCTGGCCGAAACACTTGCGCCACAGCAGGCCCAGTTGTTCTGCTTCTGTCTGCGCAGGCAGCACAATTTCCTCGCGTTGATAAATCAGCCAGGCGATGGCCGTGGCGTAGCTCAGGTTCCAGCTGAGTTCGCTGTCAGGGTCTTGCAGGAAGCGATGTTGGCTGGCCAGACCTCGAACTCGGCTGGCGAGCTCGGGTTTAAACGCCAGGTAGTCGTCCCAGATCTGACGGTGTTGTTTCGGGGTGATTTGGTAAATGCCAAGACCTTCGGCGTCTTTGTGCAGGGGGTTGAGTTCGGATTCCAGCGCAGCCGTGCCGAGAAGCAGCTCTTCTGCTGCGTTAGAATCGATGCCCAGGTACCGCAGGGTGGGGCCGATTATCTGCTCTCGTAGCTCAGACACATTCATCATGGCTTAAGTCCCAGCGCCGAAGGTTGAACGTTTTTGCCTGTACTGATCTTTTGACCCTTGGCAATGCGGTTCTGCTTCTGCGAAAGAGTGTGAATTCTTTGCGCCCTTGTACCCGTTTTAGTACAGTTGCCTCAAATTGTCAAAAATCTTTTAGTTTTTAGTGTATTAGATTGCCTTTCTCAAAGTAAATATCGGAAAGTACGGTAAGTGCTAGTACTTATTGACGCTGTCCAGTCGGTTTGTGTTTAGCTAAGTGTCTGTTTTTGCTGTATTGACTGGCGGTTCAGCGATGGAATCGGATAAGCTTCCGGTATTGGTAGTTTTCGCCGTATGACAGTCATTGGCGGGCTCGATGTCGGAGCCTGGCGAGGCGAGGGGAGCAAGTATGACAGAGACCGGAATCGTTTTGCCCTGGTGGCTGTGGAGCTTGCTGGCGGGTGTCTTGCTGACGTTGTTGGCCTGGAAACGGTCAATCATCCGTCAGGGCTGCGAGTCTTTTCTGACGTCCTATCTGGCCCGCTGTGGTCGGGCACGCGCTGCTTTGGGTGTGCAGCTGGAACGTCGCCGGGAGCGAACCAGTCGGGCGTTTACGGTGTTTGCCGAGCACTACGGCAAAATGCGCTATCGGCTTTCCATTATTGATTTCATGCAGCTGTTATCTATCCGCTGGCAACGCGTCGAGGCGATTTGCACCGACACCGATGGCCTGATCGCTTCGGCCAGCCAGGAGCTTGAGAACGCCAGAATGGAGCGCCCGGAGGCGCCGGAATGGGTGGTGGCTGCCGACGCCATTGCCAAATTGCCAGGCGACAAGGCGCAGCCGGCCACCGCCAAAATTCTCCGTGCGATGCTGGATGCTGCCGAAAGTCATCACGAGGAAACCCTGCGCGAATTCCGTTGGGCGGCGGCGGTGCGCGGTAGAGCACTGATGGAAAGCGAGCGGTATTGGCGGCGCCTCACTGCGCGCATGGGCGATATCGAGGCCTACTGGTGCGATGTAAAGCGGGCCTCCGAAAAGCTTGCTGACGCATCTGGTTTCGTTGATCGATTGTTGTTGGAGGATAATCGACGTCGCGTAATGCGCGGGTTGGTCAGTGGTGCCTTGAGTACCCTGGGTTTGGCGGCGATGTTCGGTTTAAGCATTTACCTTCTGCAAACATTGACCGTGCTGCTACCCCCTGCGGGCGGGACCGAGCAGGTCTGGCCGGTAGCGGTTTTGCTGGTATCGCTGGTACTTGGCGCGGTACTGGCCAGCACCTGCCGCTGGAGCGATACCCTGTTACCGATTGCGGAGCTTGGCAGGCGCTGGCGATTCTGGCTCGGTGCCCTGGCCCTCGCGGCGCTGTCAGGGTTGAGTCTGGCGGTTATGGAAGTGCCGGTAGCGCAGTTTACGAATGTGCTTGCCGCTGCCGGATGGAGCGAAGGCGCTGCGCTCAATGCGGCTACCGTTTTGTACGCAGTGCCCATTATTATCGCCTTTCAGTTGCCACTGCTGGAGCTTTGGTGGCGGGCGGCGCGACCGGTAAGCAGTTTTGCGCTGGAGTGGTTGTTGCAAAGTGTCCAGGCTTTTGTCGGGTTGCAGCAAATGCTGTGTCGCGGATTGCTGTCTCTGGTTACGGGAGATGGAGAGCGGCCAGCCCAGCCATCTGAAGGTATCAAGCTGGTCGCGGACAATTCCGGCAAGAAGGTAAGCTAACGGGCCTTACCCGCCCGCCAGCTTGACCTTGTAACCTTCCTTTTCCAGCAGGGTTTTCAAGGCCTGTCGCTGGTCTCCCTGAAATTCCATCACGCCGTCTTTGACGCTGCCTCCGGTGCTGAGTTTCTGGCGCAGAGTCTTGGCCAGTGTCTTTAATTCGTTGTCTGATAACAGGACGCCGCTTGCCAGCGTGACCCCTTTGCCCTTGCGGCCCTTGGTTTCGCGGCTGATGCGGACAATGCCATCGCCCGTGGGTTGCTGTTGTTGTTTGCAACGGCACTCGGTGACTGGCTGGTCGCAGCCGGGACAAATGCGTCCCTGCTCGGTTGAATAGACTCGACTCATGGTAGTCTCGCTTGGCGATAGGTTGCGTGTTGGCTTGTGTATAATGCGCGCCGGTTTGCTCAAATGACATGTGGAGGCGATGGGGTGGCAGATTCGACGATGGAACAATTACTGGCGGATCTGCAGGTGCGTTACGCCTTTCAGGAAGACTTACTGAACAGCCTTAACCATACCGTTGTTGAGCAGGGGCGCAAAATCGATGATCTGGAGCGGCGTTGCGAGCGCCTGCAACAGGCGCTCTCTGAGCTGGCTGACGACGTGGAGCAGTCGCGGCCGGCAGCCAATGAGCGACCGCCGCACTACTAATCAGCCGTTCAGTTCCCTTACGTCTTCGGCCTGGGCGCCCTTGTCGCCCTGGGCTAGAACAAATTCTACGCGCTGCCCTTCTTGCAGGCTGCGGCGCCCCTTGCCGCGAATGGAGCGGAAGTGGACAAAGACGTCGTCGCCATTTTCTCGGGTGATAAAGCCGTAGCCTTTATTGGCATTGAACCATTTCACACTGCCAGTCTCCCGCTGAGGAGTCATTTTTTCCATGACCACCGGCAGCCAGGGGCTGACCAGAAACGAAGCCAGGCTGACAAGAAAGAAGCCGATAAAGGCTGTGAGTGACGTATTGCTGATCAAAGACGCTGAGCTACTGAGCTGAGCAACGATAGTGGCAATGGCCGCCAGGATGGCAGCGGCGACCAGTTTTGCGGTGAATACCATAGGTCTCTCTATTAAAGTCAAAAAATTCAAGGTGTTAGCGTATTTTTAGGTTGACGGAAAAACACGCGGCGCAAAGTTTACCACGTCAATCGAGGTGGCTCTAACCCGGTGCATCATTTTCCCAATTTGGTTAGGCCAAAGCGGCGCTGCAGCAGCCGGTCCTGAAGCCGGTGTGGCAAGCGGCTTAGCAGGTGCAGCTGGTGAACCCCGGCAGCCACCTTTATATAGGGTTTTTCAGGGTGCTTAAGTGCGGCTTTGACGATTTGCCTGGCGACGATATCGGCGGGGCTGCCGTTCTTCTGCGACAACTCGGCGCGTTCGCGGATATGGTCGATGATCTTCAGGTAGCGTGAGCGTTGTGGAATCGTGCGGTCCAATTCCTGTCGAGCGGTTTGCCCGAAGTTGCTCAAGATGCCGCCTGCCATCACGCACTGAACCTTCACACCCAGCGGTGAAATCTCCCGGCGCATGGCATCGTTCAGGCTGTGCAGCGCGCTTTTTGACGCACAATAGCTGCCAGCGAACGGTGTGGTTAGATGGGCAGAGACACTGCCAATATTGACCACCGTGCCCTGAGTCGCTTCCAGTTGAGGCAACAGTGCCTGAGCGAGTGCCAACGGCGCTACAACATTGATGTGGAGCTGTTGTTGAAGGGTCTGCCAGGGCACTTCGATCACCG
>JBFKXO010000101.1:0-7171 GCA_041638115.1 Litorivivens sp. | reverse complement strand
TAATACACTTTGTATCAAAAGCTCATTGCGGTCTCCGCACCGAATACTCTTTCTTATTTTGCCCTACGTTGACAGCGGCTCAGTGCTGCCACAGACCGGACAGGCGGGATCTTTGCCCAAGGTTAGCGTTCTGATATCCATGTTAGCACCGTCGAGCAGTAACAATCGACCCGTAAGCGGCTGCCCGTAGCCAGCAAGCACCTTGATCGCTTCGGTTGCCTGCAGACTACCGATCACACCCACGATGGGTGACAACACGCCCGCCTCCGAACAATTCAGGGCCTCGTCACCCGCATCGGGGCTATAGAGACAACGGTAACAAGGGGCATTTGGCTGGCGCGAATCAAAGACAGCAAGCTGCCCCTCACTGCGAATGGCGGCGCCACTGACCAGCGGTTTACGCAGGGCAACACAGGTTTCATTCAAGGCAAAGCGAGTCGAAAAGTTATCACTGCAGTCGACCACCAGATCCACGGCAGAAACCATCTCACGCAACCTATCCCCACTCAGGCGCTCCATCAGAGTATCGACGACCACCCCCGGATTAAGGGCCAGACATTGCTGCCGCGCCGACGCCACTTTGCTGCTGCCAATACTGGCCGTGCCATGGGCGATCTGGCGCTGGAGATTGCTGAGCTCGACCGTATCGTGGTCGGCCAATACAAGTCGCCCCACACCGGCTGCGGCGAGATACAGGGCAACCGGACACCCCAAACCGCCAAGGCCGACGATCAGCACCGACGCGGCCAGCAATTTTTCCTGACCATCGACGTCCAGCCCCGGCAGTAATATATGACGGCTGTAGCGCAGCAGCTCTTCGTCCTGCATCAGTGAGGGTTCACTCCTTTGGTTGCTCGGGGATTGCCGCCCAGATCGCAGCGGGTTTCAATGCCACCAAAACCGGCATCAGCCAAAATCGTCGCTACCGCATCCGCCTGATGATAGCCATGTTCCAGCAATAACACGCCGCCCGGTGCCAGATAGTTCGGCGCCTGGCTCGCAATAAGGCGTATGGCATCGAGCCCATCCGCCCCGGAGACCAGCGCCGAGCGCGGTTCGTAGCAAACACCGGCACGGCGCAGGTGATCGTCACCTTCTTCTATATAGGGCGGGTTGGAAACCACAATATCAAAGCTTCCACTCACCTGCGAAAACCAGTCAGAGCAATACATCCTAACCCGCTCCAGACCCAAGGCTTCTGCATTGCGCTGAGCCAACGCCACTGCCGTGGCCGATTGATCCACCGCCTGCACCTGCCAACGCGGCCGTTCACTGGCCAGAGCCAGGGCAATGGCACCGGTGCCCGTGCCGAGGTCCAGCACCCGCAACGGATCATTTTCACTGCGCTCCAGCAGCCATTCCACAAGGAGTTCAGTGTCGGGGCGCGGCACCAGGGTCGAAGGATCTGTCGCCAGCGTGAGACTCCAGAATTCAGCAGTGCCCGTCAGATAGGCCATGGGTTCACCGGCAATACGTCGCGCCAGTAATTGCTCCATCCTGGCGCTCTCCTCCTCACTCAGCACGGTTTCAGGATAGGCGTGCAGAAAGTAGCGCGGCTTTTGCAGTACATGACAGAGTAGCAGGTCGATGTCGAGCGCGGCGGTATCGGGGTCTGGCAACTCAGGCCGCCGACTTCGCCACTGAGCAAGGGTCTCCACCACGACCAACTATTCGGCCAAGGCCGCCAGCAGATCGGCCTGATATTCCTGACGCAAGGGTTCGATAACATGGCGCAACTCACCCGCTATCACTTCGTCCAGTTTGTAGAGCGTCAGGTTGATACGATGGTCGGTCACTCGCCCCTGCGGAAAGTTGTAGGTGCGTATGCGTTCAGAACGATCGCCGCTACCCACCAACAGGCGCCGAGATTCTGCCTGCTCCTTTGCCTGGGCGCTCTGGGCTGCATCATTCAGTCGCGCCTGCAACAAGGACATGGCCCGCGCCCGGTTTTTGTGTTGCGAGCGCTCGTCCTGACACTCCACCACAATACCGGTAGGAATATGGGTAATGCGCACCGCCGAGTCGGTTTTGTTAACGTGCTGACCACCGGCGCCACTGGCTCGGTAGGTATCAATCCGGAGATCGCCCTTGTTCAACTCTACCTCGTCCACTTCCTCCGGTTCAGGCATGACTGCCACCGTGCAAGCCGAGGTGTGAATTCGCCCTTGGGATTCTGTTTCCGGCACGCGCTGCACCCGGTGGGCGCCGGACTCAAACTTCAGATGGCCGTAGACATCCTTGCCCTCGACCCGGGTAATGATTTCCTTGTAGCCACCGTGCTCACCATGGCGCTCACTGAGAATTTCGATACGCCAGCCTTGGGTTTCTGCGTAACGGCTATACATGCGGAACAGGTCACCCGAAAAAATGGCCGCCTCGTCCCCTCCTGTACCGGCGCGGATTTCCAGAAAGACGTTGTGTGAATCATTGGGGTCTCGCGGCAACAGCAGTGTTTGCAGCTCTTGCTCCAAGGCCTCAAGCTCGTCGGAACCGCTATCAATTTCCTCTTCCGCCATAGCGCGCAGATCAGCATCGGTTTCGTCGGCCAGCATCGCGCGGGCGGAGCTCAGATCCGCCTCAACTTTCTTGTACTTGCGATGGCAGAGCACCACCGGCTCAATTTCCGAATACTCTTTGGAGTGGGCCCGAAACTTTTCCTGATCCGCAATAATCTCCGGGGCGCTGAGCAGGGCGGCAAGCTCCTCGTAACGCTCTAACAGGTTATCCAGTTTGGTGGCAATTGACGCTTTCATTAAATGCCTTAATCCTTGTCCAGCCCCAGCAGCTGCCGGGCAATGCGCAGAGTTTCCGTTTCACCGTTGGCCGCCGCTTCGCGCAATCGGTAGCTGGGATGATGTATCAACTTATTCGTAAGGCCGCGGGCCATTTGCTCCAATACTGCTTCGGGAGCTGCCCCCCGAGCCAGAGAACGCAGGGCCTTTTCCATCTCATGCTGGCGCAGCAGCTCTGCCTGGGCGCGGTAATCCTTGACCGTATCGACCGCATCGAGTGAACGCCATTGGCGCTGCCATTCGGCCACGGCTGACTCGATGATCCCATCGGCCTTGCGGGCCTCACTGGCGCGAGCCTTGCGGTTCTCGTCGACAATCTCTTTCAGGTCGTCCACGGTGTAGAGGTAAACATCTGACAATTCCGCCACTTCGGGTTCAATGTCCCGCGGCACCGCGATATCTACCATCAACATGGGGCGGTGTTTGCGCTTTTTCAGGGCCGACTCCACGGTGCCCTTGCCGAGAATCGGCAGCTGACTCGCGGTGGATGCCACCACAATATCGCTGCGTTTCAATTCGTCGGGAATGTCGGCCAGCAGCACTGCCTCGGCATCAAAGCGCTCGGCCAGATCACGGGCACGATCCAGTGTACGATTAGCTATAACCAGCTGCTTTACGCCCCGCTCACGCAGGTGGGTCGCCACCAGTTCAATGGTTTCGCCGGCGCCAATCAGCAACGCCCGGCACCGTTCAAGATTACTGAAAATATGCTGGGTGAGACTGACCGCCGCGTAAGCCACAGACACCGGGTTTTCACCAATGGCGGTATCGGTACGGACCCGCTTGGCCGTGGCAAAGACCTGCTGAAAGGCACGCTCGAGGTTGGCCCCGAGGGTTCCCGCCTCTTTCGCCACCGCATAGCAGGATTTCATCTGCCCAAGAATCTGTGGTTCACCCAGAACCAGAGAGTCCAGCCCCGCCGCCACCGTCATCATATGGCGAACACCGGCAACGCCCTCATGACAGTACAGGCATTGCTCAAATGCCGAGCGCGGCAGTGCACGATATTCCGCCAGCCAAGAACTCACGGCATCCGGCAGGGAACTGCTATCGCCCGCGTCGATCAGGTACAACTCGGTGCGATTGCAGGTCGAGAGAATGGCGGCCTCGTCCACACCAGACAACGAGGTAAGCGCCTGCAGCGCCTCTTCCATTAGCTCAGGCACAAACGCAACCTGCTCCCGTACCGCAACGGGAGCCGAATTGTGATTTACACCCAATACCACTAAATTCATGCGCGGGAGAGACTACCGAACCAGAAAAAGGGGGCAATTCTAGCAAGTTGACCACTAAAAGTGGATGCTGCGTAACACTTCAAAGGGTTTGCTACGCGACTTGTTCGGCCCATGCTAGAATCGGCCTATGATGAAACTCACACAAACCCTTGGGATAGCGGCCACTTTTGGTCTCCCCCTGCTGTTGGGTGCCTGCGCCCAGGCGCCGGATAAAGAACCCGCACCAGAGCAAGCTGTGGCGGCACTCGCCACTGAGCCCGCAGAGCCACCCATCAAACCCTTCCCGGAAGACAGTTTCTACGATCTGCTGGTGGCAGAATTCGCCATTCGCCGACAGCATTACGACGTGGCACTGACCAACTACCTGGAGCAGGCGTATCGCACGGAAGACATTGGCATCATCGCCACCGCCGCGCGCTTGTCCCAATTTGTAAGCAATGTCGATGCATCGCTAGCAGCCACCGAATTGTGGCTGCAAAAGCAACCCCAGGCGGCCGAGGCCCACTTCATTCGCGGCACGACACTGGCACGCGCGCGGCGCCCCATTGAAGCCTTACAACATATGGAAGCGGTCATTGGCTCGAGTGAAGAAAGCAACTTCGCCAGCCTGGCCGCCAGCGCTCTGGCACTGTCTGAAGCCCAGCAGAATGACTTCGAAACCCGCATTCGCGCATTGCTGGCAAAATATCCGAACAACAACAATCTAAAAACCGGTGTGGCGCTTACCTTGCAATACCGCAATCAGGAAGAGGAAGCCCTGAGCCTGATTCGCGAGGTACTCGCTGCCGACCCTGGCGACGTGCACGCCCTACTGATCGAAACCCGTGTATTGCAACAACTCAATCGCACCGACGAAGCTATAGAGCGCCTGCGCTACGCTGTTGATCAGCACCCCTACCATAAACGTCTGCGCCAGAATCTGGCCCAGCTGCTGACGCGCAGCGACCTCTATCAGGCCAAGGCACAATACACTGTGCTGAACAATCAATTTCCGGAAGATAGCGCGATCACACTGTCGTTAGCGCTGGTCAACCGGGAGATTGGCGACTACAAAGAAGCCTCAACACTGCTGGAATCACTACGCCAGGATCCGCAACAGAAAAACCATGCTTTATATTTCCTGGGCCGCATTGCCGAGCAGCAAGAGCAATGGGATCAAGCGCGCAGCCACTACAGTCAGGTTGGACTTGGCGAGCAACTGATTCCTGCGCTGACCCGATTGGCGACCCTCGACCTTGAACAGCACGGGCTCACCGCGGCCCGGCACAGCCTGCATGACGCCCGAAAGCGCTTCCCGCAACACAGCGTCCAACTCTATTTGGTCGAGTCGGACCTGCTGTTTGACCAGCGACGGTACAAGGAAGGCTACAATCTCCTATCAAAGGCGCTAGAGCAGAACCCGGCAAATACCAACCTGCTCTACGCGCGATCCCTGTTCAGTGAGCGCCAACGCAATATTGCACTGATGGAGCAAGACCTGCGCCAGATCTTGTCGCGCGACCCGGAAAACGCCACCGCACTGAACGCACTGGGGTATTCTCTCGCGAACCTTACCGACCGGCTGACAGAGGCCAAAGCCCTGATCAGCAAGGCCTTGCAATTGCGCCCTCAAGATCCTGCAATCCAGGACAGCTACGGCTGGGTTGCCTTCCGCCTGGGCGACCTGCAGTTAGCCCGCACCTGGCTGGAACGCGCCTATTCGCAGACAAAAGACCACGAAATAGCCGCCCACCTCGGCGAAGTGCTGTGGCAATTGGGGGACCAGGCGGGCGCCATCAATGTCTGGCAGACCGGCCTGCGGGAGACACCAGACAGCCCGATAATCCGCGAAACGCTGCAGCGCTTGAACGTTAGCCTGCCAATGGCTGAAAAACCCTGATGCAATTTCGTATTCCCAGCCTGCTGGCGGCTGTCGCGTTACTCGCGGCCTGCAGCAGCGCACCAGTACAGCAATCGACAAACGTCGGGCACTGGAGTGTCCAGGGCCGCGTTGGCCTGTGGGCCAACGGTGAACAGGAAAGCGCCAATGTTCACTGGCAGGATTGTGGCGACCGTTACCATATTCGATTAAGCGGTCCGCTCGGCGTCGGCACCACAATCATCTACGGCGATCGTGAGCAGGTCAGCCTTCACCGCGGCGGTGACCCGGCATTGTCTGCAGATTCTCCTGAAGCGCTACTCGCCTCCCTCGGCTGGGTGATGCCGGTATCTGCCCTGCGCTATTGGTTGCGCGGCCTGCCCGATCCCGATGCCCCTCACCAGCAACAGCCGCAAGAGGACGGGCCGATTACGCAGCTGACGCAATATGGTTGGGACATCTCCTATCAGCCCAACAGTCAATTTGCTGAACGCATTTCCCTGCAGAGCGGTGATGTTCGCTTGAAATGGCTGCTGCGTGACTGGCAATCCAGCGCCACCTGCATTGCCCCATGACCACGTTAAGCCTCTTGTCGCCGGCAAAGCTCAATCTTTGCCTGAAAATCACCGGCCGCCGCGAGGATGGCTATCACCTGTTACAGAGCCTGTTTCAATTACTCGACTATGGCGACACACTCACTTTTACCGTTCGCCCCGACGACCGCATCTCTCTCAGCCCCGCGTTCGAGGGGGTGTCTGCCGAGGACAATCTCATCGTTCGGGCCGCTCGCGCCCTGCAACAAGCCAGTGGCTGCGCGCTGGGCGCCGATATTCGTTGCGACAAGATCCTGCCGATGGGCGGCGGCATCGGTGGCGGCAGCTCCAATGCAGCCACCACCCTGCTAGCGCTGAACCAGCTATGGCAAACGCACTTAAGCATTGATGCGCTGGCAGAGATCGGGCTGCAGCTAGGTGCCGACGTGCCGATCTTTGTGCGCGGCAGAACCGCCTGGGCCGAAGGTGTCGGCGAACAATTGACGCCGGTTGAAATGCCACAGCAGTGGTATGTCGTCATTCACCCGGGCGTAAGTATCGGAACCCGTGAAATTTTTTCACACCAGGAATTGACACGTAACAGTCGACCCATCAGAATAGCGGCCTTTCTTGAGCAGGGTGCCGGAAATGACTGCGAAAATGTGGTCAAAAGCCTGTATCCAGAGGTCAAAAATGCCCTCGATTGGCTGAACCAATTCGCCCCCGCTCAACTCACAGGCACCGGTTCGTGTC
>JBFKXO010000100.1:0-7306 GCA_041638115.1 Litorivivens sp. | reverse complement strand
TGCTCAGAGCCAGAGTAATACAGGGAGTCCGGGGTGCCGGGCAAACCTTTCATACGGGTAAAAGACGGTTCATAGTGAACGCCCTGCTTTACCAGCCAATCGAAATGTTCGGGAGAGTGGCGACAGTACTGATCAATCTTGTCTTTTTGGGCGTATACACCGCTGGCTGCTGTGAGGTACTCCGCCATCGCTTCGATGTTATCGTCAATACCGCAGGCCTTTTGCAACGCCGTACCGCCACCGCAATACACCACACCGCCAGACATCGCCGAGGAACCCCCCAGTTTGGGCAGCATCTCCAGGACCAGTGCGCTGGCGCCGGCAGCGGCGGCTTCTATGGCGGCAGAGGTTCCCGCCACCCCTGAGCCAACAACAAGTACATCCACACTGGCATACCAGGATTTCACGCTCGCCGATGGCAGAGTTGAGGCCATACTGGCGATGGGAGTGGCTGCAAGGCCGGCAAGCAGGGTTCGTCGATCAATCGTGGTCATGGCGCGGTAAGTTCCGTTTTTACTTACCATACACGACCTTGCGAAAAGGGATGAGCGGTGTCAGATCAAGCAATTAAACCATTGACGTGAAAACGGTGATGTAAAAAGCGGCACCCTTGCGAGTGCCGCTTCCGGGCGAGCGATCAGCTCTCTATTTCTTCCTCAAACTCTTCCTCGCCTTCTTCAAACTCATCTTCCGGAGAATCCCCTTCGTCAGGATCTTCCGGTTGTTCGCCGCCGCCACTGCTTAGATCCGTGATCTGAATATCGGCGTTGACGATGGACGACACCAGGAAGGGCTGCGGCAGTGGTGATTGATTCTCGAGGTCTGCAGGTATTGAGAGCGCATAGGTTTCGCCCTCTTGGCTGTCGCTAGCACCCGGAGCTGCCTCTGAATTGTCGCCGCCTTCACCCGGTGCAGCAGGGAGACCAGCCCCTTCAAACGCGACCGGTGGCTCTGCGTCGTCGCCACCACCCTCGTCAGGCTGCCCCTGGTTTTGCAGGAAATTAGCGGTCTGTTCTGCCAAACCCGGCAACGACGTTGGCGTTGCTTTGGCCTGCGCAGTGACCCTCACCAGGTTATCAATCTGTGCTTCAGCGCAGACACAGGCGTAAGGGGTGTAGGCATCAGCCAATGGCCTTAGATCCACCGTCGCTCGGTGCCAGGTGCGAATAACGGGTAGCGGGTTCGATGACTCGCCACCGTCAAGTCCCGAGGGCGGGGTAAAACCACCACCGCCGGCGCCACCGCCTCCGCTCAATGGACCTTGAGCCAGAGCAGCGGCGCTTGAACATGCGAGTATTCCCGTTAACAGTATTTTCTTAGTGAACATAGTTTGCTCCTCATCGTTCCGTGATCGTTAAGTGTCGAGCTACATGACTAAAGCAGGGTGAATAAATCGCGGACTTTGGCGAGGCCAATACGCGATTCTCGGTGTTGCTTGCCTTTTCCTCTACGCGTTACTCCCCCTTGAACCCGGTTTAAACTGATTCGCGTGCAGCCAAAGCCACGTGACGCATTAAGCATATATGTGCGCATTAAGACGCAATCTGTGATATGCAAGGAGACACGATAGCGCGCTGCGCTTTCTATAAATTTTTGCCAACTGTCAGGATTAACAATGGAAAAAATTATCTACGCGTTGTGGAAGAACGACTCGCAATCTGGCGATGAGTTTCGGGAAATATTACGCACCGAATTAGCTCCGGTATTGAGACGTGAAACACCGCACAGCCTGCGTCTGTGCGTGTCCGATTCAGACGTCAATCCCGCCGCCAACTACCGCATCGAAAATGCAACACCTGTTGCCGATGCCATACTGTCGCTATGGCTGGACAGCGCCGTTTATCGCGAAAAAGTTGAAGCCGCCATTGCCATGCATTGCGCAAAATTTGCCGGTTACTTGGTGACTGAATCCGAGCCGTTGGTCAACACGCAACACCCGCCGCGTGAGAATGAGCGAACCTTCGGCATGAATCAGGTGGTCTTTTTGCAAAAGCCGGAGCGGCTGACTTTCGAGCAATGGATTGAGGTCTGGCACGGCAGTCACACCCAGGTAGCGATCGAGACCCAATCAACCTTTGGCTATCGCCAAAACGTGGTTGCCAGACCCGTTACACCCGGCGCACCACCCTGCGACGCGATTGTGGAGGAAAATTTTCCGGAAGCCGCCATCCACTCCCGCGAGGCATTCTATGACGCCGCCGGCGACGAAGGGCTGCTGAAACTGCGCGAAACGCAAATGATGGAAAGCTGCGCCCGGTTTATCGATTTCGACAAGATTGACTGTATCCCCATGAGCGAATACGTTATACGCTAGTGAGTACGAGGTGGCGATTGCCGCCACCTATCCGCGAGAGCGCATTGCGATTATTACTGAAAACTGCGCATACGCCAAAAGTAGTCAATAAGAAAAAGAGTATTACGCATGCTGCTTCTTTCACTGCTCTGGGCCTGGTTCGCCTGGAACGTCTACAACCCCTGGAAGGGCAAGCCCGAGTTCCTCGGCGTGGTCAGCTTTACCTTCGGTTTGCTTGCTGGCGAGCTGCCGCTGCACTTTATCGCCGTCGAATTTCTTATCACCATTTCATTGATTGCGCTCGATGGCTTGCAAGGGCTCATGGATGCGTCTGCCGTGCTGATTGCCGGAGCGTCCTGGCTGGCACTGGCGCAATTTCACAATCAGGCCGATGGTGCCCGCCAGGAAGTACTGGATGCGGGCCGCCAGGCACTCGGTGCGGATTTTACTGACCGCATACCTGCAGATCGACGCAGAGCTATTCCCTCCGGCCCGGCACCCGGCCAGATTGCCCACCCTTTTGGCTATCAAGTACCGGGGGTGGTCAGGGTTCGCAATGTTGCTTATTTCAAGGAAAACGACACAGAACTCAAACTCGATATTTTTCACCACGAAACCCAGCCACCTAACGCTCCGGTACTGGTGCAGATTCACGGTGGCGCCTGGATTATTGGCAACAAGGATCAACAAGCCTTGCCGCTGATGGGGCAGCTCGCAAGCCGAGGCTGGGTGTGCGTCACCCTGCAGTATCGGTTAAGCCCCGCCGCCACCTTCCCCGATAACATTATCGACTGCAAACGCGCACTGGTCTGGATAAAGGAAAACATCGCCAACTATGGCGGCGATTCAAACTTTATTGCAGTCACTGGCGGCTCTGCCGGCGGCCACTTGTCGGCACTGCTGGCCCTGAGCGCCAATGAACCGGCCTTTCAACCCGGCTTTGAAGATAAAGACACCTCGGTCCAAGCGGCCATTCCCTTTTACGGCATTCATGACTTCACTAACAGTCAGGGCCAGCGGCGCCATCCCGGCCTCGACAAACTGCTGACCAAGCATGTATTGAAGTGCTCAAAAACCGACAACCCCGAGCTGTGGCGTCAGGCTTCACCGCTGTTCCACGTGTCAGAAAAGGCGCCACCCATGCTGCTGATCCATGGTGAGGGGGATACCCTTGCGCCCATCGCCGAATCCCGTGCGCTGTACAAAGCACTCAAGGATATCCCGGGCACGCGCGTGGGGCTGGCAGAGCTGCCCTACGCACAACATGCGTTTGAATTGTGGTACTCCCGTCGCAGCGTGCAGGTTATTTGCGGACTCGAGTACTTTCTGTGCGCACTGCACGAAGAATATCTGGCCAGCAAATAACCCTTCAGCAAACAATTGTGCCGTTACTGGGTGCACTATACACTGCGCCCATGTCACCCTCAGCCACTGCTTCATCGCCGCTAACACTACCGGATGATCCCGGTACCGAGCACGCCTGCCGTTTGCTCGATGCACTGGGCATTAACGCACAGCAAACAGCTACTTCGGAGAAACAGACATTAAATTGCTGGGCGCGCTCCGGCGCCATGTGGCTGACCGGTTCAGACCAGCCACAGCCAATCGACCTGCCCCTGGCCGCAGCGGCTCGCGGGGCTTTTCTCGCGTTACAACAACTATCGCCCCAACTTGAACGCTGTTTTCCAGACCATTTCCCCCCCGAGTGCTTGCTGGGTGAACGCGCAGCGATAGCCAACTTTCATCGCAGCGGCGACCGAAACTGTGGTGGCAGCAGCAAGTTGTTAAACACCCGCGACGGCATCGTCGCCCTGAACTTGCCCAGAGCGGACGACTGGGAGCAACTACCCGCCCTGTTTTCTCGCGGTCCACACAGTGACTGGCCAGAAGCTGGCGACTGGACACAGTTGCAGCAAGTGGTCGCGCAACAGTCCAGTGCCGACTTGGTGGAACTCGGTCATTTAATGGGGATCGCGGTTGCGGATGCGGTGAACCCCCTACCCCCTCGCCCATGGTTGCTGCACGCCCACCCCTCCAGGGTGGCACCTCAGCAGCGCAATCCGTTGGTGATTGATTTATCCGCACTGTGGGCCGGCCCCCTTTGCGGCAGCTTGCTGCAGATGTGTGGTGCTCAGGTCATCAAGGTGGAAAGTCTTAATCGACCAGATGGCGCTCGACAGGGCCCCCGGCCGTTTTACAACGTGCTCAATGCACATAAATCGTCCTTGGCACTCGATTTGCCGGCCCAAAGCGGTGCTCTGCTTGAGTTGCTCAGGCAAGCCGATATCGTCATCGAAAGCTCGCGGCCACGCGCCCTGCGCCAAATGGGTATCGATGCGCAAACACTGTTAGCGGAAAAACCGGGCATGGTCTGGGTCAGCATTACCGGATACGGTCGCGACAATGAGTTGGCGGTTGCCTACGGTGACGATGCCGGTGTCGCGGCGGGACTAAGCAAAGCACTGTACGACGTATCGGGCCAGTGGCTGTTTTGTGGCGACGCCATCGCTGACCCACTGACAGGTTTGCATGCCGCTGTTGCAGCCTACAGCCACTGGACCTCAGGGCACGGTGGGTTACTCGATATCAGCCTTTGCGCCGTCACCCAATTTTGCGCAGAAAACCGCCCCACCCTGTCTTCGTCGCTCGATATTACGCATTGCGAGGATAACTGGTGGATAAAGACAGACAACAGCCGCTTGCCTGTTGATCCTCCACGCGCACGTCCTCCCCGTGGTGTAGCCCCAGACCTTGGCGCAGATACCCAACGAGTAATTCGCGAAAGGGGCTTGTCGTGCTGATCAAGAACCTCGTTGACCCAGAGGGCAGGCCCTTCGATTTACGCTTTTCCCAGCAAATACAAGAACGCAGCGCTTCGTTAGCACCCCGGCCAAACGAGCCGGTACACGACGCTGACGGCCGCTACGCCGTGCCCGGCCTTCATGATCACCATTGCCACTTTCTGGCCTATGCCGCGGCACTTGCGTCAGTCGATTGCTCGGCAAGCGCATTGGAGAAGCCCGAGCCCCTGATACGCTTTCTCAGCGAACAGATCTCAAATCACCCAAACGGTCTGCGCGCCATCGGCTACCACGAGGGCGAACACGGGTTAATTGATCGGCATGTGCTCAACCGCGTGAGTTTCACCACCCCGATCAGGGTCCAGCACCGCACCGGGCGACTGTGGATTTACAACGACGCGGCCATTGCTCAACTGCGCAGTAATGAATTTCCTGACACCGCAGAGCGCGAGGATAACGGCAAGCTAACCGGACGCTTTTTCCATATGGACGACTGGTTACAACAGCACTTTCCCAAACCGCTACCGGACATAGCACGCGCCAGTCGCCAACTGGCAGCCTACGGCATCACCGGATTGACCGACGCGGGGCCCGACAATAGCGCCGAGACCGTCACCTTATTTCGCGCATTTCAAGAAGACGATCGCCTGCTACAGCGCGTCACGCTGATGGGGCGCCCGGATCTGGATTTCATCAGTACGGACATACTGACCCTTGGGCCCTGCAAGATTTATCTGAAAGAAAACGCACTCCCGGAGTTCGAGGAACTTTGCGCGTTGATCGCCAGGCAACATCAGCGCCATCGAGCGGTCGCCTTTCACTGTGTTACCGCCGCGGAATTACATTTTGCGCTGGCTGCATTGGCTGAAGTTGGCAGCCTGCCATCCGATCGCATCGAACATGCGTCACTGTGTGACGACGAAGCATTGAACATTATCCGGCAGCTGGCCATTAGCGTTGTCAGCCAGCCTATTTTTATTGCCGAGCGCGGCGACCGCTACCGCGCCAGCCTGTCGGAAGACGATCAAAGGATTTTGTATCGCGCGCGCAGCTTCCTTGACGCAGATATTCCCTTTGCCGCCAGCAGTGATGCCCCCTTCGGTAACGCTAATCCCTGGCTGTGCATGCGTGCTGCAATCGCGCGGACGACACCATCGGGTGTGACACTCAACCCGCAAGAAGTGCTTTCCCCGCAGGCGGCGTTATCGATGTATTTGGGAAAGGCTGAAGATCCGGGTCGCCAATGGCGCTCGCTGACGCCGGGAAATCCAGCAGATCTCGTGATTCTGGATTCGGCGGCTATCGAATGGGATAAGCCACCGCGCGTCAGCAAAACCTTTATTAACGGTCGCTGCGTGTACGACGGCAGCCTTGCAGCTTAGGCCATTCCAGCCTAAGGCGTCGCGCACTCTGTGCAGTAGGCATACATGCCATTGGGGTCACGCATTTTCAGAAAGTCTCGCACCAGCGAGGAAACCGGTGACCACCAGGTGGCAAGCGCCGCCTTCTCTTTGAGATACGCACTGACGCCCGCCTGCTCCAACAAGTGATTCACCAGCGCCTGCAGCGGCGGCAGTGTCGGACTCACCCACTGGCGGCGGTATTCCGTCATTCCGGCCAGATTGGCCGCTGATTCGATCGCATCTTCCAAACCACCCAGCTGATCAACCAACCCCAGTTGACGCGCATCCTCTCCGGTCCAGACGCGCCCCTGCGCAATCTTGTCGACCTGCTCGGGCAACATATCGCGGCCCTCAGCGACGATAGAAAGAAACTGCTGGTAGCCATGCTCCATACCGGACTGCAGCGCGCGCTTCACCACCGGATTCAAAGGGCGATCCACCCGCAACCCACCGGCAACGTCTGTGGTACCCACGCCGTCGGTGGAAATACCCAGTTTGGCCAGGCTGCGATCAATCGTTGGAAAGGCGCCGAAAATACCAATGGAGCCGGTAATGGTCGTGGGTGTGGCCCAGATTTCATCGGCATTCGCCGAAATCCAGTAGCCGCCGGACGCTGCCGCACTTCCCATCGAAACCACCAACGGCTTGCCAGACTGCTTTAGCAACTTGAGTTCCTGACGAATCTGCTCTGAGGCAAATGCAGAACCACCACCGCTATCGACGCGCAACACCACAGCCTTGATCGCATCGTCGCGGCGCGCCTGACGCACCAGCTCGGAGAAACTGTCGCCGCCGATTCCGTCACCCAC
>JBFKXO010000099.1:0-7330 GCA_041638115.1 Litorivivens sp. | reverse complement strand
AGCGCCGCTCCTGCCAACACGTGTTGCAGCAGCAGGAAGACAAGCAGGAAGCGTGAGGGTCTGAGTTCAATCCTTAGGTCGGCGGGCGTGCGCTTTGATGTCATTGACTATCCCTAGCAATGCGTCGTCAGCCGGGCTCTCAGTACCCAGCAGCCATTGGAAAATCTGGGTATCTTCACATTCCAGCAGATCGACATAGTGCTGCTGCTTTTCAGTCGACAAGGTACGAAAACAGTTTTCCATAAATGGAACCAGCATCAGGTCAAGCTCCAGCATACCCCGCCGACTGGCCCAGTAAATTCGCTTGATCTCGTTTTCTGAGTACATTAAGTTGCCTGCTGCCGCGAGTTGAGCGGCGCATTATAGCGACACAGGCCAGCAAGCGCATGGCCTTCTTTCACAGCAGGCCGGGAGTACGCGGTGAGCACAGATTCCTTCACAAGCCAACTCGACGCAGACAATGCCCGAATCAGTGGCGAGCACTGCCACTTTCCCGATAGCCCAATGCCAGGCGAGGCCGGCGATCAAACGCTGATCATACCCTTGACGCAATACGGCTTCATGCGGGCAGAGGGTCCCGACGGCGAGAAATTTTTCCAGGGCCAGACCACGGCTGATTTCCGTCAGGTGTCGACCATTCAGGCCCGCGACGGCGCCTACTGCAACCCCAAGGGGCGCATGCTGGCCAGCTTTACTGCCGCCAGGCTCGACACGCAGACGTTGATGCTTAAAATCCGGTGCGATTGTGTTGCCGACGGGCTGTCGGTACTCAGTAAATACGCGGTGTTTTCCAAAGTCGAGCTAAGGGATGCAAGTGACGACTACGTGGCCCTCGGCCTCGTCGGTCCCCGGGCAAGAGAGAGCCTGCTTAAAGTATTCCCAGCCTTGACCCTCGCTGACAACACCGCACTTGCAACCTGGGTCGACGAGCAGACAGTCATCCTGCAACGCGACGGCAACCGCTTTGAACTCTGGCTGCCAGCAACCCGCGTTGGCGAAATCTGGTCCGCCCTGAGACAACAGGCTCGGGCAGCCGGGTCACAGGTCTGGGATGCTCTGGATATTGAAGCGGGAACCGTTGCCGTGTGTGCTGCGACGCGAGAGGAATTTCTGCCACAACTTCTGAACTATGACCTCACCGGCGCCGTGAGCTTCAAAAAGGGCTGCTACACCGGGCAGGAAGTGGTCGCGCGCCTGCACTTCAAGGGCGTACCAAAGCGCCGTCTTTATCGCGCGGTCATTAGCGGTGAGGCGAAAGCAGGCGACGACATACTCGACGGCGACAAGCCAGTGGGCACCCTTGCCTGCTGCACCGAGGACGGCCTGGCAGCGGTTGTGCTTGCCACCGGCAGCGCCGCCTCTACCGACCTGCGACTGAAAAACGGCGCGGCAGTGTCAGAGATCACCCAGCCACCTTACGGGCTGGGCGACAACGACTGAACTTAAACACTAGTCAGATCACGAAACCGCCAGCGGCAACTCCCAATTCACTGGTTCTGTACCGCGTGATTGAAGATAGGCGTTAGCCTGGGAAAAGTGGCGACAGCCCAGAAAGCCTCGGTGAGCACTCAAGGGTGAGGGATGCGGCGCTTTCAATACGCAATGGCGCGAGCCATCCACCAACTGCCCTTTTTTCTGGGCGTAAGCGCCCCACAATAGAAAGACCACCCCCTCGCACTCGCGATTGACTGCGCCTATCACAGCGTCGGTAAATCGCTCCCACCCTTTGCCCTGGTGGGCACCGGCCTGACCCTGCTCAACCGTCAGCACACTGTTCAGCAGCAAGACACCTTGCTCAGCCCAGGATGTGAGACAGCCGTGTGAGGGAATCGTCAGCCCCAGATCACTGTGCAGTTCTTTATATATATTCACCAATGACGGGGGCGGTGCCACCGGTGGCTGCACCGAAAAACATAAACCGTGCGCCTGGTCAGGGCCGTGATAGGGGTCCTGCCCCAAAATGACCACTTTCACATCTGGCAAGGGCGTGCTGTTGAGCGCGTTAAACCATTGTGCGGGGCGCGGAAACACCGTTGCCCCTGCGGCCATGCGTTCACGCAGGAACGCACGCAGCGACTGCATATACTCTTGCTGAAATTCTGCGCCCACCGCTTCAAGCCACGATGGGTGCAATTTGATTGTCGGTTCCTGTACGGCCAATGGTTGTCTCCGAGGGGTAAACAGCGGCGCACAGGATAGCAAGCGCTACCTCGATGTGAAAACCGAGCTTGCCTGTCCACACCTGCGTCGTGTGATGAGTCTAGAGAGGCATTTGAATCCGGAAGGTCCCGCCCAACTCGTGACGGCCGGCGGCCATGGCACTCACTCCCAGATAGAAACTATCCAGCAAACGGTAGCGCAGTGACAAGCTCACGGCGTCGTGATCTCGGTCCATCGCCACAGCCTGATAGCCCGCCCCCACTTCCCAGCGCTGCCCCAAGGGGACCTCAATACTGGCGATCGTTTCTCTTCTCGGCATTACCTGACCAAAGGCCGGCTGGGCACTCACGTCCTGAAACAGGCCTACCCTGCCCCATTCCCAGCGGCGACTCACCGTCAGCGAAGCCCGCGGCTTTAGCTCGTAGGGAGAACCCTGCAGCCCCCGCAGGGTATCGGCGAGCAAATTTTCAATTCTCACGCCAAAGCGCCATTGGTCTAATTCGGTAACGCTGGATAGATCGATATTCGGTCGAGAAAATTTACGGGTGAAATCACTGAGCTTGAACAAATCACTCTCGCGATAGCGCTGAATGGGGACATCCCGCTCGTAAAGCCAGATCTCCTGATGCTTGAGACTCACCGTTACCGTGGTGGCCGGCAAGCTGATTTCATCAATGCGCCGATGCAGCGCCAATTCACCGACACCAAAACCGGATACCCGCACGCGAGATTCCAGCTCCGACAATTCGATAAACGAGATGAGGGGTGCCAAGCGCAACTTGGGCTCATCGGAGGGTTCGTACTCGAAGGTGCCTGCGAAACGGGTGCGCGCGGTTGTGGTCAACGTGTAGCGATCGTCGCGCCAGGGGATACCTAACACCAAACCGATGCCCGCTTGCGCCGTGGTCGCCTTGCCATCCATCCCTTTCAGCAAGCGAATGAGTTTGTCTTCGTCGCCCGGGAAATAGCGGAGTTGGCGCACGCCTGTCTCCAGCTCAACCGCAGCGTTTCGCGCATCGAGCAATTCGTCCAACAAACGTTCGCGATTGTTCAGGTAGCTAAAACCACTTACGTGGACAACGGTCTCCACAAGCGGTTCTCGACGAGAAGCATTGCGCAGCGCCGGCTCCAAATCCGTGCGCGCTGGCGAACCTTCGGTATTTTGATGGGCAAGCGCTGAAGGAATACAGACCGGAAACAATAAAAAAAGGGCCAGGCCAAAGGCCTGACCAAGGCAGGGAGCTATTCGTCTCACCCGCGACTAACTCGCAAGCCGGCGCCGCCCCTTGAGGGATACAGGCACGGTGATGCGATCGTATAGCCCGGGCAAAAGGCGTTGCAGAATGTCGAGAAAAATGGCGTCGCGCCCAATCAATACGCGCGGTTTACCCTTGCGAATGGCGTTGAAGATGATGTGCGCGGCTCGCTCAGGTGTGGTCGAGGCAATACGGGCAAACATCTCCGCGGTGTCGTCCGTATTGGTGGCACTGCCGTCCAGACTGTCAAAGTGCTTACCGTTGCGCACGATATTCGTTTTAACTCCACCGGGATGCACGGTGACCACTTTTACATTGGTGTCACGCAGGTCCTGTCGCATCGATTCGGAGTACCCCCGCACCGCAAACTTTGCTGCGTTATAGGCCGATTGCGAGGGCACTGCCATCAAACCGAACAGACTAGAGATATTTACAATACAGGCCGCCGGGCGCTGCAGCAGCTCCGGCAAAAAAGCCTCTACCCCATTCACCACACCCCAAAAATTGATATTCATCAGCCATTCCAGGTCGGCGCGCTGCATGGTTTGGATTCGACTCGACAATGACACTCCGGCATTGTTAACAATGACGTCGCAGTGACCAAAATTCCCCACCACCGCAGCCGCCCAGGCCTGCATCGCCTCACGATCACTGACATCGACCGTAGCGACATGCAATTGCTGGGAATATTCGGCAGACAATGCCGTTAGCGCCTGAGGGTTGCGGTCCGAAGCCGCGACCTGGGCGCCCTCGCGCAAACACAACCTGGTCAGGGCCAGGCCAATTCCCGAGCCTGCTCCCGTAATGGC
Organism: Litorivivens sp.; assembly: GCA_041638115.1. GTDB lineage: Bacteria > Pseudomonadota > Gammaproteobacteria > Pseudomonadales > Spongiibacteraceae > Litorivivens. The sequence continues at coordinate 3,105 of JBFKXO010000099.1, read as the reverse complement.
AACCACCTTGCCACGAACATCAAACATAGGTTTTCCTTATAATTACTCGCTGGCCGCCGCAGCGGCCTGAACGTTTAAGCACTGGGCAGCGCGTCACAGTTGTTGATATCTTTCAGTATCGGTTGCGCGTCGCGCCGGCGTACGCTGCGGTAAATGCTTGGATCAAAATGTCGCGATTGCATCCGATACTGCCAAGAATAACCGGGCCACAACGTCGTATTTTTTCCATCCGCAGTCAGGTACCAGCTGTCACATCCCGACATCCAGGTCGTTTTCTGCATCTTCGCCTGAATACCTTCGTTGAAGGTTTTCTGCACCTCGTGCTTCAAATCCAGCGCGGCCAGTTTGCGATCTTTCATATGTTTCAGGTAGGCCATGATATAGCGCAGCTGAGATTCAATATAGAAAATCACCGAGATGTTTCCGGGACCAGTATTGGGCCCCATGATATATAACATATTTGGATAGCCGCTCACGGTCATCCCCAAATAGGCCTCGGAACCCCCACGCCAATCTTCATCAAGCGAACGACCGTCGATGCCCTCAATCGGAAAGGGTGCCCCTGCCGCCGGCACTTTAAAGCCGGTGGCGAGAACAATCGCGTCAAACGCTTCATGGCGCCCATCGCCACTCACAATCCCCGTTGCATCAATTCGGGAAATTCGATCCGAGATCAACTCCACGTTCGGCGTGGTCAGCGCTGGATAGTAGTCATCAGATAACAGCACACGTTTGCAGCCCAAGGCATAATTCGGGGTCACTTTCTCAAGCAACACCGGATCCTTAATCACACGCTTTCGGTAGCGGTGTCCCAGGCGTTCACCAATACGAGTCATCCAATTGTTTTTGATCATGACCGGGGCGGTAGATTCAAACATCCAGTACTGCAGTACCCGATGTATTTTTTGCAATAACGGAAAGCGTGCGTAGCACTTACGCCATGCTGGAGGAATCCAACCGTCACGCTTGGGCATCACCCAGGGCGCCGTGCGCTGATACAACTTAAGGCTTTCAACTTCTGGCTGAATGCCCGGAACCACCTGGATTGCACTGGCACCCGTACCGATAACAGCCACGCGTTTGCCTTTCAGATCGAAATTCGTATCCCATTCGGCGGTGTGCATCACCTTGCCTTGAAATTCATCAAGCCCTTCAATAGCGGGATAGGCTGGAACATTCAGCGCCCCAACAGCAAAAACCACCGTACGGGCAGTAACCGCTTCGCCATTGCTAAAGAAAAGCGTCCATACGCTGTCATGTTCATCATATCGCGCGCGCACGACCTGGGCGCTAAAACGAATCTTTTCCCACAGCTGATACTTGTCCGCACAGTGCTGTAAATACTGATGGATTTCCGCCTGACCACCAAAGGTCCTGCTCCACTGGGGATTGGGTTCAAAGGAAAATGAATAAAGATGGGACGGTACATCGCAGGCCGCCCCGGGATAAATATTGTCGCGCCAGACACCGCCAACATCGTTTGATTTTTCAAACACGGCGAAATTGTGCTCGCTGGCTTGCAGTAGTTTAATTGCCAGTCCCAGGCCGCCAAAGCCCGCTCCGATGATCGCGGTATCCAGCAGCTCCGCCCTGTCGTTACGTCCTGTCATTATAGGTTCTCCGTGTTTGCGACGTTGTGAGGGGCGCTGAAAAAGGCACGCAATACCGTCGCTGTATCACCGGGGCACTCCACCATGGGCAAATGGCCAGTTTCCGGCAACACCATGGCCTGCGCATGATCAATGGCGGCCAGAAAGGCATCCACACAGCTCACATCGAGCACCCGATCACTGTCACCCCAAAGTACAAACGTTGGCGCGACCACATCTTTCAATTGCCCATTGACGGTGCTCAGGGAATACACCAGATCCGAAAATATTGCGTGATTGACGATGGCGCGATGCGCCATCTCTCCACCCATTAGAAAAGCAAACACAGCCCCTAACATCCGCTTGCGTGAGTGGAAGCATATTTTGAAAACCCGTTGCGCCTCTGCGGGGGTGTTCGCCACCAGAAAATTGTTTCCGGCAAGTACGCCGGCTTCCAGCATGCTGACACGTGTGGCGGGTGCGCCGGCGGCATTCATCAGACACAGCGCCTTGACCAGCCCGGGGCGGCTGGCGGCCAGACTGGCAGCAATGGCACCACCCATTGAACTTCCGGCGACATAGACCGAACTCACATTGAGCTCGTCGAGCCACTGCGCCATTCGCCGCGCCTGAGTATCCACCCGGTAATCACAATCAGTACGATAGGTACTGTCGCCAAAGCCCGGAAGGTCAGGTGCCAGAATGCGATAGTCGCGGTGCAACAGTTCACTGAGAAAAGACCAGTTTTCCTTGCTGGAACCGAATCCGTGGATTAACAACAACACCGGTTTCTCACTTGCACCGCTGTCCCAGTAACGCAGCCGGTGCCCGTCCACCTCTGCCCAGCGCAGGCTTGCGCCAGCGCGCCGTGCAATCAGGGGCTTGAGTCGCCCCCACAAACTGGGCGCCGGTTGCCACTGCCGCAGAGCATCGCGATTAATCGCAGCCAAGGGCGTGGACGCATACAGGGCTTCAAGATCAGCAAAGGCCGAGTCGCGTGGCGACAGAGTCGCCCCGCATTGCGCCGCGGTCACGCTGTTACTCCCTGATTTTTGTAGCCTTCAACTTCTGACACCAAGGAATCGATCTCTTCCAGGTACTGGCGATTATCATGGTCCCAGGGGTGAAAGCCGGGCCGGAAAAAATCCAGCCAGTCCGGCAGCGCCCGCAGCAATGCACCGCGCGGCCCCCACAGGTACACCGTCACACGCCACCAGCCTTTCAAGTTAAAGAGCTGGCCTTTTTCGCGGGCTACCAGGCCGAGATAAAATGGCGTCAACATAAGGAAGAAAATCGTGGTCGACATAATCAGTGCGAAGCAGCGGCGAATGTAGGCCAGAAAGCGATTTTTCATCACACTTGCATAGACATCGTAGGCCACGGCCTTGTGTTCAGTTTCCTCCAGTGCATGCCAGTGCCATATCGCTGCGAAGCGTGGCTCCGCATCCTGCAGCCGGCTTTTATCCGACAAGATGCGGTGCGCCAGAATGGCGGTCAGATGCTCCAGAGCAATGGT
>JBFKXO010000098.1:0-7427 GCA_041638115.1 Litorivivens sp. | reverse complement strand
CTGACTCTAGATGAATGACTGTCCTCGACAGAACCCGGCTTACAGACCGACTCAATTTTTACACTCACCCAAACCTCCCCATCCTGACGCCTGCGTGGGCGGTCTCGCTATTCTTAAGACTTTACCTTAAGTGTCTGTCCTATAGGGCTGATTCTGAATGATATTGCGGAGTTTGAGGTCTGCAAGATGTAAACCGATACCTGCATTTTTACCGCAACTTCCTGAGGAATAAAAGCATTTTCCCGTCGATTGTCTTGACACCCCTCTCGCGACGTCCCTATAGTGTGCAAAAGTGGTAAAAAGTGGATTTAAGTGGGAATAAGTGGTTAATAACTCCATAGGGGTGGGGGAAAGTGTTTACCGGCAGCAACAATGTCACGATGGATTCGAAGGGGCGTCTGGCCATACCGGCCAAGATTCGTGACGCCCTTTTGGAGTCCTGTGGCGGCCGTATTGTCGTGACAGCCCACACCGAAGACCGCTGTGTTCTGGTCTACCCCGAGCAGGAGTGGGCGGAACTGAAAGAAAAAATCGCGGCACTTCCCAATATGAACCCCAAGGCCCGTCGTATTCAGCGGCTGGTGCTGGGTTATGCACAACCCCTGGAGCTTGATGGCAACGGTCGTGTACTGCTGCCGCAAACTCTGCGGGATTACGCCCAGCTGGAAAAGAAGCTGATGTTGGTGGGGCAAAACAACAAGTTGGAACTGTGGAGCGAAACTCTCTGGAACAACTGGGTCGAAGACGATGATCCGGACGGTGAGGTTCCCGATGCCGTTAATGCCCTCTCGTTGTAGGCAGAGGAAATGAACGAGCATAAAACCGTATTGCTGGAAGAGGCCGTGGAGGCTTTGGTGAGCGATAGTACGGGCATATACATTGATGGCACTTTTGGGCGCGGCGGGCACAGCCAGGCCGTATTGCGCCAGCTTTCGGATAGCGGAAGGCTGCTCGCCATCGACAAGGATCCCGCCGCCATCGCGGCTGGTGAAACCCTGCAGGCGGCCGACGGTCGCCTGCTTTTGTATCGGGGGTCCTTCGCGGCGCTGGATAAAGCGTTGGCTGAACACGGTATGTCACAGGCTGACGGTATTCTGCTGGACCTGGGTGTGTCCTCACCGCAACTGGATGATGCGGAGCGTGGCTTTAGCTTTAGCCGTGATGGCGAGCTGGATATGCGAATGAACCCGGATGCCGGTGTCAGTGCTGCGCAATGGCTGGCCACTGTAGAAGAAGCCGAGTTGGCGCGTGTATTGAAGGAGTACGGCGAAGAGCGATTCGCCAAGCGAATTGCTCGGGCCATTGTTAGTGCCCGCGAGGAGCAGGCAATCACCCGTACTTTGCAGTTGGCGAAAATTGTTGCCGAGGCCAATCCCGCTTGGGAGAAACACAAACATCCGGCGACACGTGCGTTTCAGGCGATCCGGATTGCAGTCAATGATGAGCTGCGCGATTTGGAAGTGGCTCTGAGCAAGGCGGTGGATTGTCTGAAGCCTGGTGGACGGCTGGTGATTATCAGCTTTCATTCACTGGAAGACCGTATGGTCAAGCAGTTTATGCGACGGGAGAGTCGGGGTGATACGCCGCCTTCCTATATACCCGTTCAGGATGACGCCATCAGTAATCGACGTTTGAAGTTGTGTGGCAAGGCGGTCAAGCCGGCTGCAGCCGAGCTGGCGCTCAATCCCAGGGCGCGAAGTGCGGTGATGCGGGTCGCGGAAAGGCGACCGTAGGAGAACGACGTGGTCAAGCAGAGTGTTATGACAGGGCTTATCGTGCTGATTGTGATTTCAGCACTGTCCGTGATTCATAGCTCCCACGTTTCAAGAAAAATGTTTAATCAGTGGCAGCTTCTGCAAAAGGAAGCCTACCGGTTGGACGAAGACTGGGGACGCTTGCTGCTGGAGCACAGCACCTGGGCGGCCCATGACCGTGTTGAGCGGCTGGCGAACGAGCAATTGATGATGACACCGCCAGTCAATGAAGCACTGCAATTGGTGAAGGTGAATGCCAAAGAGGACTAAGCAGACTATCGAGCTTGTTCCCGTCTGGCGCTTTCTGGTGATGGCGCTGGGGTTGCTGTGCCTGGCTGTTTTGCTCGTTTGGCGAACCCTCAATCTGCAAATTCTGGATGCTGATCGCGGCCGCGAATTTTTGCAGGGTCAGGGTAATGCCAGAACCATTCGCAGCGAGAGTATTCCGGCCCATCGCGGCATGATTGTTGACCGTCACGGTGAGCCCTTGGCTGTGAGCACCCCGGTGGCATCCATTTGGGCCGACCCGAAAGAGCTGGTGCAGGCTATGGGGCGCGTACCTGAGCTGGCGCGTTTGCTCGATCTTGAGCCCGCTGCGTTGAGTAAGAAAATTAGCAGTCTGTCGTCGCGTCGCTTTGTCTATCTGCGTCGGCATATGACACCCGCAGCCGCCGAGCGCGTGCTGGCAGCCTCTATCCCCGGTGTTTATATGCAGCGTGAGTACCGTCGCTACTATCCCGCCGGTGAAGTGGTGTCGCATCTGGTGGGCTTTACCAATATTGACGACGAAGGACAGGAAGGGCTCGAACTTGCGTACAACGATTGGTTGCGCGGCACGCCGGGCAGCAAGCGCGTGCTCAAGGATTTGTACGGCAACATCGTGCGCGATCTCGATGAGGGTAAACCTGCAGAGCCCGGTAACGACCTGCAGTTGACTATCGATCTCCGTCTGCAGTACCTGGCTTATAAAGAACTGAAGGCTGCTTTGCACCGCAGTCAGGCCAAAGCCGGCTCGCTGGTGATGATCGACAGCCACAGTGGCGAAGTGCTGGCGATGGTCAATCAGCCCGGCTACAACCCGAACAATCGCACCGAAATGAAGCTGGCGGCCATGCGCAATCGCGCCATGACTGACATGTTTGAGCCGGGCTCCACGGTTAAGCCCTTTACCGTAGCGGCGGCCCTGGAGAGCGGCAAATATACGGCCGACTCGATGATCGACACCAGTCCGGGCTATATGCGAATTGGATCAAAGACACTGGTCGATCCGATTAACTACGGCACGCTCAGTCTGGAACAGGTGCTGAAAAAGTCCAGCCAGGTTGGTATCAGCAGATTGTCGCTGGCGTTGAATGAACAGTGGGTTTGGGATGTGTTTCAACGCATCGGCCTTGGCCGTGCCACCGGCACGGGCTTTCCCGGTGAGAGCAATGGCGTATTACCCAACCACCCGAAATGGCTGCCGATTGAACGAGCAAACTTTGCCTTTGGTTATGGTCTATCTGTGACGGCTCTGCAGTTGGCGCAGGCCTACGGCGTGTTGGCCAGCGGCGGAGTGCTGCGCCCAGTCAAGTTGATTCAGCAGGCAGATACAGCGGCTGAGCAGCGAGTGATGAACGAATCAATAGCCCGTTCTATAACGCAAATGCTGGAGTCGGTTATCCGCCCGGGTGGAACAGGGACGCGTGCCCATATCGACGCCTACCGAGTAGCTGGCAAAACCGGCACTGTCCATAAACTGGGTGAGGGCGGTTATGCCGATGATCGCTACCTCTCCTTGTTTGCTGGCATGGCGCCTGCGTCACGACCACGGGTGGTAACGGTGGTGACCATTGACGAGCCAGGCAGTGGCAAATACTACGGTGGCGAAGCTGCCGCCCCCGTTTTTTCCCGGGTCACCGGGGAAGCCATGCGTCTGTTGAATATCGCACCGGACGCTGTCGATGAAATCATTGCGGATAAAACCGCCAAAAAGAAACCAGGTTCAGCGTGAAATGGAAGCACTGATGGGGCAGACAACGACGGTTCTCGGCGATTTGATCGATGCAGTGAGTGCAGATCAGGCCGCCGTTCCGGTAACCGGCCTGGCACTGGACAGTCGGCTCGTGCAGCCCGGCGATCTGTTTGTTGCGCTTGCCGGCCACAAACTCGACGGCCGTGATTTTATCGATAAGGCCGTGGCCAAGGGAGCTGCCGCCATTGTTGCTGAGGCACCTTGCGATGCGTCGCGCTGGTCACTGCCGGTGGTGGCGGTACCGCGTTTATCTGAGCGCGTCAGCGAGATCGCCGGTCGCTTTTACGCCAATCCCTCACATGCGATGAGTGTTATCGGAGTCACCGGTACCAATGGGAAGTCCAGTGTTACCCATTATATCGCCCAGGTGCTGGAAAGCATTGGTAAGCCCTGTGGTGTTATTGGGACGCTCGGCGCGGGGCGTATCAGTCAGTTGCGCGGTGCCAATAACACGACACCTGATGCGATCAGTACGCAATCTACCCTGGCGCAGTGGCGCGATGCTGGCGCGAAATGGGCAGCAATGGAGGTATCGTCGCACGGGTTGGTTCAGCATCGCGTTGCGGCGGTTCAATTCAGCACAGCGGTCTTCACCAACCTGACCCAGGATCATCTGGACTACCACGGCACCATGGAGGCTTATGGCCAGGCTAAGAGCCGCCTATTTACGCTGCCGGGGTTGAAGCATGCCGTACTTAACCGAGATGACAAATACAGCGAGGTTCTGCGCAATGCGATTCCCTCGGGCGTTGAGGTTATCAGCTTTGGTCTTGGTGATGGCGCTGACGTGCAGGCAAGCGCTATCCAGTACCACAGCGATGGCATCAAAGCGCGCATCACAACGCCGTGGGGTGAATTTGATCTGAGCAGTGCTTTGTGTGGCGTGGTCAACCTGAAAAATGTGCTGGCGGTTATTGCGGTGCTCGGTTGTGAAGGATTTGCGCTGGCCGATATCGCCAAGGCAGTCACCGGGCTCGAACCGGTACCGGGCAGGCTGGAACGCTTGCCTGCGGCTGATAATGTACAGGTGGTCATAGATTACGCTCATACGCCGGATGCGCTGGAGCAGGTGCTGTGGAGTCTGCGTCCGCATTGCAGCGGCCGGCTCTGGTGTGTGTTTGGTTGCGGGGGCGATCGCGATCGCGGCAAGCGACCATTGATGGCAGCTGTTGCCGAGCAACTTGCCGATAAAGTCGTGCTGACCAGCGACAATCCGCGCAGTGAATCTCCGGACGCCATTTTGTCTGATATTCGTGCGGGGCTTAGTCATGCGCCAGCGCTGCAGGATACCGACCGCAAGCGGGCGATTGAGTTTACGGTGGCGTCTGCACAACCGGGCGATCTCGTACTGATTGCGGGCAAGGGGCATGAAGATTACCAGGAAACTGCCGGTAAACGCCTGCCATTTAGTGATGTGCAGTGTGCCCGTCTGGCCTTGTCGCGGAGGTCATCCTCATGATGGCGCCGTTATCGCTACAGGATATCGCTAAAGCCGTTGGTGCCGAGGGCACCTTTGACTGTTTAGTGAAGTCGGTTAGCAGTGACTCGCGCACACTGGGCGAAGGCGCCTTGTTTGTCGCTTTGCGCGGTGAAAATTTTGATGGTCACGCATTTATCGAAACAGTGGCGAAGCAAGGTGCAATTGCCGCGATCGTAGAGCAACGCAGCTCTGTCGATCTGCCGCAGCTTCAGGTTAAGGATGCATTGGTCGCGCTGGGCCAGATTGCGGCGCTTAATCGCCAGCGTTTTGTCGAGGCCGGTGGCCGAGTGGTTGCCTTGACCGGTAGTTGCGGCAAGACCAGCTGCAAGGAAATGCTGTCATCGATTTTAGGACAGAAATCTCGCGTGCTGGCAACGCGTGGCAATTTGAATAACGAAATCGGTGTGCCCCAAACGCTGTTGGCGATTGGTGCGGAACACCAGCTGGCGGTGATCGAGATGGGCGCCGCCAAACCGGGTGATATCGGCTATTTGTGCCAATTCGCCGAACCTGAAGTGGCGTTGATCACCAACGCGGGGCCGGCGCATCTGGAAGGTTTCGGCAGTATCGAGACAGTTGCCAAAACGAAGGGTGAAATCTACGAAACCCTGCCCCAATCCGGGACCGCGATCATCAATGCCGACGATCGTTTTGCCGCGCAGTGGCGTGCAGCGACGAGCGCTGGACGCGTCGTGTCGGTGAGCCTGCGCAAGGATAACGCGGATATTTACGCTTCCGATATTCGCATCAATGCGGCTGGCGCCAGCTTCGTGCTACACGCTCACGGACAGGAAACACCCGTACAGCTACCATTGTTGGGCGAGGCCATGGTGATGAATGCCTTGCTGGCCAGCGCGGCTGCCTTGGCCCTAGGTGCGACACTGGCTGACGTGGTTGACGGACTGGCCGGCTTACAAGCCGTGCCCGGGCGATTGCACGCCACCGCCCAACCCTGGGGTTTACTGATTGATGACAGTTACAACGCTAACCCGGCATCGGTGAAGGCGGCGATCGACGTGCTGAGCCGGTGCGAGGGACGCAGAATTCTGGTGCTCGGCGATATGGCTGAGCTGGGCGAGGACAGCGATGCATTGCATCACGAAGTCGGACGCTATGCCGTTGAGTCAGGCATAGAGCTGATGCTGACCTGCGGTCCACACGCCAAATATGCCACCGAGGCTACCGTGCCGCATGGCTTGCACTTTCCTGACCGGGCGACGCTGGCCACTGCGCTGCTCAATATCATAGAAGATGGCGATTCAGTGTTGGTGAAGGGTTCCCGATCATCGGGAATGGACGAGGTTGTTAGGACGGTTGCCAACTCTCAGGTAACTGGGGGGACTACACCATGTTAATGCTGCTGGCAGACTATCTGTCACAACATATCAGCGCGTTTGCTGTGTTTCAGTATCTGACCTTTCGCGGCATTCTTGGGGTGCTCACTGCACTGGCGATTTCGCTCCTGGTCGGTCCCTACATGATTCGCCGACTGAACTATCACCAGATTGGGCAAGCGGTACGCAATGATGGGCCGGAAAGTCATTTCAGCAAGTCCGGCACACCGACGATGGGCGGCGCGCTGATTCTGGTGGCAATCGCAATCAGTACCCTGTTGTGGTCGGACTTGTCCAACCCCTATGTCTGGACAGTATTGGGCGTCACCCTGATCTTTGGCGCCGTCGGTTGGGTTGATGACTACCGCAAAGTGATCGAACGCAATCCGCGCGGTTTGCCGGCGCGCTGGAAATACTTCTGGCAGTCAGTCGGCGGTTTGGCAGCGGCTATCTATCTATACTCCTTGGCGACAGAGCCGGCGCACACTGAGCTGGTCATTCCCTTCTTTAAAGACGTCTCATTGGAATTGGGTGCACTGTTTATCGTGCTGACCTATTTCGTGATCGTGGGCTCCAGCAATGCAGTGAATCTGACCGATGGCCTGGATGGATTGGCGATTCTGCCGTCAGTGATGGTCGGCGGCGCGCTGGCAATCATCGCGTATCTGACGGGACATTTTAAATTCGCGGATTACCTCCACATCCCGTATATCGCCGGTGCCGGTGAATTGATTGTGTTCTGTGGTGCGTTGGCCGGTGCGGGTCTTGGTTTTCTCTGGTTCAACACCTATCCCGCACAGGTTTTTATGGGGGATGTGGGCGCGCTTGCCCTGGGCGCGGCACTG
>JBFKXO010000097.1:0-7445 GCA_041638115.1 Litorivivens sp. | reverse complement strand
GGTGTCCAAATACCGCGGCATGACCATGTTCTTTATCGACATGGAACAGCCCGGAGTGGATGTGCAGCCCATCAAACAGATGGACGGCGGCTCCCACTTCAATGAAGTCTTCTTTAACAATGCCGAAATTCCCGACAGCCAGCGTCTGGGCGAAGTCGGCGGCGGCTGGGGCGCAGCCCTGCTGGTGCTGATGAACGAGCGCCTGGCAATTTCCGGCGTGCAACCCGACGGCTTCCCGGAGTTTTTCGAGCTGGTGCAATCACTGGAGTTGAACGGCGAGCCGGTAGTGAACAATCCGGTGGTACGCGATCGCCTGGCCACCTGGTATACCCAGCACGCGGGCATCAAGGCCTCCACCAACCGTATGCTCACGGCAGTCGCCAAGGGCGGCATGCCCGGCGCGGAAGCGGCCCTGGGTAAACTGGTCGGCGCGGTGATGAACCAGGATATTGCGAACTATGCCCTGCAATTAATGGCCGACACCGGCGCGATTTGCGATGAGGCGCTGGCTCCCCAGCGCGCCCACTTCCAGAAATCCGTACTGTTCGCGCCCGGTATCCGGCTCGCTGGCGGCACTGACGAGGTAATGCGTAATATCATTGCCGAACAAGTGCTGGGGCTGCCCCAGGAACCCCGCGCCGACAAAGGTATGGCGTTCAAGGATATCCCGTCCGGCAATCAGCACTGACGGCTAAAAAGGGTAGTAAGGGTTTTCCCTTACTACCCTGAACAAGCTAAATCGTTAGGATAGACTCCCAGACAACATCGCGCGGAGAGTCAGTCTTATGTCCATGCTCAAAGCCAAACCCACTTCCCAGAAACGCCCCCAGAGCGCTCCCAGACACAAGCCCGAATCCACCGCCTTCGATGTACCGCCAGACTATCGCGACCACACCCTGCGTCGCCTGCGCGAAACCTACAACGGCGACTGGTGGCTAAACGTCGACTACGTGGTACGCCACTGATCACGTAGCTCCCACTACCCCCACTTCGGCAATTGCCTACTCCACATCGGACCATACCGTATAGGTTCCAACCCCACATTTACCTAACCTAAGTACAACAGTTAGCGCAGCAATCATATAGCTGACGCAACACGATGTAGCAAGGGGGTAACGTGACTCAAGCCAAAGCCAAACAAACGGCTACTGAAACCAAACAGCACGAGGTATTGGAGCAACAAGCCTTTGCGATTCCCGATGCCTACAAGCGCGGCGATCGCAAATTGCTGCAACCATTTTTTTCCGGTGACTGGTGGCTCAACGTCGACTACGTTGAGTACGAAACCAACGCCGACAGTGGCGCCATCGCAGCCTAATTTTTAACGACACCACCGGGGGGTTGGTCAACATGAATATCCAGGAATTTTTCAGCCATCAGTTTGTTTCACACCTGCAGGACAGCCGCGAGTTTCTGATTCAGCTGCTGCGAGACTACGGCAGCCAATGCCTTGCGGCGATGGCCGCTGCATGGTTCCCCGTCCAGGATCGACTGTCGCGCCGCTACCATCACATTGAGCAAGCCTACAAGGTTGTCGATTTCGAAGGCCAGCGCTCATCCATGCCCCGCGGTGGCAATCCCGGCACAGCCGGCCGCGTCGGCCGGGAAAACCTGGAAGCCCTGGCGCTGATCCAGGGAAGCTGATCCACAATCTCGCCGGGTGCGCCGCAGCGCCAGCAGTGCTAAAATCCCGCCACGTAATGCGAGACGTTGGAGAGCGCAACAAATGATCAACTGGCAGGATATCGACACCGTAATGCTGGACATGGACGGTACCCTGCTGGACCTGCACTTCGACAACTATTTCTGGACTCAGCATCTGCCGCTGCGCTACAGCGAAATCCATGGCGGCGACCTGGCGCTGGTACGCGACAACCTCATGGCCCAGATCATGGCCAAGCAGGGGACCTTAAGCTGGTACTGCATCGATTACTGGTCCGAAGAGCTCAAACTGGATATTCCTGCGCTAAAACGCGAAATCGAGCATCTGATCGCCATCCGCCCCTATGTCGAGGAATTTCTGCAGTGGCTCAGTGACTCCAAGCGCGAAGTGTGGCTGGTCACCAACGCCCACCAACACAGCCTCGATATCAAAATGGCGCGAACGGGCCTGGACCAATGGGTCGATAAAATCGTCGTATCTCACCATTTTGAGGCCGCTAAGGAAGACCCCCAGTTCTGGCTCAAACTCAGCGAAACCTCCCCCTTCAACGAAAAACGCACTTTGCTGGTTGACGACAACGTACAAGTGCTGCAGGCAGCCGCCGACTTTGGCATTGCCCACCTGCTCACCCTACGCCAACCCGACAGCAAACAGGCCCTGCGCGACAACCTGATGTTCCCCGCTATTCACCACTTTGACGAGCTTTTGCCCACCGCATGAGCGACAGCCCGAAAGTCAGGCTCGACAAATGGTTGTGGGCCGCACGTTTCTTCAAGACCCGCAGCCTCGCCAAACAGGCGATAGAGGGCGGCAAGGTGCAATACAATGGCGCCCGCAGCAAGGTCAGCAAGGAAGTAGAGCTTGGCGCCGAGCTGACGATTCGCCAGGGCTGGGACGACAAAACCGTGATTGTGGAAGGCCTCTCCGACCAACGGCGCGGTGCCCCGGAAGCCCAGGCGCTGTACCGCGAAACCCAGGACAGCATTCACCAGCGCGAACTGCGCGCCGCCCAGCGTAAAGCCCATGGACCCGGCGCAGACCTGATCCGTCCCAACAAGAAACAACGACGCCAGATTCACCGTTTTAAACAGCAAACTCTATGAGCCCATCCACCATGCCCGAACTGAGCTGTGCCGATTCACTCAGCCGCTTTACCTTTGACGACTGCGCCGTGCGCGGTGAACACGTCCTGCTCCACAACAGCTTTCAGGAATTACTGTCTGTTCACCACTACCCGCCGGTTGTAACCCGCCTGCTTGGCGAATTAAGTGCCGCCGCCAGCCTACTGGCCGAAACCATCAAATTCGATGGCACGCTGACCCTGCAGATTCGCAGCGAGGGTGAAATCCCCCTGATCATGGCTGAAGTGACCAGCGAGCAGACCTTTCGCGCCATCGCCCGACAAGCCCAGCAGGCGACCAGTACGGAATTCAGCACCCTATTTACCAACGGCACCCTGTGCCTGACGGTACAGCCCCGCAAAGGCAAACCCTATCAGGGCGTGGTCTCGCTGGACGGCAACACCCTGGCCAGCAGCCTGGCCGCCTACTTTGAGCAGAGCGAACAACTCGCCACCCGGGTCTGGCTGTTTGCCGACGATGCCTGCGCCGGCGGCCTGCTGCTGCAGCAAATGCCGGGCGACAACAACAGCGAGCAATGGCTGCACCTGACCCAGCTGGCTAACACCCTGTCAGCCGAGGAACTGCTCGGCCTGCCTCGCGAAGAATTGCTCTATCGCCTCTATCACCAGGAAAATCTGCGGCTGCACCCGCAGAAAAGTGTGAAATTTCAATGTACTTGTAGCCGCGAGCGGTTGGAAACCGTACTGCTTTCCCTGGGCGAAGACGAGCTGCGGGATATTCTCAAAGAACAATCAAACATCGACGTAAATTGTGAATTCTGCAACCGTTTCTATCAATTCACCGAAACCGATGTGAACGCCATACTGGGAACCCAAGCCCCCCGCGACACCCATTAAGATGGGTTAGCGCTGGCGAGGCTTTTTTGCCATAATGGCGCCCCCGAAAATCGGCCACCCTGCAAGCCGGCAGCGGTAGCCCCAAAGTTAGGCCCCCAAACAAGAGCTGCAAGTCGCGACTTGAAAGCCGACGGGACCGTTTTGACAGGACGAGAGAATGAGTGCAGAAACGATTGTGTATACAGATTTAGCGCCGTCGCGGCTTATCGAGCAAGCGCTGGCGCGTGGCGAAGGTGAGCTCGCAGACAACGGCGCCCTGGTTGTCACCACCGGCAAGCGCACCGGTCGCTCTCCCGGCGACCGCTTTATTGTCAAAGAGCCCTCCACCAGCGACTCCATCGAGTGGGGCAGTGTTAACCGCCCCTTCGATGCCGACAAGTTTGACGCCCTGTGGAACCGCGTCGAAGACTATCTCGCCGACCACGACCGTTTTGTCTCACATCTGCACGTTGGCGCTCATGAAGAGCACTATCTTCCGGTTGAAGTCCACACGCAGACCGCTTGGCAGGCCCTGTTTGGCCGCAACATGTTTGTCCGCCCTCACAAGTACAACCCGAAGGGCAAAGAACAGTGGACCATTCTGAACGTCGCCGGCTTTGTCTGTGACCCAGAGCGCGACGGCACCAACTCTGACGGCTGCGTACTGATCAACTTTGCCCAGCGCAAGGTTCTGTTGGCCGGCATGCGCTACGCCGGTGAAATGAAAAAAGCCATGTTTTCTGTGCAGAACTTCCTGCTGCCGGAAAAAGACGTGATGCCGATGCACTGCTCGGCCAATGTTGGCGACGAAGGCGACACCACCCTGTTCTTTGGCCTGTCCGGCACCGGCAAAACCACCCTGTCGGCCGACCCCGACCGCTTCCTGATCGGTGACGACGAGCACGGCTGGGCCAAAGGCGCAGTATTCAACGTTGAAGGCGGCTGCTACGCCAAAACCATCAACCTGAGCCAGGAAAACGAGCCCATTATCTGGGATGCGATCCGCTTTGGCGCCATTGTTGAGAACGTGGTTATCGATGCTGACAGCCGCACCCCAGACTACAATGACACCAGCCTGACCGAGAACGGTCGCTGCTGCTACCCGCTGGAGCACGTGGACAAACGCGTTCCGCAGAACGCTGCCGGCGAACCGCAAACCGTTATCTTCCTGACCTGCGACGTGTCCGGCGTATTGCCGCCCGTGTCCATCCTCAGCAAAGAAGCGGCGGCATTCCACTTCCTGAGCGGCTACACCGCACGCGTTGGCTCCACCGAGCTGGGCGCAGAAGCGGGCATTCACCCCACCTTCTCCACCTGTTTCGGCGCACCCTTTATGCCGCGCCCGGCGGGTGACTATGCCGAGCTGCTGATGAAGCGCATCGCCGACTTCGGCTCTCGCGTCTACCTGATCAATACCGGCTGGACCGGCGGTTCAGGCGCCGCAGGTGGCACCGGCTCACGCTTCCCGATTCCGGTGACCCGCGCTGTCGTGGCCGCCGCCCAAAGTGGCGCCCTTACCGACGTCGAAACCGAGCACCTGGACATTCTGAACCTGGATATTCCCAAGTCTATTCCCGGCGTTGACGAAAAATACATCAACCCGCGCAAGGCCTGGGGTGACGAAGCAGCCTACGACGCCGAAGCCTCCAAGCTGGCGAAGCTGTTCCAGGAAAACATCAAGAAATTTGATGTAGCAGACGCAATCGTTGCCGCCGGCCCCAAAGCCAGCTAAATCTGATAGCTGCAGGACCAAGGCGCACCCGCAAGGCTGCGCCTTTTTTATGCCTCAATAACCGGGGTCAGGAGGCCAGGAGTCAGGAGGAAACGGCGTCCCCGTACCAGAAGCGGCGCAGGGGGTTGCTGTTGAAGGGGCGCCACTGCCCTTCTTTCTGGGCCAGGCGTTCCGCCACCGCGTACATCACCGAGGCGTTGTGGGTTAGCCCCATATGGCTGCCGGGAACTTTTACGTTCTCCGTTTCACCCAATGGCGCCGCATCCACACAGTAATGCCAGTCGGCCACGCCATCGCTAGTGCTGTAGATCGCTGTGGAAGGTACCGGCGGTGTTTCGCGCCATAATTCCGCCTCGGCCAACATCGGATCGGTCAGGCCGCCAGGATTCAAAAACTCATAGAGCCGGGCCACACCGCCCGAGATGCCATCCATCGTGGGTACGTTGAACGGAGAACCGAGCGTGATCACCTGACGCACCAACTCTGGCTCAACATTGGCCAGCGCACGTGCGTACACACCACCCAGACTCCAACCCACCAGGCTGACTTTGACCCCGCCGTGGCGCTGTGAAATCTCGCGTACGTGTTCTTGCAAGCCATCAAGGAAAGCCTGTCGAATACCGGTATTGCGCCCCTGCTTCCAGCCATAGCTCTCAAAGCCCGACGCGTTCAGATAACGGCGCAACAGCGCAGTGCCACCGTCGCCCGTCATAAAAGCGGGCACTACCACCACCGGGTGGCCGTCACCGCGCGCCATGCTGCGCAACAAGGGCTGAAATGAGGCCGCGGCAGTGGCTTCCAGTAAAGCCCGAAGCTCCAGAAAAGCAGAAAACAGGTTTGGTCCGGTCGGGTCTGACTGATTTTTCATTGATACCTCACTCGCGATAATGTCGTTTTACTTGTTATCCAGTTTGATCGCTTTCACTGACTATAACTGTAGCGGTTACGAAATATCAAAACCTATTTCTTATCGTGAGTAGATACGCAGTTGCCGCAGCTGGTCACTTTTCAACCAGATCACGTTAAATCCGATTTTTCTGAAATTAGTATGTTTATTCTAATTTTTCTCCGTATCTTTGCCCCCAGATTCAGAGAAGGTCATTGGTAGAACCCTCTGACGCACACACAACTCCATCTTTTAAAGAGGTGTACACCATGAGCAAGAAACAAGCTGAAACCCAAAACACGTTCGAAAAAGCAACCGCTGCTGCCCGTGAACTGTTCCTGGCCAACCTGGGCCTGGCTGGCAAAGCCTTCGAACAGGGTCAGGAGTACACTGAGAAAGCTCAGAAGTCCTACAAAGAGAACACTGACAAAGTGAAATCTCTGGTAGAAAAACGTGAAGAAATTTTTGCGGATCTGGTAAAGCGTGGCGAGAAAGTACAAGCCGACGCCCAAGCCAAATTTGACGAGCTGTCTGCCAAGCCGAAAGCGCTGGTAGACGAGCAGGTTGAAGCCGTCAAAAGCTCTGTTGAAAAGCTGAAAGAGCGCATCAACAGCCGCAAAAGCGAAAACACAGCTGCCGCTAAAGCCTAAGGCTTTACAGCAACTGGTTTGACTGGAATACCCACCAGGTCTTTTCTTTGCACGGTGCGCTTTAGGGCCACCGTGCTTTTTTCTTACCAGCCTGGTTGCCCAGTCACTGTATCCAATCATCACGTTACGGAGTTAACGCTATGAGCAACGAAAAAACCTCTCAACTGAAAGAAGTCAGCGATATGGCCAAAAACATTTGGCTGGCTGGTCTGGGCGCCTATGGCCGCGCGTTCGATGAAGCCCAGGAGCGCTACGAGCAGGCGAGCAAAGAATCTCCCCGCCTGTTCAACGAGCTGGTAGAAAAAGGCCGCAAGCTGGAAACACAAGCCCGTTCAGCAATCGACGATGTCACCGCCAAGAGCAAAGGCACAGCGACCTCTATCGAAGAGCGCATCAACAAGGTACGCGCTAACCTCGGTCTCGGCGGCGTATCCGTTGAAGACTTTGAGCGCCTGGAAAAGAAAGTCGACGCACTGACCAAGAAGATCAATGCCATGACTGCTGCACCGAAAAAGTCGCCCGCCAAGCGCGCTGCCTCTAGCAAAGCTGCTGCCGAG
>JBFKXO010000096.1:0-7559 GCA_041638115.1 Litorivivens sp. | reverse complement strand
TTGTTCATCTTGCCTATCCTTACCCTGTCAGGGTTCTATGATAGGCGGTTTACACAGTTTTATTTACAGGCTCTACGCCGTTTGTGACGAATTTATGAAATCACTTGTGCTCGGTATTGCGAGTTTATTCTTTAGTCTTCTTGTTGCCACCCACAGTGCCGCAGCGACTTTACCCCGAGCCCTTGTGGTTGACCAAAGTCGTTTGGGGGAATTAACGGTGAATAAACTCGCTGCCAATTTTGTTGACCGAGTCATTCACGATTTGCCTGTCGCGGAACATTTGGAGCGTTTTCGCGACCTTGACCCCCAAGTGCTGGCAGCAGCGCTGGACAGTCAACAGAAACAGCTAGCCTTTTGGATAAATATCTACAACGGCTACACCCAGTACCTGCTGAAAACTGATCCGCGTTTGTATTTAAGCGACCGCAGCGCGTTTTTCAAAAAGGCGCAAATACCAATCGCCGGCTTTACCGTGAGTATGGACGATATTGAACACGGTGTACTGCGGCGCGGCGCGGTGGGCTTTTCGATGGGGTTTATTCGCAACCTGAGTTTTCGAAAACCGTTTATCCGCCAGTTTGCAGTCAATAAGGTGGATTATCGCATTCACTTTGCCCTCAACTGCGGTGCCAGAAGCTGTCCGCCGGTATTGGTCTATCGGACCGATACCGTCAATGCCCAGCTTGACGACAACAGCCGCTACTACCTCGAACAGGAAGTGTTCTTTGATCGCGCCCAGAATAAGATTCTGGTGCCGGCATTGATGCGTTGGTTCAAGGCAGATTTCGGTTCGACCGAAGACCAGCTGGCCATGCTGCAGCATTATGGGGTACTCCCCGGCGGTTTCGAGCCCAGCATTTACTATCAAGACTACGACTGGACCCTCGCCATCGAAAACTACCGCGCCTTCCCCCACACCTAATTGGGGTCAGAGTAAAAACTCCTCTTTTGCTCTTGGCTTAGGACCGCGAGCCGCGGGCGACACTCTCCGCCCGGTGGTTTCCTCAATGCTCGCTTTGAAACTAGCGTCCCCAAGTGCAAGGCCCTTACTAACCGCCTCTCGTATCTGGGTAAGGGTGGCGCCGGTTAAGGGGCGGTCAAATAGCGCTCGGTATGCATTTAGCCGCTCATTTTGGAGCTTCCCTAGTTGCAGGTAGGTGGTGTGCGGTGTCCACAGTGCAATAGGTTTTCCCAGGGCATTGGCATGATAGCTCGACCAGAGATACTGCTCTGGCGCGTCCACCATCTCCGCTCTGACAGGATTCAATTCGATATACCGCTGGCAGGTTAGCAGATACTTTTCGTCGTGAATTACGCAGGACCGGAATCGGCCCTCCCATAGAGTTCCCGTTCGCTCATGCTTGTGGTTGAAGTAGCGCACATATTTTCTACCGAGCGACTGCATCATGAGTGATATGCCATCAGTAGACGCCGGGGTCGCAAGCAAATGAACGTGGTTAGTCATAAAGACCCAGGCATGAATCGCGACGCTGTACTTTTTCGCATACTCATCAAGCCAATGGGCATAGGCCGCGTAGTCGGTGTCGGTGACAAAACAGGGCTGGCGATTTACGCCTCGCTGAATCAGATGGTGCGGGATGCCTGGCAGGCACAAGCGTGGGAGTCTGGCCATTGATCTTCCTTGATCTCTTCTATAGCAGTGGTTGTAAGGGTACTGACAGCGCCGGAGACGTCAACAGCATATTTGGGGTCAGGGTAAAAACTCTTTCAATCCGAGTTTTTACCCTGACCCCAAATATAACGCCGGTGGTAATTCTTACTCTGACCCCAATTATTCGGGGGGGATGTTGTAGTGGGTGGTGTAGGGGGTGAAGCTTTCTCGGAGGGCGGTTTCGGTCATGCCGAAATCTTCCAGTGAGTATTGATGGCTGCCGAACTTGCCCTTGGGTTTGTTGTTCAGGTAGCGGGTGATTTTTTCCGGCATGTCGTCGCCGAAGGGCAGCGAAAAGTGTTGGTAGATTCGCTTTATGGCGTCGACCGGGGAGTCGATCAATTCTCGAAGTTGAATGTCGGCGATCTGGGTTTCGGGTAGGCGTCCGTCCTTGCGCTGTTGAATCACATTCTCCATGGCGAACTGAAAGCCAAAGGCGATTTCCTGGCCGACCGCCTGGGTGTTTACGCTGTCGCTGCGCTCCCAGCGCACGGTGCTGGTGATACTGGCAGTGGAGGGGATGCATTTCAGCGGGTCGCGGTGGGTGTGGATGATCCGAACGTCGGGGTAAACCTCTTTGAGTACATCGAGAAAGGCGAGGTGGGCGGGGCTTTTCAGGAGCCAGGTTTTTTCCGGCTCTCCAAATTGCATGGTTTGCAGTATGCGTTTGTGCCAGCGGTAGGCGTTGAGAAAATAATTCTGCTCCATCCGCCAGCTGTTCCAGGTAGGCATATCTGCCACCATGCCCCAGTAGTCGTGGTGGTAATCGGTGGACATAAAGATCAGGCATTCGGTGGGTAGCTCGGCGCCGAAATCATGCATGCTGCGAATTTCCGGCTGGATGTCGACCCAGAGCTCGGCTTCCGCCTGGGCTTTGGCGATGCGCTGTTGTCTGTCCACCTCGGACTGTACAGGCAACGGGTCGAGGCATTTCCAGGTATAGGGCAGGTGAAACTGTCCGTCTTCCGAAAGCGTTTCCTGAAGGATCGAGGTGCCGGTGCGCGCGGCGCCGGCAATAACGATCGGTGCTTTTACCTCCGCTTCCAGGGTCTGGGGCGTTTCCTTCCAGAACTCTGTCAATCGTAGCCGTACTTGCAGTGTCCGCAGTAGCTCGGCGCGGGTCAGGGTTCGCCCCAGGGTGTTGAGGTTCGCTTCGTGATTGAGGCTCCACAGCAGCTTGTCGTAGGCGTCGCGCCAAGGGGAATCGCCGAAGTCTGACAGGCCCGTTATGGCGCAGGCCTGCTCGATCAGTGCATCCCCGTCGAGCGGGATCAATTGCTCTGCGCCGCCGGCCGCGGCGCCGAGTTGGTTGAAGTGTTTTACCCAGCTTGGACGTTGTAATTGGCTCACGGCAGGCCTCGTTATTATTGTATGGGTAGCGATTTAGAACAGGTCGGCGGACACCTTTTTCAATACGGCGGTGGCGAAGTTTTCCTCGCTTTGATCTGTCTGTCCCTGGGCGTACATGATGCGACTCATGATGTAGCCGTAGCGCATGGCGGCGAATACCCAGTAGTAGTGATAGTGTTCACCACTGAAGCCCGAGGCTTTTTCCCAGCGCTCGACGGTTGCTTCATAACTGGGTAGGCCTTCGAGGCGAGGGATGCCCAGACCGTCGGCAAAAAAGTAATCCAGAAAGTTCCACCAGGCCAGATCCTGCAGGGGATTGCCGAGCGTGATCATTTCCCAGTCGAGTACGGCCGTAACGTTTTGGCAGTCATGGGAAAACAGCATGTTGCCAATGCGGGAATCGCCCCAGCTCAGGCCGAATTCCTCATTGGCTGGCGCGTTGTCCTTGAGCCATTGCAGTACTGGGTCGCAAATAGGCTGTGGGTTGCCTTCCAGTGCCCACTCGGCGTAGTTGCTCCAATAAGTCAGTTGCTGTTGCAGCGGGTTGCTGCCGAGTGCTGGGCGTTCGAGAAAATCAAAGCCGAGGGCTTTGTAATCGCGACACTGGCGATGCAGGCTGGCCATGGTGTCGATGCCGGCATTCCACAGGCTTTCGCGCTCGGCGGGGCCGATATCATTGAGCATCCAGCCGTCCATGCTGTAGGGCGGCATATCCGGCGGCACGCGGCCTTCGGCTTTTTTCATAATGTAAAAGCCGGTGCCGAGGACAGAGGTGTCCAGTTCCAGCCCAAGCAGGCCCGGAGCGGGAACATCCGTGTGGCGGCCGACGAGCTCCATCGCCTTGTACTGAATCGACAGGTCATACTCGGGAAACACGGGCTTTTCGATTTCCGGCGTCAACCGGCCCACGCACGCTTCGCTCAGTGCCTGACCCTCTTTTTCGTAATGAATATCGAACAGCAGGGTGACGTTGGACATGCCTGTGGCTTCGGGAATTTTCAGCTCCGGAATACGCACCGCGCCGTCGCTTTGCAGTCGCTGCTGAAACCAGCTCTCCAGCTTGCGGCGGGTTCCGTCGATATCCTCGACCAGCGGAGTTGGGCGTTGTTCGTCCATGGTGGGCCTCCTTGGTTAATTTTCTGGAGCTTAGCAGTAAGCTTTACGGTCGTATAGTGAACGAAAATTTAGCGTTGTCGCAGGCGCTGGGCTATTGTGGCGCTACAAGAATAAGGAGAGTGACAAGAATAAGGAGAGTGCTTATGGAATGGTTATTACTGGGCTTGGTGATCTGGACGTTGGTGCATTATTCCATTCGTTTGACGCCGGGGGTGCGGCAGGCGTTGACCGCTGCCATCGGGCGTTGGCCCTATATGGGGCTGTTTTCGCTGGCTATGATTGGGGGTATTTATTGCCTGGTCGTGGGTTGGAAATCGGTAGGGCCGGGCGAGCCGCTGTACGTCTTTGACTGGGCGCGACCGGTCTCCATGGTGTTGATGGCGCTGGCGGCCTGTCTGTTTATCGCTCCCAACGCGCCCACCGATATTCGGCAGGTGATGCGTCATCCGCAGCTGACGAGTGTGGTGCTGTGGTCGGCGGCGCACTTGTTGTCAAACGGGGATCAGCGTTCGCTCGTTTTGTTTGGCGGGCTGGCCATCTGGGCCATTGGCCAGATGGCTTTGATCAATCTCAAGGCGGACGCCTGGCAAAAGCCGCAGCCGTTTGGCATGGCTAAAACCTTGGTGTCGGTCGCCATCGGATTGGCGGTTTTCGCCGGCCTGTATCTGGCCCATCCCTGGTTGTCTGGCGTGCCGCTGGGCTGATCAGCTCGCCAGACTCAATGCCACGGGCACGCCGTTCAGCGCGGCATTGCCTGACAGCGCATCCAGCGCCTGCTCATCGGTCAGGTCATTGACGCTGACACCGGCGTGATCTTTCGCAATACTCAGTGCGACCCCGTCGCGCTGATGGCCCCAGCCGTGCGGTACGCTGATAACGCCGGGCATCATGGCGTCGGTCACCTCAGCCGGTAACACGATAGAGCCTACGCGGGAGGTAATGCGCACCGCGTTGCCGTCTTCCAGCCCCATGCGCGCAGCGTCTTTCGGGTTAATCTGTGCCGTGCAACGATCCTTGCCTTTGACCAGGCGCTGACTGTTGTGCAGCCAGGAGTTATTGCTGCGCACATGACGGCGACCAATCAGCAGCATGCCATCGCCAGGGTCGCGATTTTCCTCCAGCACGGCGGCGAGCCGTTGCAGGTCTTTCAGAAAAAAGTCGGTTTCCAAGTGGATGCGCTTGTCCCGGTGTTTGATAGCCTCGGGAAACTGCGACTGCAGCGGCCCCAGGTCAATGCCGTGTGGCTGCTTGCGCAAGTCATCCAGTTTCAAGTTATACGGGCCGCTTTTCAGCAGATGGTTGAGAATGCGCTTGGGCGTCATAAAGCGGCGGGTGCGATGCTGTAGCCACTGCGCCGGGGTTTTGGCCGGTGCCAAGCGCTCGGTTAGCTCCAGAAAAATCTCCCAGTCGTGACGCGCATCCTTCGGTTTTTCGAACATGGCGTCGGCGTAGCGGCTGCTGTTGCGCACGGCCAGTAAATGGAAAATCACGTCGTAGTGTTCGCGTTCCAGCGGGCTTACCGGCGGCAGAATGATATCCGCGTGGCGGGTGGTTTCATTGAGGTAGAAGTCAATGCTCACCATAAAGTCGAGCTGTTCAAAAGCCTTGTCCAGCTGGCGGCCGTTGGGAGTCGACAGGACCGGATTCCCGGCAATCGTAAGCAGTGCTTTGATTTGACCCTCACCGGGGGTAAGGATTTCCTCGGCCAGGGTGGCTACTGGAAATTCCCCGGAAAACGCGGGCAACTCGCGCACTCGGCTGCGGCTGCGGCCAAAGTTGCCGGGGCCGGTCATTGCCAGGGTGTCTATCGCCGGGGTGGTAAACATCAGACCGCCGGGTTCGTCCAGGCGTCCGCGCAGCAGGTTGAGCAGCATGATCAGGTACTGGCTGAGGGTGCCAAAAGCCTGCACCGAAACGCCCATGCGGCCATAGATCACCGGGTTTTCAGCCTCGCAAAATTCCTGGGTCAGGCGGCGAATGTCGGCGGCGCTGATGCCGGTGGCCTCGGCCACTGCTTCCGGGGTAAAGCTGGCGAAGCGTGCCTCGATATCATCAATACCGTCAGTCACAGCATGCAAGGGGTGGAGGGACACGCGACCGGCGGCATACATTTCGTGAATCATGGCTGACAGCAGCAGGGCATCGCTACCCGGACGGATAAATACATGCTCGCTGGCAATGTCGGCGGTTTCAGTGCGCCGGGGGTCAATGACCACGAGCTTGCCGCCCTTGTCCTTGATCGCTTTCAGGCGGTGGCGCACGTCGGGCACGGTCATGATGCTGCCGTTGGATGCCATCGGATTGGCGCCTATGACGATAAAGTGATCACAGCGGTCGATGTCGGGAACCGGAATTTGAAATTGGTGACCAAAGAGCTTCAGGGCAATGAGATGGTGGGGTAGCTGATCGACCGAGGTGGCGGAAAAAATGTTGCGGGTTTTAAGGCTGCGCAACAGGTGGCGGCTGAACAGCAACGAGCCCGTGTTGTGCACGTTGGGGTTGCCCAGATAGGCGCCAACGCTGTTGTTGCCATGGGTCTGCTGAATCTCCCGCAAACGGGTCGCCACTTCGTCAAAGGCGGCTTTCCAGCTGATTTTTTGCCACTGGCCATCGACTTTTTTCAGGGGCTGGCGCAGGCGGTCAGGATCGTCTTGAATATCCTGCAGGGCCACTGCCTTGGGACAGATATGACCGCGACTGAAGGGGTCTTTTTTATCGCCCTTGATACTGATGATCTGCTGGCCGTCGTGTTCGATTTCGAGACCACAGATGGCTTCACACAGGTTGCAGGTGCGGTGATGTATAGTAGAGGCCATCAGATGTTTTCCCTGAGTATTTCTTCCCAGTCTAGCCTGTTCTGTCGGCGGGCTGCAATTTGACCGACGACCCCATCATGACACCGGAAATTGCTACTGATACCTCGCCAACAGCCCAGTGGAACGCTCGGCTACAGGCAATGCTGGACGCCCACTTTGCTGCCGCGCGGGAGCGGGTTCCCGAGGTGTGCGAACGGCATTTTCACTCACTGGGTTCGGTGGCGCGGCGCCACTGGCAGAACCGGCGCGATGTACCACGGGATTTGGCCACCATTCCCCGCTTCACCTGGCGGGCGCTGCGCCGGTTGGGTGGGCGGCGTATCACGGTGCAGCAACACTACAGCGCCAAGGAGCTGGCGCTGGCGGGGGTTGTTGCCGGGGAGTTGTTGCAGCTGCATCAGCTAGAGCAGGCGCTGCTGCGTCATCTCGCAGAACACCCGCAGCTCGACGCGACGCAACTGGAGGAAGTCGAGTCGCTACTGGCCCGCTACTCGCCGGCGGAAATGCAATCGCGGGTGCGGCAGGCCATTGCCCGACTGGCGGTAGATCATGAGGGCAGCCGCGATGTCCTACTGTTTTTGACGATGGGGCTGGCGGGTCGTCTG
>JBFKXO010000095.1:0-7710 GCA_041638115.1 Litorivivens sp. | reverse complement strand
TGAATACGCCAGCTATCATCTATGAGTTCGCTTGTAACTTCGTTTTGAATGTTTGGAGGCCCGCAACCGACTAACACCGAAGGAAACACAAGGTGAGCTTGAGGGCGGCAATCAGTGGATCATTGCGCCAGAGTTGCGATATCGGCAAGTGCGCCAATATCGCATAGAAAGGCAGGGATTTCCACGCCTGAGGAGGCAATGGGGTGCAGCGATCAGCCGATCGCCGCGACAGGATTCACGTAGGAGATCGGGGCATCCGCTACATCATCAAAGGTGACCATTTCCCAGGCATCTTCCTGGGCCACCAAGGCACGCAGGGACGCATTATTGAGGCCGTGGCCACTTTTGTAGGCGCGGAACTCACCGATCAGACTGTACCCGAGCAGATACAGGTCACCTATGGCATCCAACACCTTGTGTTTGACGAACTCATCGTCATAGCGCAGCCCGTCTTCATTCAGGATGCGGTATTCATCGACAACAATTGCGTTGTCGACGCTGCCACCTTGAGCCAGACCTTTGGAACGCAGGTATTCGATTTCATGCATGAAACCGAAGGTTCGCGCCCGGCTCACTTCTTTCACAAAGGAGGTGCTAGAAAAATCGAGCTCAGCTTTGGGCTTGCGATCGCGAAACACCGGGTGATCAAAGTTAATGGTAAAGGAGACTTTGAAGCCGTCAAAAGGGAGAAAACTGGCTACCTTGTCTCCATCCTTAACCGTGATTTCCTTTTTGATCCGGATAAACTTCTTGGCCGCGTCCTGCTCTTCGATGCCAGCGGACTGGATCAGAAAAACGAAGGGACCGGCACTGCCATCCATGATCGGCACTTCTGCAGCACTGAGCTCGACATACGCATTGTCGATACCCAATCCAGCCATCGCAGACAAAAGGTGTTCTACGGTGGATACACGCACCCCGTCTTTGACCAAGGTCGAAGACAGTGTCGTGTCACCCACATTTTCCGCACGCGCAGGGATCTCGACAACCGGATTCAAATCGGTTCGACGAAAGACTATGCCGCAATCCACTGGAGCCGGCTTGAGGGTGAGGTAGACCTTTTCCCCCGTGTGCAAGCCCACGCCCGTGGCGCGTATCGTATTTCTCAAAGTGCGTTGTCTAATCATTATCCTGCTAATTTCTCACGTGCAGAGTAAGCTAGCGCATGTTAACAGAGCAAACGCTATTCACCAAATGCCTGGCGGCTAAATTGTGACCAACAACGTCCCTAGTCCGCCTGCCGCCGCAGGAATGCCGGAATGTCCAGATATTCCATGTCGCGATCTTCTACCGGCGCCGTAGCGACCGCTTCACGCGATGGCGCAGACTTGCGCATCACGGTCGGGCGATCCAGTTGCCGGTAGTCGCTGGCGGTTTTCGGCTCAGCCTGCTTATTTTCGACTACTTTCAAGGGGATATCGGCACCCCCGTCCAGCCCGGTAGCCACCACAGTGACGCGCAGTTCGTCGGTCATTTCAGGATCAATAACCGTACCGACAACCACCGTGGCCTGATCGGAAGCAAATTCACGTACTGTGTCACCCACATCCGAAAATTCGCCCAGTGACAGGTCGAGACCGGCGGTGATGTTCACCAGAATGCCGCGGGCACCCTGTACATTCACATCTTCCAGCAGCGGACTGCGAATTGCGGCTTCGGCGGCCTCAATGGCGCGATTCTCGCCAGAAGCGATACCGGAGCCCATCATCGCCATACCCATTTCAGACATTACCGTGCGCACGTCGGCAAAGTCGACGTTGATCATCCCGGGTCGGATAATCAGGTCGGCAATACCCTGAACGGCGTTTAGCAGCACATTGTTGGCAGCTTTGAAGGCGTCCAGCAGACTGGTGTTTTTACCCAGCACACTCAACAGCTTTTCATTGGGAATCGTGATCAGCGAATCGACATGCTCTCGCAGTTCACGCATACCCTGCTCGGCCACTTCCATACGCTTGCGCCCTTCGAACGGGAACGGTTTGGTTACCACCGCTACCGTCAGGATACCCAGCTCACGGGCAACTTCCGCGACCACCGGCGCACCACCAGTACCGGTACCACCACCCATACCGGCAGTGATGAATACCATATCGGCACCTTCCAGCGCTTCCTGAATGCGGTCGCGATCTTCCATCGCAGCCTTGCGGCCAACTTCCGGATTCGCGCCAGCACCCAGCCCCTTGGTGATATTGTTACCCAGCTGCAGCACGGTGCGTGAGCAAATATCTGTTAGCGCCTGAGCATCTGTGTTAGCGCAGATAAAATCCACACCGTCCACTTGATTGGCGATCATGTGTTTCACAGCATTTCCGCCACCACCACCAACACCGATGACTTTAATGACTGCACTTTGCGGTACATTGTCTACTAACTCAAACATGGTCTTTCTCCCTTTTTTAGCGATTGGACCCGACGTGTGCGGGCCCGGTTACTAAACTCAAAAATTACTTTGTACCCACTGCTTCAAACGCTCAACAAAGCTCACAGTGCTGGGACGCTTGCGCCTTTTGCTTACGTCGCTGCCTTGTTGTTTAAATCCGTATTGCAACAGCCCTACGCTGGTGGAATAGATCGGGTTGCGCACAATGTCTGTCAGGCCACTGATATCCTGCGGTACACCCAGGCGAACGGGCATATGGAATATTTCCTCGGCCAGTTCAATAACCCCTTCCATTTTTGACGTGCCACCAGTGAGCACAATCCCGGCGGCAATCATGTCTTCATAACCGCTGCGCCGCAGCTCCGCCTGCACCAGCGTAAACAGCTCGTCATAGCGCGGCTCCACCACCGCTGCCAACTGCTGCCGAGACAAATCGCGCGGCGGCCTCTCACCGACGCTGGGCACTTTGATCGTCTCATCCTCACCTGCAAGCTGAGTCAGCGCACAGGCGTATTTGATCTTGATCTCTTCGGCGTACTGGGTCGGTGTACGCAACGCCATGGCTATATCGTTAGTCACCTGGTCACCGGCGATGGGGATCACACCGGTATGCTTGATCGCGCCCTCGGTGAAGATGGCGATATCGGTGGTTCCACCACCAATGTCGACCATGCAGACACCCAGTTCTTTTTCATCCTCTGTCAGCACCGCGTAACTCGATGCAAGCTGCTCGAGAATGACGTCTTCAACCTCCAAACCACAGCGCCGAATACATTTCTCGATGTTCTGAACCGCATTCACCGCACAGGTCACCAGGTGAACTTTCGCTTCGAGGCGGACCCCCGACATGCCCAGCGGTTCGCGAATACCCTCCTGATCATCGACGACATATTCCTGCGGCAGGATATGCAGTACTTTCTGATCGGCAGGAATCGCCACTGCCTGCGCCGCATCGATGACGCGCTCCAGATCCAGGGGGTAAACCTCGCGGTCTCGAATGGCCACAATGCCGTGCGAGTTCAGGCTTCGAATATGGCTGCCGGCGATACCCACGTAAACACTGTGGATCTGACAACCAGCCATCAGCTCCGCTTCTTCGACGGCGCGCTGGATGGACTGCACGGTGGATTCAATATTGACCACCACACCCTTCTTCATACCGCGCGAGGGATGCGAACCGATGCCCACGATTTCCAGCACACCGTCATCATTAATGGAACCGACGATTGCCACGACTTTCGACGTGCCGATATCTAGCCCGACGATCATTCGGTCTGTATGCGCACTAGCCATAATTACCCCCAAGCGTCCGCTGTGATTTGCGCATAAGGCAAAATGTTGTTGTTCAAGAGCGAGCTCCTTTCCAGTCAACGGCGATACCGTTGATGTATCGGGTATCAACCTGCTGTACTTCAGCAAAACGCTCGCGCAGCGCCTGCTGGTAAACCAGTAAAAATCGTTTCATGCTATGTACCGGCCGGTTATTACCTAGCCGAATTTCCACGTTCTCACGCGTTACCCCCGCCCACTGACCTTTTTCATCCAAAGACAACTGCGTGAGTTCCAGCGGTGTTTCAGTCAACATTTGCGCGATGATCTGATAGGCCTGCAGCACCGACAGCGCCGCAGTGTCGGGGCCGCTGAGCATTGGTAAATCCAGATCGCGCGCAACACTCGGCGGCGTAAACACATCGCCACGATGATTCAGAAAACTGTCACGCCCCCAATAGGCAATGGGCGTTTGCTCATCAATCGTAATGGTCAGCGACCAGGGCCAGCTGCGCTCAACACGGGCCGACAGCACCCAGGGCTCCTGTTCGACGCTCTGTTTGATCGCATCGAGCTCTAACGCGAAATACCCCGTATCCAGATAGGGCTTAACTCTCTCGATCAGACGCTCGCGTGAAACATACTGGGCGCTACCGGCAAAGGCGACGCGTTCGACCGAAACGCTGCCGACTGTCAGTGCCGCCTCGGTCAAAAAACCCACAAGGGCAACAACCACACCCACACTCACGACAAATCGGGCAATCCCAAACCAGTTACGCTGCACCTTCGGACGCTGACGACGCGGCTGGGCACCGCGATGCTTCGCGGCTTTGCGCTGCGGCACCGGTCTTTTCGTCGCCCTACCTTTCATTGCTTG
Organism: Litorivivens sp.; assembly: GCA_041638115.1. GTDB lineage: Bacteria > Pseudomonadota > Gammaproteobacteria > Pseudomonadales > Spongiibacteraceae > Litorivivens. The sequence continues at coordinate 3,184 of JBFKXO010000095.1, read as the reverse complement.
CCCCATCATTGCACTGCCTGCCACATAATCCGCAGCACTAACTCATCAAAACTCCAACCCATGGCCCGCGCCGCCATCGGCACGAGACTGTGATCTGTCATCCCCGGAATCGTATTGACTTCCAGCAATTGGAATTGACCGCTAGCGCCATCTCGCATCACATCGACACGGCCCCAGCCACTGCAACCCACCGCGCGAAATGCCTGCAATGCCAATGCCTGCAACGCCTGCTCCTGCTCGCTATCAAGCCCGCAGGGACAGATATAGCGCGTATCGTTCGACTGGTACTTGGCCTGAAAATCGTAAAACCGGTTATTGGTTTCCAGACGTATTGCCGGCAAGGCCTGATCACCCACAATGGCAACAGTATATTCACTGCCAACAACCCAGCGCTCAGCCATACTCACGCCATAGCGAGTCGCCCCGGTCACGGCCTCTACCAACTCCTGCTCGGATGACGCTCGCATCATGCCGATACTGGAGCCTTCGCAAACCGGCTTCACAATGCACTCGCCTAAACGGGCAAACACCTGCGACAGGTCAGAGGTGTTATCGACCACCTCGAACGTCGGCGTGGGCAGTCCTTGTCCGGCCCACAGCAATTTGGTGCGCAGCTTGTCCATCGCAATCGCGGAGCCCATCACACCACTGCCGGTATAGCGCCGCTTCAGGCTCTGCAGTGCACCTTGCACCGTGCCATCCTCTCCACCAGGGCCGTGCAAGGCGACAAATACCAGGCCGGCTGACTGCACTGCTTCCATCCACTGGCTGTCAGCGGTATCGACCAGTGTTGCGTTAAATCCGCTGCGCAGCATGGATTCATGCACAGCACGACCGGAGCGCAAGGAAATCTCGCGCTCAGCAGAATGTCCGCCCGCCAACACCACGACTGGCCCGTTTAGACGTGACTGAAGCTGTTCTTTCAAGGTCACTTCATTCATGATCGCCAACTCATCGTCGCCAACTGCTGGGCAATACCACCGACATTCCCCGCCCCTTGTGTGAGCACAATGTCGCCTGCACGGACAACCGAGAACAGTGTCGATGACACGTCGTTCATGTCTTCGATAAAAATTGGATCGACTTTTCCTAACTGGCGAATACTGCCGCAAAGACTGCGCGCATCGGCTCCCGGTATGGGGGTTTCGCCTGCCGAATACACATTGAGCATCAGCAGCATATCGACGTCTGACAGCACGCGAACAAAGTCGTCGTAAAGATCCTTGGTCCGCGTATAGCGGTGCGGCTGATACACCATCAACAAGCGCCGGTCCGGCCAGGCTTGCCGCGCCGCCCGAATCGTGGCCTGCACCTCGGTAGGGTGGTGACCATAGTCGTCGACCAGTGTGGCAACGCCGCCCGCCACCGGGTAGTCACCGTAGATCTGAAAGCGACGACCGACGCCCTGATAGGTTTCTATACCAGCGCAAATGTGGTCTGCCGCAATACCTTCATCGGTCGCCACGGCAATCGCGGCGGCTGCATTCAGTACGTTGTGTTCACCCGGTTGATTCAAGGTCAACGACAGCACATCACCCTCGGCCCGGCGCACCACTTCAAAGTGAGACTGCAATCCCGCCTTCACCACGTTGCGAATTCGAAAATCCGCATCTTCACTGAAACCGTAAGTCAGCACCTGACGCGCCATTCGCGGCATTAACTCACGAACCACGGGGTCGTCGATGCAAACAACGGCCACGCCGTAAAACGGCAAATTGTGTAAAAACTCGATAAAGGTGCGTTTGAGTTTTTCGAAATCACCGCCATAGGTGCCCATATGATCGGGCTCAATATTGGTAATCACCGACACCATGGGCTGTAGATGCAGGAAGGACGCATCACTCTCGTCCGCCTCGGCAACCAGGTAGCGGCTTTCGCCCAGCTTGGCATTGGTGCCGGCACTGTTTACCTTGCCGCCGATCACGAAGGTCGGGTCCAGCTCAGCCTGGGCGAAGATATTGGTGATCATACTGGTGGTTGTGGTTTTTCCATGGGTACCGGCCACAGCAATACCGTGTCGATAACGCATCAGCTCAGCCAGCATTTCCGCACGTCGAACCACCGGTGTACGCGACTCCTGCGCAGCAGCCACTTCCGGATTAGTCGGATCAATGGCGCTGGAAACCACAACAACATCTGCGCCGCTGATGTTTTTTGGCGAGTGACCAATCGCCACCGCGATGCCGTTGCCGCGCAATTGCTCGACGGTTGTCGAATCCTTGATGTCCGAACCCGATACCGTATAACCCAGGTTGGAAAGAACCTCGGCAATCCCGCACATCCCGGCACCACCGATGCCCACGAAATGAATGCGTTTAATGCGACGCATTTCAGGAATCACAAACGAATCGCCGCGTTTAGCCATGGGCGACCTCCAGACAATAACCAGCGGCCACATTTGCCGCGTCGGGCTTGGCGAGCCGCCGCGCTGCCTTGCCCATTTCCAGCAACACACCGCGATCACGGCGCGCTGCCGACAATTTTTCGGTCAACAACGCTACCGATAAAGCCGATTGTTCGAGAATTTCCCCTGCTCCCTGTTCTTCCAGCCAGCGGGCGTTAGCGCGCTGGTGATCATCAATAGCCTGCGGCAGCGGCACCAACCACGACGCTACGCCCGCCGCGGTAAGCTCGGCAACCGTCAATGCTCCGGCACGGCATAACACAACGTCAGCCCAGGCATAGGCCTGCGCCATATCTTCAATAAAAGGCTCAGCCTTGATCGTGATATCAGCCTCGACGCGTGCATTGCGGTAGATTTCGTTGACAGCTTCGATGTGCGCGGCACCGGTCTGATGCCAGATATCGAGGGCAGCATCTTTACCGAGCGTGGCAGCGGTCTGACTGACCACCCGGTTGATCGCCAGTGCCCCCTGACTGCCACCCAGTACTAGCAATCGCAGCCGATCGCGCTGCTCCCAGCGAGCTTCCGGCGCCGGTAAGGCACTGATATCTCCACGCACCGGATTGCCAATATGCACTGCCTTGCTACCGCCCAGTGCAACCGGATAACCGGTCAACACACGGCGTGCAAAGCGCGCCAGCAATCGGTTCGTTGTCCCCGGCACGGCATTTTGTTCATGAATCAACAACGGCGTCGCCGTCAACCACGCCGCGAGTCCGCCAGGACCAGCGACATATCCGCCCAGCCCGATCACACTCACCGGACCGATGCGGCGAATTA
>JBFKXO010000094.1:0-7764 GCA_041638115.1 Litorivivens sp. | reverse complement strand
TAAAACGGTTGTGGCAAGCTGTGGATCGGCGGCGCAAGCGAGACCCGGCGCCCTCTGTTATCTACGAAGACCTGCCGTTGTTTATGCGTACCATGCGCGATCTAGTGCGGCCGGGCCGTGAGAAAATCCGTATTGATTCCCGCGAAAGCTATCAGCGGGTTGTCGATTTTGCGAAAGACTACGTGCCGGAAATCCTGCGGATTCTGGAATACTATCCTGGCGAAAGACCGATCTTTGATCTGTACAGCGTGGAAGAAGAAATTCAGCGAGCGCTGGAAACCAAGGTTGAACTGAAAAGTGGCGGCTATCTGATTATTGATCAGACCGAGGCGATGACCACGATCGATATCAATACCGGCGCCTTTGTCGGGCATCGGAATCTGGAAGAAACCATTTTCAAGACCAATCTTGAAGCTGCCACGGCCTTGGCGCGGCAGCTCCGGGTGCGCAACCTGGGCGGTATCATTATTATCGATTTCATCGATATGAAAGATGTTGAACACCGCCGGCAGGTATTGCGTGCGCTGGAAAAGGCGATGGAGAAAGATTACGCCAAAACCAGTATCACGGGGGTATCCGAGCTTGGCTTGGTGGAAATGACCCGCAAGCGTACCCGCGAAAGCCTGGAGCATGTGTTATGCGAAACCTGCAAGTACTGCTCCGGGCGCGGCACATTAAAATCCCCTGAAACGGTCTGTTATGAGATTTTTCGTGAAATTTTGCGCGAGGCACGGGCCTACGAAAGTGATCGGTTGATGGTGCTGGCGTCGCAGGAAGTTGTCGATCGGCTGTTGGACGAAGAGTCTGCCAACGTTGCCGATCTGGAAGAGTTTATTGGCAAGGCCATCCAGTTTCAGGTGGAAGCCATCTATACGCAGGAACAGTTTGATGTGGTGCTCCTGTAACAACTGTCGAGGCGGCGAGTGGCGGGGCGTTTGATAGCAGGCTGGTTACGTCGGCTTTACCGCGCGGCATGGATAAGTGCGGGATGCGTGCTGGTGGTGCTGGCGCTCTACGCGAGTCTGGGGCGCTACTACATTCAGTACGTGCCGGCGTACGCGCCACAGCTCGTACAGTGGGTCTATGACCAGACCGGCGCAGAACTGAATTTTGACGGGCTGCGAACCCGTTGGAGCGGCTTGTCGCCAGTGTTGGAGCTGGATCGGCTGACGCTGTCTCATGACGGCCTACCCGCAGCGACCGTGTCGGGAGGGTACGGCAAGGTCGGCATTATCTCCGGTATGGTGCGGCGTGGCTTTGTTGATTTGCTGGAGCTGGACGCCAGTTCGCTGGAACTGCATTTCTACCAAACCGACACTGGCTGGCATTTTGCCGGCCAACCGTTGGTGAACGATTCCCCCTCCCAGTTTGATTTTGTTTCTACCGTGATGGGCGTTCGGGAAGCCGAAATCAGTGCCGTGTCGGTGACGCTCCACTATGCCAACGGTGAGAGTGCCAATCTTTGGGGGCAGCGCCTGCGGTTACAGGGCGGCGGCGATTTTCGTCGTCTCAAGGCAGGTTTGGGTATTGAAGGCTCAAAGGCAACGCGCCTCATCGCCGAGCTGACAGGTGACCCGCGGACGCCAGACTTCAGTCTCTCCGCCTACCTGCGTCTTGAAAACAGCAGCTTCGCGTCGGTTGCGCCATTGTTCGGTCGTTATAAGCCGCTGGCCGAGATCGAAGGGCGTGGCGAACTATGGTTTTCACTGAATGGTAGCAGTCGTGCCAGCTGGCAAGGCCAGATTCAGGTGCCTGAACTTCACCTGGGCGAGTTGTGGGCCAGTGATCAAGTGGTTAGCAGCGCCAACCTGACCTTTGGTGGCGCTATGAGTAATGGCTTGGCTCGCACCTGGTTTTCAACGCTGGATTTTTTCTGGGAGCAGCAATACGTTGACTGGTCCGGCACCCAGCTGGCGTTTGATCGCCACGCCGGCAAGTTGATGCAGATTGGTATGCCCTCGCTGGATATCGGATTGACCCAGAAACGGCTGACTGACTCTGGCGCTTTGCCGGCCTTGCTGGTCGAGGTGTTGAGTGAACTGGAACCTCAAGGGCGCATCAAAAATCTGCTGGTCGACGTTCCATTGGATGCCCCCAGTGAGCTGCGCATTCGTGGAGAGCTGGCGCGGGTGGCGCTTGAATCCTGGCGCGGTATCCCGGCTGCGCGTGGTGTCGACGGTTTTATCGATACGGGTGCAAGCGGTGGTGAACTCACCATTCGCAGTCCCGATTTTCAGTTGGGGTTGGCGCCCGTTTATGAAAATCCGTTGCAGCTCCAGAGCCTGACAACTCGATTGCGCTGGTCGCTGAAAGACGACCTGTTGACGATTCGCAGTGGGGAAATCTCAGCGTTGGATCGCGGCGCGATGGTCGGCGGTCGCATAGCGCTGGAGATTCCTGTGGTCAAGGGTGTCGACAACGATCCCCAGATGTCGCTGCTCGTTGGATTGAGAAATGGCCATGTTGGTTTGCGCGATCAATACTTGCCGGCGATGCTCGATAAGGGCTTGAGCGACTGGCTTGCCCAAAGTATTCGCGGCGGGGAGGTCACACGCGCAGCATTTCTCTATCACGGATCGCTCAAACAGTCGGGGCTGAAAACGATCCAGCTGGCGGTTGAGGGGCGAGAGCTGGCGCTGGATTATCATGCCGACTGGCCGGCACTCAGTCATGCCGATTTCGATCTTTGGCTGGACGGCAAGAATGTGAGGGTGCGTACTGAAAGCGCCCGCGTTTTCGAGGACGTCGCGCTGTCCAATATTGATGTATCCATCGGCAAGCGTCGCGGCGTCATGACGTTGGGTGTTCGCGCCAACGCGACCAGCCCATTAAATTCGGCGCTGCGTGTTGTGCGTGAATCGGCTTTGCGGCAACAGGTGGGCGGCACCTTTGATGATTGGCGCGGTGTAGGGCGAGTCGATGCTCTCCTTAGTCTGGATATACCGTTGGTTTCCGGGCGTGATCCGCAAGTGCGAGTTGATACCCGGATCAAGGCTGAGCGCCTGCAATTGCAAAACCTCAATCTGGAACTGACAAATCTTCGCGGTCCGCTGTTATTTGAAAGTCGCGCGGGAATCACATCGCAGCGCATTGATGCCGAGCTGTTTGGGCGGCCCGTCGCCGTGGCAATCAGCCAGCGTCAGGGCAAGCCGGTACTGGTTAATGCCAAGGGTGCGGTTGACGTTACGGATATCCAGCACTGGCTACAGCAACCCTTGCTTGGTTTCGCCAGTGGCATTGCCCAGTTCAATATTGACATCTCAGCCGGTTCCGAACGCACCTACCTTAAAGCATCTTCCGATTTGTTTGGCGTTGCCATCGATTTGCCCGGTAGTCTTGGCAAACCGGTCGATGAAAGCCGCTTGCTGGAAGTGGATATTCCCCTAAGCGAAAAGCCGTTATCGCTGGATTTAACAATCGACGGCCTGGGGCGATTGATGTTGGCGTTTAATGAGGCTGGCGGTCTTTCCGGCGGCAGCTTTTCCGTCGGCGGTCAGTCTATCCCGCCGCCACCGCGCGACCAGTTTATGATCGTAGGAGAACTGGCTGACGCTGAGCTGGAGAGCTGGCAAGTGGTGCTTGATCGTTATTTTGAGATGCGCGGCGCCGATACGCTACAGGCTGATGGTCAGGCCGAAGCGATAGAGCCATCCGGTGCGCTTCCGATCGTTGTTGAAGATTTGTCGATTTCCCGGCTCGATGGTATTGGGCGCACCTGGCAGGACGTGATTCTCGACGCCAATAATGGTGTGAATGGCCTGGGGCCTTGGCAGATTTCCATGCAGTCGCGACGATTGCTCGGCACACTGGAGATCCCCGCGAGTGGTCCGCTGGTGATCGCCTTGCAGCATCTCAATTTGCCGCCCCTCAACGGGGCTTCTGAGTCGAATGCAGACGCTACACCGGGAGAAGCTGAAAGCCTGGATAGCTCGCTGTTGGCGGAGCTGGACCTCAGTGCCGTTCCCGAAGTGGATTTTTCTGTGCAGTCGCTGTCGTTGGACAGCGATCCTCTAGGCCAGCTCTCGTTCCGTCTGCGCAAGCTCGAACAAGGGATTGCCCTCGATAATATCCGCGGTGATTTGCGCGGACTGATACTTGGCGGTGATGTTCGTCCACTGTCGTTAACCTGGACCCGTCAGGGGTTGCAGGATCGCACCGCGCTGACCGGGCAAGTCAGTGTGACTCGCATCGGTGATGTATTGAATAACTGGCAGTTTGAGCGGGTCATGGAAAGCCGCCGCGGTCAGGCGGATCTGGCGCTCAGTTGGCCTGGCGCACCGGATCAGGTAGCGGCTGATCGTCTGTCGGGAACGATAGTCATGGAGTTCGACAATGGCCGCTTTTTGCGCGGCTCTGATGCGGCCTCGGGTACCCTCAGAATGGTTGGGTTGCTCAACTTTGCCAATGTGATCCGCCGCCTTCAATTTAACTTCAAGGACGTTTTCGAGAAGGGGATTCACTACGATACCATCCGCGGCACCATGCGCTTCGAAGATGGTCTGATGCGCACGCCCAAAGCCTTGGAGATCGATGGGCCGTCCTCGGTATTCAGAATCAGCGGTCTACTGGACTTCAACACCGACCAGACCGATATGGAACTGCTGGCTACGCTGCCTCTGGGCAGTAATCTGCCCTGGGTTGCTGCGTTTGTTAGTGGTTTGCCGGTAGCTGCCGGGGTATATATCGCCAGCAAATTGTTTGAAACCCAGGTCGATAAGGCCTCAACCCTGGTTTATTCGGTCAAAGGTCCCTGGCAGCAGCCCGAGCTTGAGTTTAAGCGTTTGTTCGGTGAGTCGCTGTCTATCGAATTGCCGGAAGAGGAGGCACCGCCCAAAGTGATGCGCGGCGGCGGGCGCAAATGAGAGCGGCTGCGATCCAGATGGTGTCGGGCAGCCGGCTGGAGCACAACTTGCAGCGCGCCGAGCAATTGATCGCTCGGGCCAGCGCAGAAGGGGCGCAGTTAATTGTATTGCCGGAGAGCTTTGTCGTGTTTGGCGACTCGGCCCAGTTGCAAACGGTTGCTGCGCAAGCGGATGCTTTGCAGGCTTGGCTTGCGGAGCAGGCGCGCCGCAACCATTGCGTGTTGGTAGGAGGAACGTTGCCGGTTGCCAGTGATGACGGGCGTGTCTGGGCGAGCAGCCACATTTACGATGCTACCGGCAAACTGTTAGCGACTTATCGCAAAATCCATCTGTTTGATGCAGCCGTTGCCGATGCCAAAGGCCGCTATCGTGAATCGGCCGACTATTGTCCAGGCGCTGAGCCCTGTGTGGTCGATACCGCCCTTGGCAAGGTGGGTGTCGCCGTGTGTTACGACCTGCGGTTTCCGGCGCAATTTCAATGGATGCGCGAACAGGGAGCCGAAATTCTGGCGATACCGTCGGCATTTACGCGCACCACCGGATTGGCACATTGGTTACTGCTGTTGCGAGCGCGCGCCGTTGAAACCCAGTGCTTTGTGGTCGGCGCCAATCAGGGGGGGATACATTCATCGGAGCGCCTGACCTCGGGTGGATCCGCGCTGGTCGATGCCTGGGGCGAGGTGCTGGCAGAGGCTGGATTTGGTGAGAGCGTCGTGTGTGCGGATTGGGATCGCGACCGGCAAAATGCCTGGCGCGCTGCCATGCCGGTGATGGCGAATGCACGCTTTTCTGTGGCTCCGCCAGATCGCGGCTAATCCCGGGTCCACGCGACTGGTTCATGGGCTCAGGCTCATGAGACTCAGGCTCACGCGCGGTCGCGATCCAGCGTCACCAGCTATTGCGCAAGTCGTCTTCCTTGAGTTCCCGTAGATAGCGAAACAGGGCGCGGGCGCTGGCCGGCGGTTGGCCGCGTTCACTCTCCTGTTTGGCGCGGGTCGCCAGTTGGCGCAATTTCTGTCGGTCGGCCGCGGGTATCTCGGCCTTAAAAGCGTCGATGGCCGGCATGCCTTCGGCGATCAAGCGATCCCGCCAGGCTTCCAGCTCGTGGAAGCTGCGGTCCAGTTGTCGATTTTGTTCGCGCCGCTCTTCCATCGCCTGTTCCAGATCGCTGGTGTCGAGTTTGCGCATCAGCTTGCCAATGTACTGGTGCTGGCGGCGCAGGGCTTCGCGACTCTTGATGCGGCGGGCGGTGGCGATGGCCTCTTTGAGTTCGTCCGGCACCGGCATCTGTGACAGTTCGCCTTTGGGCAGGCTGGCCACTTCTTCACCGAGCGCTTGCAGGGCAGCACTCTGGCGTTTCTTCTCGGACTTGCTTGGGCGCTCGTCGCGCTCCTGCTGCTCGTGAAAGTCGTCTGTCATGAGATCTCTTAGGCGTAAAAGTAGGTGGCGAGACCGAGAAATGACATAAAGCCAATCACATCAGTCACCGTGGTCAGCGCAACGCCACCGGCCAATGCGGGGTCGATTTTCAGCTTGTCCATAATCATCGGCAGCAGCGCGCCGGCTAGGGCCGCCGTGATCAGGTTAATGACCATGGCCGCGGCGATGATAATACCGATCTGCCGATCATCAAACCAGAGCGTGGCGGCGACGGCGACGACTAAGGCCCAGATAATTCCATTGATCGCCCCGACCATCAGCTCCCGGGTCACCAGCCAGCGGCTGTTGTTCTTGCTGATTTGGCCCAATGCCATGCCGCGGATAACCACCGTCAGCGTTTGAGTGCCGGCTACCCCACCCATACTGGCGACAATCGGCATCAGCACGGCCAGTGCGACAACCTTGTCGATGGTGCCTTCAAAAATATTGATGACCGCGGAGGCGACAAAGGCGGTAATCAGGTTGATACCGAGCCACATCGCACGGCGCGGTGCCGCTTTGCTAACCGGTGCAAAGGTGTCTTCATCCTCGTCCAGACCGGCCATGCTCAGCAGTGAGTGATCGGCGCTCTCGCGAATTACGTCGACCACATCGTCGATGGTGATCCGGCCCACCAGCCGGCCTTCGTCGTCAACCACCGGGGCGGATACCCAGTCGTGGCGTTCAAACAGCTTCGCCACTTCCGTGTCGGGCATGGAGGCGGGGATGGCTTCCAGATCCGTGCTCATCACTTCACGGATGGTGACGCTGGGGTCTGATACCAGAATCCGGCGCAGCGGCAGCACGCCGATGTACTCGTCAGAGCGGCTGACCACGATCAGGTGGTCGGTCATTTCCGGCAGGTTTTCGTGGCGACGCAGATAGCGCAGGGCCACGTCGAGAGTGATGTTCGGGCGCACCGTGATGGTGTCCGTGTTCATCAGGCCGCCGGCGGTATCTTCGTCGTAGGCCAGGATGTGCTCGACCCGCTGACGGTCCTGATGGTCCATCGAGGATAAAACTTCCTGAATCACCCGGTCTGGCAGTTGCTGCAGAATATCGACCAGATCGTCGGCTTCCAGCCGTTCGGTGATGGCTGCCACTTCCTCGGCATCCATGTCCTTCAGGAATTGCGACTGCACCTCTTCACTGAGGTAGGGGATGATGTCGCCTTCGTTATCCAGATCCACCAGCTGCCACAATACGGCGCGAATTTTCGGGGGCGTGGATTCAATCAGGTGGGCTGCATCGGCCGGCGGGAGGCTGTTCAGCATGCGCCGGATAGGCAGAAATTCGCCGCTGCTCAGTGCTGCATTGAGCTCTTCCAGATGGCTCTGGGGAAGCGTTTTCTCGCCACTTTGCGCCATAGCAACACCTTACCGCAGGAAATTTTCGGTCAGGCGATGATTATCCTTGAAAGTTTATCTTTCAACAACTTGCGTCAGCGAGTTGAAAGGTTTTTGGAGGTTTTTGTGGGGTTATT
>JBFKXO010000093.1:0-7959 GCA_041638115.1 Litorivivens sp. | reverse complement strand
TGGTCGGCCAGGGTCGGCCAGGCCGAACAAAGCATGGTGCTTATCAGGCAGCCGCGATTGGCGCCAGAGACATTACCCATGAACGGACCCTCAGCGTTCTAATTCAGGCTAAAGGTTAGCGCGCTTTCCCTGAACGCAACCTTAAGGCCTCGCTGAGCAATGACCAGCTCATGCAGGGATGCCTTGAGGTAGTGTGCAAACCGGCTTGGGTTGGGGCACTATAGTTGCTCTTGCTCGCTGGCAGGATGAACCCTCAGGCACGTTACGACGAAAACAACAGGAGCCCTATGAAACTTTATACTTTTGATATTGCCCCGAACCCACGCCGGGTCGCATTGTTCATGCAGTACAAGGGGCTGTCTATGGACACGCAGCAGATCGATTTGGGTAAGCTTGAGCAGTTCACTGACAGTTACAAGGCGATCAACCCGGATTGCTCGGTACCGGCGCTGCAGTTGGATAGCGGTGAGTGCCTGGTCGATGTGGTGGCAATTTGCACTTATTTGGAGAGCTTGCATCCTGAAAAACCGCTGATGGGGCGTGACGATTTGCAGCGGGCGCAGGTGTTGGGTTGGATGCACCGATTGTACTTGAGTGGCTTTATGGCGGTTGCCGACATGCTGCGCAATCAGGGGGATATGTTTAAAGATCGCGCCTTACCGGGAACGGAAAAAGTGGCCCAGATTCCCGAGCTAGTCACTCGCGGACGCGCTCGCTTCGCTGCATTTTGCAAACAGATGAATGGTGCTTGTGAAAAACGGGATTATCTCGTCGGAAACGGACTCACACAGGCTGATATTGACCTGCTGGTGAGCTGTGAATTCGCCTCATGGGTGAAAGAAAGCGTTCCAGAGTCCTGTAGTGCGCTGTTGGCGCATCTGGAGCGTGTTCGGGCGGCCTTGCCAGCGAGCTGACAGGCGAAGATTTGTGATAAAAAAGCCCCGCACTGGCAGGCGGGGCAAATAATGACTCACTAAAGTCAGAGTCAGGGAGAGGTTTCCCGGGCTCGGGCAGCGGGCCCGGTTGTATCATCAGAAGCGTACGTTCAGGCTACCGCTGCCACCGTGATTCATCCGCACTCGCGTGGAGCTGCGGCGCTCATAATGATTGTAGCGACGGTATTTGTGCGGTCGCTCATAGTAGTGATAGCTGTAGGAGTAGCTCGGTCGGCTGTGATAGGTGTAAGTCACATGGCTGCGATGGCTATCGTGACGATGGTCATGGTGGTGGTAGCTATGGTGTCCGTGATAACGGTGGTTATCGTGATAGTGATAGCCGCTTTCGTGGCAGACGTAGCGCGTATGGGTGTCATGGGCCAGCGCATTTCCGGAAGCCAGTCCCAGGGTGGTGAGGCCACACAGGGCGATCAGTTTTTTCATAGCGTTCTCCGATATGCGATTGCCAGAATTGGGTTCAGTTTGGCAGGACTTAACTGAACAGAAGCTGAAGGCGAAAATTTATCGGTGGACGTTGCTGCGGGATGACAATAATACCGAAAATCCCTATCATGCAGATCAATTTAAAACAGATGTTTTCAAACAAGGGTGTATCGATGGCGAGCGTATCCCAAGCTCAGGCAACCTGGCTCTTCCTGGCGGTTTTGTTGCTTCCTCTGTCGGCGATGGGCGAATTTGAACGAACAGAAACCCGCTCGCCCTGTCGGCACTACAATCCACTCAAAATTCCCCTGTACGGCGATACCCATGTCCACACCCGTTATTCGCTAGATGCCAGCACCCAGGACACGCGCACCACGCCCCAGCAAGCCTATCGTTTTGCCCGGGGCGAGCGCATCGGTATTCAGCCCTGGAATGAAGAAGGCAAAGCACTGCGCAGTTTGAAACTCGCCCGGCCACTGGATTTTGCGGTGGTTACCGACCATGCGGAATTGATCGGCGAGGTATCCATGTGTAATAACCCGGCTGTGGAAGGCTACGACGCCTGGCAATGCCGGGTGTACCGACGTTGGCCCAGGGCCGCCTTCTTCCTGTTCAATACTCGCTCATCCGCAGGCGGTCGTCTGGGCTTGTGTGGTGATGGCGGTGGCCGATGCCTGGCGGCCGCCAGTGCGCCGTGGCAGGAAATGCGAGAGGCCGCGGAACAGAGTTACGATCGAACGGATAACTGCGATTTCACGAGCTTTATTGGCTATGAGTGGACAGGAGCGTCGAAAAACCTGGCCAATTTGCACCGCAATGTCATCTTCCGCAATGACCAGGTGCCCGAGCTTCCTTATAGCTTTGTCGATAATCCCACAGCGCGTGGCCTGTGGGACAATCTGGAATCCACGTGTCTGGATTCCGGCACCGGCTGTGATGCGCTGGTTATCCCCCACAATTCCAATCTCAGTGACGGCTACATGTTCTCGCCGGTAGACGCCGATGGCGTCACACTCACCCCGGAAGATCAGGCCAAACGGAGCCGTCTGGAGCGGTTGGTTGAAATCATGCAACACAAGGGCAGCTCTGAGTGCTTTTTTGGCCCGGGACAGATGGAGGATGAATTGTGTGCCTTCGAACAGCTGCCCTACGACAAATTTTCCGGCAAATTTATGAGTCTGACCCGCTCGGCACCACAGGCTGATGACGGATTCTTGCGCGACGTGCTCAATGACGGAATGAAACTCAAGCAGCAGCTTGGGTTTAATCCCTACCAGATGGGGTTTGTCGCCAGTACAGACACCCACTTGGGAGCGCCCGGTGCGGTGTCTGAAAGGGATTTTCCGGGCCATGGGGGAGCAGGGGAGCCAGCGACTCAAGGGGCCAAGGGCTTGCCGGACGATTTAGAGTTTAATCCCGGTGGGTTGGCCGTGGTTTGGGCAGAAGAGAATAGCCGCGATGCCATTTTTTCTGCCATGAAGCGACGCGAAACCTATGGCACCAGTGGGCCGAGGATGTCGGTACGGTTTTTTGGCGGCTGGGATTTGGCGCGAGAGCTGTGTGAAGCGCCCAATTTCGTCGAACAGTCGTACCGTGACGGGGTGCCGATGGGTGCGGAATTGCCTGCCAGAACGGGCGCCAAAGACCCGCGCTTTCTGGTGTCAGCTTTGATGGACCCGGGTACCATGGACGCGCCAGGCACGGCATTGCAGCGTATCCAGATTATCAAAGGCTGGGTGGATGCCGAGGGCGAAAAACACCAGCGCATTTACGAGGTGGCGGGAGACGCCAACAATGACGCCACAGTGAATCCGTTGAACTGTAAACAGTCCGGTCAGGGCTTCAAGCACTTGTGCCGGGTTTGGACCGACCCCCATTTCGATGCCGAACACCAGGCCTATTACTATGCCCGTGTGGTAGAGAACCCAAGCTGCCGCTGGAGCCAGCGTATCTGCGTGGCCAACGGTGTAAACTGCGCCAACCCCGGTACCGTGCCCAAGGGGCTTGAAGCCTGTTGCAGTGATTCCCACACCCCCGTGGTGCAAGAGCGGGCCTGGACCTCGCCAATCTGGTATTCGCCCGCCAACGCAGACGAAAAATCTTTGCAGGAACCCTGATACATGCGTCTTTTACGCCAACCCTTTTTGCACTTTCTTGTGCTGGGTATCGCATTGTTTGCCTTACAGCTCTATCGCGAGGCAACTGCGCCCATATTTATTGATGATCTCGACAATGAGACACGCTTGCAATTGCGAGATGATTTTGTACGCCAGACCGGACGCATGCCGACACCAGCCCAGGTTGCTGCGCTGGAGCGACAGGAGATGGATAGTCGCATACTGTACGCCGAGGCGCTGCGCCGAAACTTTCATCGCGACGATGCGGTGGTGTTACAACGGCTTCTGCGTGACGCCGAATTTCTGGGCATTGGCGGTACCGACGAGGAAAAGATCCGCACCGCGCTGGCGCTGGGAGTTCATGAGTCTGACGAGGTTATCCGGCGCCGGATGATTCAACGGATGGAACGCGTCGGGCGTGGGCAGCGAGAGTTGGCGCCAAGTCAGGCCGATTTGGTCGCGATCTACGAACGGGAGCAAGGACGCTGGTTGGTGCCGGCGCGCTATAGCTTCGAACACCTATTTTTTAGTGCTGATCGCGAAGGAGATGCTGAAGCGCGTGCTCAGCAGGCGCTGTCGGTTTTGCAGGCGGGCAAGGTTGAGCGAGACCTGGGGGACCCCTTCCTTCATGGGCGGCAATTTCGGGACAAATCGTTGCGCGACATGACCTTTATGTTTGGCGCGCAATTCAGTGATGCCCTGGCTGCGCAAACGCCGGCCGTGGGAAGCTGGAGCGGGCCTCTGCCATCGGCATATGGCTTTCATTTAGTGCGGATCACGGAGTTGGTTCCCGCTGACCAGCGCGCGTTGTCGGAGGTGTTGGGCAAGGTGGAGCAACTCTGGCGCGACCAGCAGGAGAGAAAAGCATTGCAGGCGTTTATTGATCAACTTAGAGAGCGTTACGTGGTCGTCGACAGTGAGGAAGCAGCATGAGGTGGGTGTATGTGATGCTGCTCGTGTTGTTGGCCAGTCCTGCCTGGTCCCACAAACTTGCGCCCTCGCTGTGGGAAATTGAAGGCACGGATACCGCCAGCTTTACGGTGCTCTGGCGCACGCCGGCGTTGAGCGGCCAAGTGAGTCCGGAACCGGTTTTTCCCGACAGCTGTCTGCTGCGGGAGGGAACCCAACAGGCGGTTGGAACCTCCGTCGAGTGGCGCTGGTCCATGACCTGTGACGGGGGCTTAGAAGGTAAAATCCTGAAGGCCAAAGGTCTTACCGCGAGTCGAACCGCCGCACTGCTAAAAGTATCTCTGGCCGATGGGCGCCAGTACAGTCAGTTGCTTCGGCGCGATGGGCAATCCTTCGAGATTCCAAGTGTACCGTCGACCTTGGCGGTGGTTTGGCAGTATTTTGTGCTGGGTATCGAACATATTCTGATCGGCCTTGATCATCTGCTGTTTGTCACGGGATTGCTGTTGCTGTCTGCAGGCTGGAGGCAACTGTTTATCACCGTCACAGCCTTTACTGTGGGCCACAGCATTACGCTGGTGTTAGTCAGCCTGGGTGTGATACCTGAAGTTGCGGTTTGGGTAGAGCTGGCGATAGCCGCAACCATTTTGTATCTGGCAGTGGAACTGAGCTATCGTAAAATGGCACGCCACAGCGGGCGCCTGCGCTGGCCGCTGATCGCTATTTTTGGCCTCGTGCACGGGCTGGGTTTCGCCAGCGTGCTGGAAGAACTGGGGTTGCCGCAGGGCGATGTACTGGCAGGGTTGGTGGCTTTCAATGTGGGTATTGAGGCAGGTCAGCTACTGTTCGTTGCCACTTTGGCCCTGGTATTTCGCATGCTGCGCACGTTGTCTGATTCGCTTGCGCCGCTGGCCAGAACGACCGCCATCTACGTGATGGGCGCGATGGCAGTCTTTTGGTGTATAGAGCGTAGCTACGCGCTTTTACTGGGCAGTATGTATTTTTTCTAGCAGGACAGGGCAGCGTTAGTTGCCCTGTGGTTCCTCGGTTTCTTCATCGTCGGAAGGCACGTCTTCTTCGACCTCAGATTCTTCATCTTCATCTTCGTCTGCGTCTCCTTCCTCGTCGTCAGCGCTGTCCTCATCTGCGTTTTCTTCAGCGCTGTCTGCATCGGCGGGTGGCTCGTGGCCTTCGTCGGCCGTTTCGTCGTCTTCGCCAGCGTCACCCTTTTTCTTGCCAGGGTAGCGGCTCATCTCGATCAGTGGATGCAGCGCCAGTGCAACGCCTTCCTCAATGAAGCTGTTGTTTTTGAGTACTTTGTCGCGTCTTACAAAACCCAGGTGAGGCTTGCGCATATCGATCGCTGATAGCGTGTCAATGCCGCCGCGGCTGGCGAACAGCGGGCGACCGTTCAGGTCGTAAATGGTCACGATCAGGCTGGCAGCTTTCACTGGTTGTGACCAGTTAAAATCTACCGGTACGCCGGAGCCTGCGCCCTGAGTAGCCGGTTTGCGCGTAACGCCATACCAGCGAGCATAGTGATTCATGCCCGAACTGTGTTGAACCTCGTGGGCAATGAGGTCGGTGAACACCACGGCATCGACGCCGCCGACCACTTTCAGTGTGGATAATGTATTGGCCATAACGGCCTGCCAGTTGCGGCGATCCACTTTGCCGGAGGTGGGGTCATAGAAATCTCCGTAAGTGTACAAGGCCTGATTCCACGCGTTGTCGAACAGATGGGTCGGCGCAATCTTGTAGCCTTCAGATTTGAGTTGCTTCAGGACTTCTTCGTCGATTTTTGGAACGGCTTTCCGTAACATTGACAGGGTTGGTTCCCCGCTGACATTCACGCTGGCCAGTAACAGCGTTTTCGGTGATGTCTCTTTCAGGGCCGCTTCATCGATGTGGTAGGGGTAAACGGTTGGATTGTAAGAAACCGTTGAACAGGCAGCGAGAAGCGCACAGAGCGCCAGCCAGATAAATCGCACAGTGAACTCCCGGTTGGTAATGACTGGGGCGATTCTACCAATCGCTTTGCGTTGTGAGAAGCGAAGGTGTCACGAGGTAATTATGCAATTGAACTTCAAGGTCTCCGGTCATGGAGAGCGCGCCGTATTTCTTCTGCACGGGCTCTTTGGCTCGGCCAGCAACCTGACCCGGCTGGGGAGTGCCCTGGAAGATCACTATCGGGTCTACCGTATTGATCTGCGCAACCATGGTGAATCCTTCCATTTCGATACGATGTCATTGAGTGAGATGGCAGACGACGTTCGTCGGCTGGCAGACGCAGAAAACCTGGAAAAAGTGGCTTTGGTAGGTCATTCGCTGGGTGGAAAAGTTGCAATGCAGTTTGCGTTGAGCCACCCGGGGCGGGTGACGGCGCTGGTGGTCGCTGACATTGCGCCGGTGGCCTACAAACCGCACCACAACGAAACGCTGGCGGCGTTACGCGCCATCGATTTGCGCGCGCTGAAAAGTCGTGGCGAGGCAGATGCGGTGTTGGCAAAGGTAGAAAACGAGTTGGGAGTTCGGCAATTTTTACTAAAAAATCTTGCTCGAACGGATGATGGGGGGTGGCGCTGGAAGCTTAATCTTGAGGCCATTAACCAGTGTTACGACGATTTGCGACTGGCGCCAGAAGGGCCGGCGTTTTCCGGAAAGACCTTATTCGTCAAAGGCGAGCTGTCGGCTTATATCCAGGATAAGCACCGCAATGATATTTTTCGCCTCTTTCCCCAAGCTGAACTGGAGGTCATTCCCGGCACCGGGCACTGGCTTCACGCGGAAAAACCAGAAGCCTTTAATACTTTGGTCGTTAATTTTCTGCTGGCTTGAGGGCGCTGCTTACTGTCGCGGTCGCAACATTTCCAGCAACAGATCGACGGTGGTGTCCAGTGATTCGTCACTGGTCATGCGCACACCGGTGGCCCGCTTGGTGAGCGGGGCTACCAGCAGCACATAGGTCAGCGCGCCGGAAATAATATGCAGGAGATGTAGCGGGGGGCCGGCAGGCAACAGGCCATGTGCTTGTGCCAGCTCGACAAAGCGGGTGCCGTCTTCAATGTCTTTGCGAAGGTGATTATCGACTAGCCAGTCTAGCCGCGGGCCCGGCGTAGAGGCTTCGCGGAACATGATGCCAACCCAATCGGGGTGGCTTTTTGCGAAGCGGATAATGGCTTTAAACACATCCCTTAACAGGTCGCGTTCCTCGGGCAGTGAGCGCTGATCATCCAAGTGCGGGAGTTGGGCCTCAAGCTGGTGCAATTGCGCCCAGAGATGATTCATGGCTTCTTGCCAAAGCTTGAGCTTTGTTTCGAAGTGATATTGGACCAAGGCCTTTTTCAACCCGGCGTGGTTCGCGATGCTGCCCATAGAGGCTGCATCAAAGCCGAGCTCTGCAAATATACGCACGGCTGAGTCCAGAATTTTCTGACGTGTGCGTTCACGGCGTAGTGTGCGCTGGTTGCTTACTTCCGGCACGAGGCTCTCCTCAACTCTCATGCTGAGACTCTACTGACTATTCTGTAATTTGACAATACGAGCGCATAGTG
>JBFKXO010000092.1:0-7992 GCA_041638115.1 Litorivivens sp. | reverse complement strand
TCGGGTTTCTTCACCACGGCTGCCAGAGGGCGCTCCATCCACTTGGGATGGGCGACCGCGATAACACAGGCCTCGGCCACTGCCGGGTGAGCCATTAATTCGTTTTCCAGATCCACGGAGCTAATCCACTCGCCGCCGGATTTGATCAGGTCTTTGGTGCGGTCGGAAATCTGGATGTAGCCCAGTGGGGTAATCGCAGCCACATCGCCAGTGCAGAACCAGCCGCCAGCGGTGAAACTGTCAGCGGCGTCTGGGCGGTTGTAGTAGCTGGCGGTAATCCACGGTCCGCGTGCCTGCAGCTCGCCAACACTTTTCCCGTCGTGAGGTGCCAGTTCACCGTCCTCAGTCTGTACACGCAATTCCACGAGGGGTAGCGGGAAGCCGGCGCGGGCGCGGTAGCGTTTTTGTTCGTCTTCCTCAAGCGCATCAATCTCTGGGCGTATGCTGGATACGGTGGCGATGGGAGACGTTTCGGTCATGCCCCAGACGGTTTGCAGTGTCATTCCCAGACTGCGGAAGTTTTCAATCAGTGACGAGGGGGTGGCGGAGCCGCCGACAAACAGGCGCAGGTTCTTGTTGATGTTCCAGCGATTGGGCTCACGTGTCAGCGCTTCGTACATCCGCATCCAGATGGTGGGAACACCGGCAGTAAAGTTCACGCCGGTCTGGCTGTACAGGTCGAGCAGGCTCTCTGCGTCGAGGTGGGGGCCGGGCAGTACCTGCCGGGCACCGACCATGGCGCCGGCATAGGGTAGGCCCCACGCTTTGGCGTGAAACATGGGGACAACGGGGCAGATGGTGTCGCGAAACGACAGGTTGCCCGCATCGGGTAATGCAAAACCCATTGCGTGCAGGACGGACGAGCGGTGTCCGTACAGTACGCCCTTGGGCCGGCCGGTGGTGCCCGAGGTGTAACACATACCGCAGGCCCAGTTTTCGTCAATGTCTAGTGGGGCAGGATGAACGTCGCCGCTAGAGAGAAAATCTTCGTAATCTTCAAAGGTGTGTTTTTCGCCGCCGTAATTCAGCACGACGATGCGTTCGAAGTTGACCTGAGATTCAAACTCGCGAAACAGCGGCAGCAGGATATCGTCAACAATAAGAATCCGGTCTTCTGCGTGATTGGCGATATAGGCGATATCGTCGCCGTGCAGTCGCAGATTGAGGGTGTGCAATACCGCGCCGATAGCGGGGATGGCGAAGTAGCATTCCAGATGAGCGTAGTGGTTCCACATCAGGGTGGCGACTCGATCACCGGGTTTGATGCCTGCCTTTTGCAAGGCGCTGGCAAGTTGTTGGGAGCGCTGGTAAACCTCGCCGTAGTTGGTGCGGTGCAGCGTCTTATCCGGTGTGTTGGAGATGATTTCCACGTCGGCAAATAATGAGCCGCAACGCTCGGCGATGCTGTTCAGCGTAAGCGGTGTGTTCATCATGGTGGATGGCAGCATGAGGGCCTCGTTAAAAGTCGGTGTTATTGTGTCAGGCTCTGGCAGTCGAGCGCGCCGCGCTCAAAAACACTGTTCTTGGGATTGGCGAGAAAGAAGTTGTAGCTGGCCAGCGTGATGTTGGGGCCTATCGGGTCGACGAAGTTGCCCTCGGGATTGCCCCCGGGGTAGTTGTGCGTCAAGCCGTGAATGATCCAGAAATCAATCAGAGGGCAGCCTTTGGCATCAACATAGCGCTCGATGGTGGTGGGGTAGCTGTCAAACGCAAACACGCCACCTACGCAAGGTGAATTCTGATTGCGCACACAGGTGTCGCCCTCCTCGCCAAGATTACCAAACAGGGATTCGTCGAAGCCGATGTTAATGGTTTGTGCCGGGGTGGGAGGCACCGATTGATCCGGTTGGCCATTATCTATCCAGTCATTGCTGCCCAGCCACTGTCGCAGGGCGTCCTCACCCATTGCGATCGGCGCGATTTCGTCGGCGGTGCCGTGGAAAAGTATCACCGGCAAGCGCCGGGCGTTGTCGCCCATAGCCTGGAAGGCAGCACTGCCGCTGGGGTCGGTACAGGCGGGATAACCGCAGCCGGCAACAACGGCAATGGCAGCGTACAGGTCTGGATAGGTTGCCCCCATGGTGCTCGCCATGATGCCGCCAGCTGACATACCCGCAAGATAAACACGGTTGCTGTCGATGCTGATATCGGCCCGCGCCAGCACCTCACGGGTGATGGCGGCAATCGTGCCCGGCTCGCCTTCGTCGCGATTCCATTGTTCAGGCCGGAACCAGTTCCAGCAATTAATCCCATTGCCATCGCCGATGTGGCCGCTGGTCTGATCCGCGGGGTCTTCTTCGTTGTTTGGATTCTTCTGCTCGGGGTAGAGCACAACGAAGCCTAACCGTTCTGCGGTTTCATTCCAGCGCGTTCCGATGGCAGCCTGTGTGGCATCCTGATTGCAGCCGTGCAGATACACGACCATGGGCGCATTGTCCTGCAGTGAGGATGGAAGGTAGACGTAATAATCACGCGCCGGTAATCCTTCCTGTTCAAATCGATACTGGGTGTACGACGCAGTCCGGCTGCTTGTCGTGGCACCCGAAGATGAGCTGGATGAGTCATTGCAAGCCGTCAGTGATACACCGACGGCGAGTAGCAACAGCAGGCGCGGCAACATACTTCAGGCCTCAAAAGCGCCAGTCAAACTGGGCGTAGAGTGTGCGCGGTTGTTCGGTTATCTCAACGAACACCCCTGAGAACAGGTCGCCCTGGCGGATACCGCTGGTTTCATCGGTCAGGTTTTCACCAATGACCTTGAAGCTCCATCCTTGCGCGGGGTGCCCAATACCGAGGCTGGCCTTGTAGCGCTCGAAGCCTTCCTGGCGTTTGCGCTCGTCCAGATCGACGTCCAGCAGTTGATCGGAGAATTGCTCGATGGTGGCGCTGGCGGTGAATTCCAGCCCGGTGTTGAACACGGGCAGGCGTACCAAGCCGGTCAGGGTATTATTCCATTCCGGTGCAAATGGGAAGGGCTTGCCTGATGCATCGCCACAATTGGGATCGTCGGTCCGGTCGGGAGGACACTCGTTGTCTTCAAACTTCAGATACTCGGTCTCGTTGTAGCCGATGGTGCCAATCACGGTGAGCCAATCGTTGACCAGCCACTGGATGTCGCCCTCGACCCCCTGTGACACCGCCTCTGCAGCATTTTTAACCAGGGTCACACCGATGCCGATAGTGGTGCGCTCGGGTGCGCGGCTCAGCACCTGGAAATCGTCTACTTCCATTCTAAATACCGAGAGATTGGCGTTTAAGGTGTTGTCCAGCCAGCTGGTTTTGGCGTTGAAACTCCATTCGGTGGTGAACTCTGGGAAGAATACCAGCTCGTCTTCAACGCCGCGAAATGCGAAAGCGTTGAAGCCGCCGCCCTTAACCCCCTCGGCACGGTGTAGGAATAAGCTGACGTTCTCAGTGGGCTGCCAGTTGATGGAAACCTTGTGCTGGAATTGCGTATCTTCCTGCTCGCGTTTTGCTTCAAACTCCTGGATGCCGGCTTGGGGCAGTACCAGTGCCGGTTGCGGCTGGTTGTAAAACTGCTTCCATTCACCGGTCTTTTTCTCGGTGCCATTGCGCATGCCAACCTGCAGCGTCCATTCAGGCAGGAAATGCCATTTGAATTCTGCAAATGCGGCTTTGGATTCGGCCTGCTGTTCAAACGTTTGAGTGAAATCCTCGACCAGTTGATCTTCGCCGAGATTGGGCAGTAGAGCATAAGCTAGGGCCGAATCGTCCGAGCCTGCGGCAGCGATCAAACCGAGATAGGAGGGCAGGTCGAAAATAAAGCGGAAATAACTGTCGTTGATGCGCCGATCCTGATAGAAAACGCCGGCCACGAAATCACTGCTGCCAAGGTCGAGCCCGAACAGGCTTTCCAGACCAAACAACCCTTCCAGTGCGGGCGAAATTACCCGGAATTCTCCGGTGGTGGTGGGCGACTTGTCGCCACCCAGCCCCAGTGTCGCCGGAGCGGGCGTGAAGTCGGTGTCCAGGCTCAGGGTTTGTTCCAGTACGGAATGACCGCCAACAAATACCAGCCCCCAGTCCTTGATGTCATAACCGACCTGAAGGTTGAACGTTTTGATGTTGACTTCGCGACCATCCTGCTCATCCAGAGACGCGGTATAGTTGCCGCGTTCGAAATCCGTATTGGGGTCGTAGGCGCGCAAAAACTCCTTGACCTCCTCCGATGCTCTGATGATTTCAAAACCGGTGCCGAGATCGGCCAGGTCGACATCTTCCCAGGTGAGTTTGACGTCGGCCCCTGCCAGATCGGGGAATTGCAGTTTAATGCGATAGCCGTCGCGGTCGTGGCCGCGAAAGTTCTCCTGCGCTTTTGGGTTGACATCGTCTGTGGTGTTTTCGACAAAGCCGTCACGTTCGTCGGTAAATGCCGCTACCCGAAAGTTGACGACATCTTCAATGAGAGGCCCGCCAAAACTGGCTTCGTAGCGCTCGCGCTCAAATTCACCACGCTGAGCACTAAAGTTGCCGGTGTACTCATCGCTAGGGTCGGCGGTCAACATGTGGATCAGCCCCGCCGTGGTGTTTTTACCAAAGGTGGTGCCCTGCGGCCCGCGCAGCACTTCGATTCGTTTCAGGTCAAAGGTTGCCGCCAGAAAATAGGGGATTCGGGTATACGGAACCCCGTCGATCGCCAGGCCCAGGGGTGGCTCGAAGGCTTTGTTGTTGTTATTGAACGTAAATCCTCGCGCTCGGGGCGCGGCGAAGAATCCCGCTTGTTCAACGGCGACGTTGGGCACGTAGAGCAAGGCTTCACGCAAATCCGTGACCCCCTGTTCTACCATAAATTCAGCAGTCATCACCGACATGGAGATCGGAACATCCTGGACCGCTTCGTCGCGTTTTTGTGCCGACACAATAATTTCTTCGATAACCCGCGCTTTTTTAGCGCCAGCTTCCTGTGCGTTTGCTGCGGTCGTTGCCAGAGTGAGGCTACTAGCGATGGCCAGCCAGAGCTTGGATTTGCGGTGGCGATAGTTCATGCCCGACGTCTCCTGGTGTTATAGCTATTTTCGGTTAACTGTAGATAAAAATAGTGCTATGAGATCTGCTCGCCATTCCCCACCAGTCGGCAGGCGAAGCGTTGGTAGTGGTCGACGATTTCGTCGATACTTTTTTCATGCTGTTCCGAATACCAGTTGGCGACTCGCATACCCATCGCACCGATGGCGGCACCGGCCAGCCAGTGGTCGTAGTCGGTAGCGAAATCGCCTTGCTCCTGGCCGCGCTTGAGAATGTGCATGAGCAGATTCGTTGCTTGTTCGCGCAATTTCAGGGCGGTGGTCACCTCTTCTGGCGACAGGGCATGCAACTCGTGATTGACCAGGGTGGCGAGCATGGGAAATTCGGCGTGAAAACGCACGTGGCCGGAAACATAAGCTTTGAGCTGGCTGAAGGGGCCGGGCTCAGAATCGACAACGGCTTCGTTGACCATCTTGAAGTGCTCTTCGTGACCGAGGTTGATCAACTGGGCGAGCAGCTTTTCCTTGGAGGCGTAGTGGGCGTAAATGGATGCCGGTTTCAGATTACATGCTTGCGCGATATCCCGAATGGAAGCGCCGGCATAGCCCTTTTCGGCAAACAGACGCAGGGCGACATTCAGGATGCCTCCCTTCGGGCCTTGCGGCGTGACATCGGCAGGCAAGGCCGTGGTGGCGCTGGCCAGGCGGCGGACATTGGTGGCGCTTTGCGTCTGGATAGGCATGGGTTTTCCCTGAACGTTCGTTAGTCTAGGGCAGCTCTGATTAATTCGGCTGTGGCTCAGCGGAGCTGCCACCGAACTAATCAGAGCTGCCCTTGTTATTGTTCATTAAATACATTCTATGGGTAATTTTTATTTTGTCAACGAACGATCGTTAGGTTAATCTTTATCTCGCTAAACATAAGTAGAAGAACCAGAGGGGTAAACCATGCCTGCCTACCGCACCATCGATATACCTGTTGCCGGCGGCACACTCCGCGCTGGGATCTGGGGAGATTCTGGGCCGCGGATATTGTGCTCACACGGCATCACCGCTAACCATCTTTCCTTTCAGCGTTTTGCCGAGGCATTGGGTGAAGGCTATCAACTGATTGCACCCGATCACCGCGGGCGCGGCGCGAGTGCCAATATCACGGGTCCCTGGGGGATGGCAGAGCATGCCCGGGATATGGCGGCCCTGCTGGATGCTTTGGAAATCGAGGCCGTTGAGATGATGATCGGACACTCGATGGGGGCATTTGTCACGGTTGTCACGCAGGCCGCTATGCCCGAGCGGATACCGCGCTACCTGCTGGTGGATGGTGGTTTACCTTTGTTTGATGAGGTCCCCGATGTCACGCCGGAGCAGCTCATTGACGCGATCATTGGTCCGGCCATGCAACGCCTGGACAGGCGTTTTGACAGTTCTGACGCCTACCTTGCATTCTGGCGTGAACACCCGGCATTTGCGCGAAGTGAGGACTGGTGTGAGGCTCTGGAGAACTACTTTCTGGCGGATTTGGTCGGAGAAGCCCCGAATCTGCACTCGCCGGTAAACAAGACGGCCATCATTGAAGACACGAAAAGCCAGCTGATGAGCACAGTGATTCCGGATGCCCTGGCTGCATTGACGGGTGAAGGGTGGTTTTTGCAGGCTCCGCGCGGCGTGATGGATGACGACCCCCTCTATCCGATGACGAGGCTGGAAGGTTTGGTTAAAGATATCGCCGGCCTGAAACTGAAAAGCATTGAAGACGTCAATCACTACACCATTGTACTGGGCCACAAAGGGGCGACCAGCCTCGCTGCTCACGTCCGCACGCTCTTGAAGTCGGCGCCGTAAGGTATTTTTTGGTCGCTTCCGGGCGTTGCGCGCTTTCGGTAAAAGGTATCGTGGTATGTGCCGGCCACACGCGTTAGGCTGAAGCCCTTACGGGGGCTATCCCAGCGAGGGAGTCGAAATGCGCAATCGGTCGGTGCGGTTAGGATTGTTGGCGGTCGTGGTCTGGGTACTGTCAGCCTGCAGCGCGACGCAATTTTTCTATAACCGGGCCGACTGGTTTATCGAGCGCGCCGTATCCGACTATGTGGATTTGTCGGAAGCCCAACAGACGCGCGTCGATGCGATCATTCAGGGTTGGGTGGTTTGGCACCGGCGCGAAGAATTGCCGCGATATTACGCTCTGTTGAATGACCTTCGCCGGCAGCTTGGGGGCGATTTTTCCGCACAGTATTACGACACCCTCATTTCAGAGGCCGAGGCCAGCTGGGCGCGAACCCGTGAGCGGGTGCTTGCTGACGCCATTCCGGTGTTGGTCAGTTTGAGTGATACGCAGGTGGCTCAGGTGCTTGAGCGTCTGGACGAAAAACAGCACGAATACTACAAAAAGTACGTGGCGATGTCCGACAAGGAGCGTATTCGCCAACGCAACGAGTCGGTGGTGGACCAACTGGATCGCTGGTTGGGTTCGGTGACAGCAGAGCAAAAGCGTCAGGTTGCAGAATGGGCGGGGCGTGCTGCCGATAGCTACCCGATTTGGTATCGCGTGCGCGAGCGTCGGCAGCGAGCCTTTGCAGAGCTGCTAGCGCAACGCAAGGCACCGGATTTTGCGCAAGAACTGGCTGGTCTGCTGGCCGAGGACGCGCAGTTTGTTAGCGACTGGGAGCAGCGTCAGCTGGCGCAAAATCGCCGTGTTACCCGCTCCCTGATGTTATCGGTTGAGCAGTCTCTGAGTGCGGCGCAAAGAGACCACTTGCTTGCCGAATTGCGCAAAATCTCCGAAGATATCCGCAACTTGATGGATGAGCGCTGACCCTTGTGGGGTCGTAGTGAGGTTGTGTAGTGACTATGCAAGTAGCCGAAAGTCTGAAACGTCCCCCGAACATTTTTGATCACCCGTGGATTATTCGCCTGCTGGAGCGCATCGCCCTGCCGCTGCTCAAATGGCGTGGCTGGACCCACCACGTGGAAGCACCGCAGGAAAAGAAATATGTGTTGATACTGGCCC
>JBFKXO010000091.1:0-7995 GCA_041638115.1 Litorivivens sp. | reverse complement strand
GGTCTTCGCCCCAGAAAACAGACCATAACTATCTTTCTTTCTAGATACGCTCAATCACCATCGCCGAGCCAATCCCGCCGGCCGCCAGACAAACCACCATACCAAGTTGGGCATCGCGTCGCTCGAGCTCGTGAAACAGCGTTGTCAGCAGCGATGCGCCCGTGGCGCCGAGCGCGTGACCAATGGCAATGAGACCGCCGTTGACGTTGACCTTATCGGGATCAACCTCGTAGTTGCGCAAAAACTTTAAGGGCGTGGCGGCGAAGGACTCCATAAATTCGATCAGATCCAGCTCCGCCAGACTGAGCCCGCTGTGCTCCAGCACTCGCTCCATCGCATCAAAACCCGCAGAAAACTGAATAACGGGATCACCGGCGCATTCAGCGTAGGCGCGAATACGCGCGCGAGGTTTCAGACCTGCGGCCTCGCCCGCTGCTTTCGAGCCAGTTAATACCAGCGCCGCGCCATCAGACAGCCCGGGGCAATTGGCTACCGAGTGCAGGTGATTGATGGCATCCAGTTGTGGATAAGCTGCCAGCATCATGGGATCCGCTTCGGCGGCACCAATCTCCGCAAAGGCCGGCGGCAGTTTACCCAGTTTTTCCAGTGATAAATCATTTCGCACCCACTCATCCCGAGACAGTGCCACACTGCCATCGCCGTGGTGTACCGGCACGACACTGCTGCCGTAGTACCCCTTTTCCCACGCCGCACTGGCGCGCTGGTGGGACGTCAGGGTCAGCTCATCGAGCTCGGATTTGTTATAGCCTTCCAGAGAGGCGATCAACTCGGCGCCCATAACCGGCAAGGCCCAGCGCAGTTCACGGCGCAAGTCGTCGTTCAGATAGTAAGCCGCCTTGTCCGCCATAAACGGGACTTGAGACAGACTTTCAACCCCGCCAGCCAAACTCAGCCCCGGCTGCCCAGCCTGCGACCACAGCGCCGATTCGCCGACAGCACTCAGACCGGATACGCAGTAATTGTTCAGGGTTTTCGCAACGACGGTATCCGGCAATTGCGAGGCCAAACGACTCACCAGGGCGATATGCCCGCCTTGCGAACGCACCTGTCCGACACAGCCCAGCAACAAGCGTTCGACGCCATCCATCGCGTCTTTACCATTACGCTCTGCCAGTGCATCAATCAGCTGGGAGACCAGCGTGTGCGGTGCGATAGCGCTGAGCGAACCACCGGGTTTGTCGTCCGTTGCCGCCTGGCCCTTGCCGCGCGGCGTGCGTACCGCATCGTAGATATAGCTTTCCGTCATCGTCAGTCCACTCCCACCACAAAGGAAACATTCGTCGTTGCCGAACCACCCACATTATAGGTGCCGACTTTTTTCGCGCCGGCAATCTGCATCTCACCGGCGTTACCGGTTGTCTGCCGCCAGGCATCCAGCACCATGCGAATGCCGGTTGCGCCAACGGGGTGGCCCTGTCCGATCAAGCCACCAGAGGGATTAATGGGTAGCCGACCGTCGAAGGCCACAACGCCCTCCTCCACAGCTTTCCAGGCTTGGCCGGGCGCGGTAATACCAAAGTGTTCAATCGCCATGTATTCAGTGATGGTGAAGCAATCGTGCAGCTCGATGGCATCCAGCGCTTCGGGCCCGGCGATGCCCGCGCGTTGGTAGGCGTCGGTAATGGCTTTTCTCGCCCAGGGAAAAACATAGTCCTGTTCGCGACTGGCCTCAATTTTCGTCTGCTGCAACATCGGCGCGGTGGTATGCCCCCACCCCAGAATACGCGGTAGTGATTGCAGAGAGATTCCGCGCTGATCGGCGTATTCCTTCGCCTTATTTGCGGACGCCAAAAAGACAACTGCGGCCCCATCGGTAATCTGACTGCAGTCCTGCCTGCGCATCCAGCCTTCTACGACCGGATTCTCCCGATCGTCTTGCGTAAAGCTGTTCTCGGTAAATTCCCACTTCCGGGTTTGCGCGTTGGGATTACGCTTGGCATTGGCGAAATTGATCCGGGCAATCTCTCCGAGATGTTCCTGTTTCAAGCCGTAGCGACGATCATATTCTTCGGCCAGATCAGAAAACATGGCCGGCCAGACATATTTGACTTGAGTTGCCTCACGCCCAACCCAGCAGGCCGCGCCAAGATTTTCTGCCGCGATATCGCCATGCACATTGCGCATCAGCTCGACCCCGGCAACACACGCCAGATCGTAATGCCCACTTTCGATATCACGCATGGCTGCCAGCATAGCCAGCGAACCCGAGGCACACGCCCCCTCATGACGGGACGCGGGCATACCGGCAAAATCCGGATGCACGTGACCAAAAAAACCACCGAGCATACCCTGGCCAGTAAACAGCTCAGCAACGAAATTCCCGACATGTCCCACCTGAACATCGCGAGCCTCCAATTGGCAGGCTTCCAGGCCACTGTTTACCCCTGACGAAAAAAGATCGAACAGGGTTTTGTCATCACGTGTCCAGTTGCGACCGAAGTCGGTTTGCGCACCGCCGAGAATAAACACTTCACTCATTTTCAGCCTCCTGTCAGAGATAAAGACCGACTCAGATTCAGCCAATGCCATTCATGATCTGTTGATCGGAAGCCCAACAGGCGTGCGTGCCGCTACATATGCGATGGGGTAAAACAATTTCGCACACCGGCCCGGCTTCGATATTTTTAGCATCCAGCAACACACACGTGGAGCGATTGCGCTTCATATCCGTCAGGAAGCTGACCAGATAGCCATCGTCTTCGTCCTTTGCGCCCTCACGCGGGATAAAGGGCGCTTCGGATCCGTAGACTTCATCACCAAACTCATAACGCTGTGTTTCGCCGGTGTCGAGGTCGTGCTTGATCAGTCCGGTGAACAGAAACCAGCCTTTCTTGAGCGTGGTACTGTAAACGTAGCGATTTTTAACACCCGCATATTGTTGGTTGATGGTGCCAAACTCGACATAGTCCTTGTCGTAAAGGACTTCTTCACGGGTCGTACCGTCTTTCAGGTTAAAGCGCCAACGGTGCAACTGCGGCTTGACCTCATGCATGTTCAAAAAGGCGTAGAGGTGACGGTATTGTTCTGGGCCGAAGTCCAGCGGCGGCGGCTCCGGGTTGTTTTGAAAATAGCCGTCCATCACCAGTTCATCACCCTCTTCCCAGGCGTTGGTAAAGTGCAGCACATAGGTCGGGGCGCCTTCAAACCAGCGTGTATCTTCCGGCTGACCGAAGCGGGGAATAACTGCAAAGCGCGAGGGCAACTCGTGCATCACCGGCACGTGCATATTCTGCTTCAGCAGTTCTTCATGCCAGAACATCGGAAAGTCATTGAGGATGGCGTAGTTTTTGGAAAAGGCCATATCGTGGGGCAGGCGCGGTCCCGGCAGTTCAACCGGCACATAATGTTTGAGCCGGTTATCGGCCCCTACGACACCATAATGCATGTAGGGTGCGTGCTTGGAGTAATTGAAAAACAACAGCTCGCCGTTGCTTTCATCCACTTTTGGGTGGGCGGAGATTCCATCGATCGGTGTCCAGGCTTCAATGCCCAACGTATCCAGCGTGTAGGGGTCAAGCCGATAGCCTTCACCGCATTGCCAGAAGGTCGACAAGGCCTTGCCCGCGTGTACGGACACATCGGTTGAGGAAGAATCTTTCAAATGCTCATGGGCTCCCCATCCGGGGCGCTTGGATTTTTCGGGCTTGCCTGCCATCCCCACCCACAACGCTCCTCTGGCTTCCGCTTCGGCCTCAAATCCACGGGTGCGGATAAAGCGATTGCGGTACTCCACCTCGCCCTTCGAGAAACGCATCATATGCAGCATGCCATCGCCGTCGAATGGGTGGTATTTGCCGATGGATTCGTGCACGGGGTTTTCTGTGTTTCTCAGATAAACCCCGCTGATATCCTTGGGAATTTCGCCAATGACCTCCATGTCCGTTGCGGTGATTTCCTCAAAGTTTGGCGTCCAGGCGCCACTGCGATAGGGATGTTCGTCGTGTTCAGGGAGTGTGCTGGCCACACGATTCACGAGGGTAGTCGGCATAGCATGTCCTTGTCAGTGATCTTTGGAATGACGGGTTACTTGGCTTTGGGCGGACGCGGGATCAATGAAGGTGTCGCCGCTTTGTAGCGTTGGTACTCTGCGTTGTCGCCCCACTCTTTATCAGCACGCTTTTCAAGCAGTGGCACGCCGCTAACGCGCGTGAGCAGCACGGCAACAAACACTGGCGAGATCAAAGTGACGTATTGCCAGCCCTGCAGCACGGGGAAGGCAATGATCGCCACGCCAAACCACAAAACGATTTCGCCAAAGTAGTTGGGATGTCTCGACCAGGCCCACAGCCCACTTTGAATAAAACGCCCGGCGTTGTTCGGGTCAGTGCGAAAAGCATTTTTTTGCCGATCTGCCACGGCCTCAATCGCGAAGCCACAGAGCCAGACAACAAAACCGATGCCGCCAATCATACCCAGTGGCTGACTTTGCTCACCGGTCATTGCCGCCAGCGCACAGGCCAGTGTCAGCAGAACCCAAAGCCCCTGTAGACTCCACGTACTTAAGAAACGGGGAAAAACTCCCTTAATGGCGTCGAAGCGCGGATCTTTGCCCGCTCGGCGAATACGCAGAAACAGAAATGATCCTAGACGCCCGGCCCAGATCAGCACCAGCGCCCCCAACAGCAGCGAACGTGGGTCGGCATTGCCATAGGCTAGCGCGATAATCACCAGCGTTATGTAGGTCAGACTGCCGGTCAGATCGAAATAGTGCTCGGTCTGTGCCAGATAGGAGGGAATAAAAACAACCCATTGGACCACGAAGCCAATCAGCGCGCAGATGGCGAACAGAGGCCAGCCGGCCAGTTGAATCGATGCTGGGCTGGCCGCCAAAACGACCGCACCGGCCAACACGAAAATAATAGCGTGCGCGACCATCGCGCGAATCCAGGGTTTCACGTCTCAATCTCCTCAATCGCCTTAATCAGGCGTCAGTACTTTCCAACAGACGGGCGATTACGCCGCTCAGTTCTCGATGCAAAGCGTCTCCGGGGGCCATCTGCAAGACCGCCGGATTGTTGTAGCCCTCCGACAGAATCATCATTGCCCGTGCGATATCTCGCGCCTCACCCGCTCTGAAAAGCCTCGCACTCTGGCCAAGGCGAACAAAGCGCTCGCAATGGTCAATCGCGCGTTTTTCGCTGTCGGCATAGACCTCTCGTACCGCCGCAGAGCTCAGTGCCTTGGCCTGCGAGATGGCAAACAGCACGCTGTTCGAGCGAAAAAAGCGAACACAGCCGGCAACCCACTGGGCTGCGAAAGTCTCAAGCCCGACCTCCAGCAACCTTTCCACCTGCAGCCCGTCTGTCACATGCCGCACCAGATCATCCATCAGCGCCCGATAAGCGGCGTCAAAGGCTTCATCTTGCGACTCAAAATGGTTGTAAAAGGTGGCGGTAGAGGCTTTGGCGCGACGGGCTACCTTTTCTGCATTGAAGCTGCCACTGCTCTCTAACTCCTTGCGAACAGCCGCGACCAGGCGCAGGCGAGTGCGATCCGTTTTGCTTAATACTCCCTGAGTAGCAGGCGATGACGTCATCATGACAGCTCATTTATCAACTTAATTTCAATTAGTTTGACACATTTATATTATAAAAGTACATTTAGCCAAAATTAATTAGAAAGTTTTTCTATTTTTAGAGGACTCTCCCGTGACCAAGCGCCCAGCTCAAGGCCCTCAGCAACACCCAACCCAACGACTTTCCCGTCAAATCACGAGCCCTTTGCTGGCCCTGCTGACAGCCAGCAGCGTGGTGGCCCAGACACAGGACAATGCACCGCGCAGACAACTAGAAGAAGTTGTCGTCACGGCTCAAAAGCGCGCCCAAAGCCTCACCGACGTGCCGGTGTCTGTCACCGCTCTCAGCGGCGACCGGCTTTCGGAGGCTGGCATCGAGAATCTCAGCGACCTGTCTGAGTACGCCCCCAACTTCAAGCTCGTGGACTCCGGTTTCATTCCGAATATCTATATGCGCGGGGTAGGTTCCGGGTCGAATCAGGGCTTCGAGTTGTCCGTAGGGATCTTCACCGACGGCGTTCACCTCGGTCGCCCCCACCAAACGCGCGCGGCGTTTATGGATTTGGAACGGGTCGAGGTACTGCGCGGGCCGCAATCGATACTGTTCGGGAAGAACGCCATCGCCGGTGCACTGAGCCTGATATCCGCTAAACCCGGTGACGAACTGGAGTTCGACATCAGCGCACTGAAGGGACGTTCTGATGAGCAACAGGAAGTCAGTGGTGCCGTTTCTGTTCCGGTAACAGACAGCTTCGGCTTCAGGCTAGCCGGACGGGTTCGTGAAGAACAAGGTTACATGTACAACGAGTCGCTCGATCGCGACGAGCCCGGCGTTGATGAGAATGCCTGGAGACTGACACTGGCCTACGCTCCGAATGACGTCCTGAACAGCACCCTGAAGCTAGAAACATCGACCCGAGAGCAAACCGGACGCACCTACGAAATGACCCGCGACAGTGCGCTGACGCGATGCTCCGGTGAAGATACCGAAATGAACCGACGCCGCGCCGCGGACGCCAACGAAGAAGGTGAAATCGACACCTACAACGCGACCCTCAATGTCGACTGGCAGCTAGAGGCAGGGACAATTACCAGCGTAACCGCAAAAACCGGCTACGATTCCGCCGACCTGTTCGATGCGGATTCAAGCAGTTTCGACACGCTCTACATTTTCGGCACGGAAGACTACGACCAGTTCAGTCAGGAACTGCGTTTCACCTCTCCGGCCGGAGGCTTCGTGGAATATATTGCAGGTGTTTTCTATCAGGAAAATGACCTGCATTTTTACGAGGAAGGCCCGCTGAAAGTGCGTACCGGCGGCGTCCAGCCCACCGGAGTTTGCGCCCTGGACACACAAGTGCTTGTGGACACCTTTCTGGACAGGGATTTTTACGTCGATACGGAAGCCTGGTCAGCGTTTTTTCAATTTACGCTCAACTGGACACCAACCCTGCGAACAACCTTTGGCCTGCGCAAGGTAGAAGAAGAAAAGATTTCGTCACGGGAATTCCGCATCTACGACGATGAGGATCGTGGCTCAGCAGACCCGGCCACCCTGTTCCTGCTGGATAATCTGCGTATTAATCCACACAGCCTGCAGGGCGAGCGCGAAGCGTCAAATCTGCTGCCGCTGGTGAACCTGCAATGGGACGCCACAGATTCAGTGATGACCTATGTGAGCTATACCGAGGGTGCCAAATCCGGCTCCTACGATGCGCGCGGCAACAACGACCGCGACGAGTTTAACGGTGGCGGCCGCAACTACGAGTACGACGATGAGCTGGCCGACGCCTGGGAAATCGGCGCCAAGATGACCCTGGCCGAAGGCACGGCGGACCTGAACATTGCCCTGTTCTACGTTGAATACACCGACATGCAAGTCAGCGTTTACGATGGTTCCTCAGCATTTAACGTGCTTAACGCCGGTGAGGCTTTGACCCAAGGGCTCGAGATGGATGGTCGCTGGTTGATCACCGATTGGTTCCAGCTTACCGGCTCCGTGGCCTACCTGGATTTTGAGTGGACGGAGTACGACAACG
The DNA here is from genome assembly GCA_041638115.1 of Litorivivens sp. Classification (GTDB taxonomy): domain Bacteria; phylum Pseudomonadota; class Gammaproteobacteria; order Pseudomonadales; family Spongiibacteraceae; genus Litorivivens. Next base: position 420 of record JBFKXO010000091.1, on the reverse strand, counting down.
GCCCGTGCTATGTTGGACGCAGCGACACCAATCCGGATGGTTCATGCTCACTGACCGGCATGGAAAATATTCAAACGCCCGAATGGACAGCGTCACTGTCGACGAACTTCACCTTCCCTCTGCCAGGTAATCTTTTACTCGGAATGACACTGGACGCTAACTACAAGGATGACCACTTCACCTCCTCAGACCTTGACCCCAGAGGTTTTCAGGAAGCAACAACACGGTATAACGGACGCGTCCAGATTGGCGCCGACGACGGGACCTGGAATGTTGCACTGGTGGGTAAAAACTTGAGTGATGAAACCACCATGGGCGCCTCTGCCGCTACACTACTGGATGTTGGTGGCTATCGTGCGACCATCGAACCCGCGCGCACAGTCTACCTTGAGGGGAGATATCGCTACTAAATCACTCCGC
>JBFKXO010000090.1:0-8001 GCA_041638115.1 Litorivivens sp. | reverse complement strand
TCTCGGTCTTAAGGGATTTGGCTGCTTCGCGTGCGAAGGCTTCCAGGTCTTTTTTGTTCATCTTGCCTATCCTTACCCTGTCAGGGTTCTATGATAGGCGGTTTACACAGTTTTATTTACAGGCTCCAACGATTTCTACCAGGCAATCAATCATCACTTTCGCCGCTGTAAAGTAAACCTACGTTGCGCAACACCCTTTTCTGCCTTAATCCTAAGGTTGGGCAAATCTCAGAGCTCATCAACTGAGCTAGGGAATTCTGAGTTTTCCGCCAATTCAGTGATAAACATGGCCCCGGCCAACGGTGCCGTTGTAATGCCCTGTGAAAACTTAGCGAACACTTCTCCCCCTTTCATTATCGCTGGAAATGCTGGGTGAGATGTGTCTAGACTCTGATGAAACATAATAAGATTGGTCTGGTATTCGCTATCGAAATCGTAGTCAAAATCGGAAAACACCGCTTTAAACAGTCCAATAAACTGACTGTCATCTAATGAAGCAGCTTGGCTTGCGGCATCTATCATTCCAAGAAAAAATAATCCCTGAGACAATTTTAACTTTTCGCGTTCTATATCGGAATCTTCGACTCCAGCCCTGATCATACGAATCAGCTCAACCAAGATCTTGTATGAAGGAAATACTTTATCATCCATCACTGCGACATTCTTTTTCCTTAGATCAACGACAAAGCCACCTAGAAATAACAGCACACCAATGCCAACCTTTACCCAGTCTGCTGTAATTAATCCCCATACTGCCAAACCAATTCCTACAAGTGGTATATATTTCACTAGTTCCTCCTAGAGTGCTAACAGCGAAACAGACGACATGTACATGTATGGCCATGCTTCCTAGAGCTGTCCTTATCTAGGTATTCAGGTCTGAATCCCGTGCTTGATAGCCACATATAGGAATGCGTCTTTTTATTTTGTTGCCTGTGATGGTATCGCTAATAAGCCGCAGAGAGTAGGCTCTCGCTGCTAATTAACACCTCCGAAGTAACTGTTTCAAAACGTGCGGATTTTTGAGTTTAGGGTGAAGGAAGGCGAACTCACATGATGGTGAGCTCGGGCATTGGGGGTTAGATGTTTACCGCGAGTTATCGTTTACCTGCAGCTCCCGTACAGGTCTCACTTCCACACTGCCGTATCGCGCCGGCGGTATTTTCTCTGCCAGCCGCAGGGCTTCATTCAGATCCCGCGCTTCCAGCATATAAAACCCGGCGAGCTGTTCTTTCGTTTCCGCGAAAGGGCCGTCGGTAATAGACACTTTGCCTTCGCGCACGCGCAGGGTGGTAGCGGTGGTGGTGGGTTCCAGTGGTGCGCCGTCGAGGTAGTGGCCGTGTTCGACCAGGTTTTCGACGCAGGCCATGCATTCGCGGTTGAGGGAGTCCCATTGGTCTTGTGTCATCTGCTGCATCGTCTGTTCGTTGTAGTACACCAGTGCCAGGTATTTCATGCGTGTGCTCCTGCTGCTTTTTCTGACAATTCTGCGAGCTGGCGGGCGACGGCCTGCCAGCCTTCGATAAAGCCCATGGATTCGTGCTGCTTGCGGTCGTGTTCGTTCCAGTGGCGTGCGCGTCCGGTATAACGCGTGCCGTTGGCTTCTGCCTGTATTTCCATGATGCCGACAAAGAAGGCTTCCTGGGGTTGCCAGTTGGCGTCGAGTGCGTCGGTAAAAACGAGGCGTTGTTGGGGTGAAACTTCCAGCAGCACGCTGGTGCCGGGAATGGTTTCGCCGTTGGGGCCGTGCATGGTGGTATTAAAGCGACCACCGCTGCGCCAGTCGATGGCATTGATCTCGACCCGCCAGGGCTTTGGGCACCACCAGCTTTCCAGTTGTTCGGTCATCACCTGCCACACCGTAGCGGGTGATGCATTTATAAACTGCGTAACGCAAAGTTCGTTTTGTTTGGTGGTTTGAGTTGTGTCGGTCATGGTGTGCTTCCTGCATTTAGTGTTTACCCTAGAACGCGTGTTCCAGTTCGGTAATGTCCAGTTTGCGCATGGTCATCATACGTTGCTGCATGCGGCCAGCCGCTTCGCGGTCCGGGTCCTGGGCCAGTGTTAAAAAACGACGCGGTACAATCTGTCAGGACACGCCAAAGCGGTCTTTCAGCCAGCCGCACTGGCTTTCTTCACCGCCATCGGCGGTGAGGCTGTGCCACAGGTGATCGGTTTCTTTCTGATCTTCGGTGACCACCACAATGGAAGCCGCTTCCGTTTGCTTGAAGTGGGGCCCGCCGTTCAGGATCTGATAGGGGGCGCCGGCCAGGGTGAACGATACAATCAGCGGCGGGGCGGACGGATCGGGCTGGAAGGTGCCGGTGATTTCCGAGTCTGGCAGCAGGGAGGTATAGAACGCCGCCGCTGCTTCGCCGTCGCCGTTAAACCAGAGGCAGGTGCTGACTTTGGGTTCGCTTGTCATGTGTGTGCTCCTATTTCGTCCGTGAGCGAGTGAGGGCGAGGCTGCTGCCGTGAAAGTGCTGGGGCTATGCGCCAAGAATTGTTCCGTGGCCCGTATTGTTCGGGATTATTTTTCGAGTTGGACAACTGGCACAAAGCCCCCAAATATCATGCGCTTGCCATCAAAGGGCATGGGGTTTTTGGCGGGGTCCAGGCGCGCGTCCGGATTGTCGGGGCTCATCATTTTAGCCATGGCGGCGTCGCGAGTGGCTTTGTCTGGCCATTCAATCCAGGAAAATGCCACCGCTTCGTCGTCTTTTGCCTGTACCGCACGCCGAAAGTCGGTGAGTGTGCCGTCGGGTACATCGTCTTCCCAGCATTCCAGAATACGGCGCGCGCCCCACTCCATAAACACGGCGTCGGCGCGATTTGCGTGGTCAGTAAATGCTTGCTTATTGGTCTTGGGCACGGCGATAACAAAACCATCAATATAGGACATGTTGCTCTCTCCAGTGAGTGAATTCATGGAGTAGTCGAATGGCGAATAGCGTTTTCGACAGGGCTGGAAAATTTTTTTCACATTTTTGCAGGAGGGGCAGGGGCGCGGCGCGGTGGTACCATGCGTGCACGAAGCAAGAATAATCAGGAGAGGTTGATGAGCCTTGAGACGTTGCTGGCCAAAGAGGCCATTCGGGAACTGTTGCTGCGCTACTGCCGGGCGATAGACCGTCGGGATTACGCGGCGCTGCCCGAGCTCTACCATACCGATGCCACCGATGATCACTCCCCCATGTATTGCGGCAGCGCGGCGGGCTATCTTGAGTGGCTGCCGTCGATGCTGGAAACCATGACGGTGACCTCGCACATGGTGCAAAACCACCTGATTGTGGTGGATGGCGAACGCGCCGAGGGTGAGGTGACGATGGTGTCTTACCACTTGACTCAAAACGAGCAGGGGGAGGATGTGGAAATCATTATCGGTGGCCGCTATCTGGATAAATATGAACAGCGCGACGGGGTGTGGCGCTTCGGCCACCGCAAAATTGTGATGGACTGGAACCAGATTCAGCCATCTACCTGCCAGTGGGATTCGCCGCTGGTGGCCGGCACGCCGGTGGGGGCGCGCTGCAGTGACGACCCGGCGCGCGACTACTTTGATTTGCTGACATTTGCAGGAGCGTAGTGTGGCTGCTGAACTGACGGTGATTACCATTACCCACGCCATCCAGCAGGCGGTGGCGCCGGTATTTTTGCTGGCGGGGATTGGCGGCATCCTCAATGTGCTGACCGGGCGTCTGGCGCGGATTATTGATCGCAGCCGCGCCCTGCACCAGCGCTTGGAGCACGCCACTGATGAACGCGCTGATGCCATTCGCACGGAGCTGCACACACTCACCAAACGCGGTCGGGTGGTGCATCGCTCCATTGGTTTCAGCACTGGCAGTGCCTTGCTGGTGTGCGTGGTGATTGCCCACCTGTTTATCAATGCGGTGATGGGTTGGCATGCGGGCACCTCGGTGGCGGTGTTGTTTATTCTGGCGATGATTTTTCTGATTGTGTCGCTGACCGGATTTTTGCGCGAGATCCAGCTTGCGACACGGGTAATGCTCAATGGGCCTTAAACGGGCAGACGTGCTGCTGGTGGAGCAAGGGCTGGCGGAATCCCGCGCTCAGGCTCAGCGCTGGATCAGTGAAGGCAAGGTCACGGCAGCGGGTACTGTAGTTGGCAAAGCCAGCCAGAAATTGGCGGATGATTGCGCAATGGCAGTTGCCCGCGACGAACAGGATCGTTTTGTTTCTCGTGGTGGTCTGAAACTGGCGGCGGCGCTGGCGCGTGGGCATTTTCCTGTCGAAGGTGTGGCGCTGGATGTGGGCGCCTCGACCGGCGGCTTTACGGATTGCCTGCTGCAGAGCGGTATCGAACGCGTGGTGTGCGTGGACGTGGGCCACGATCAATTGGCGGAAAAGATTCGCAGCGATGCGCGAGTCAGTAATTACGAAGGTATCAACGCGCGCGAGCTACCCACCACGTTATTGGAACACGCACCGTCGGGTTTTGATTTGGCGGTGATGGATGTGTCGTTTATTTCCCAGACCAAAATTCTGCCGGGTTTAAGTGCCTTTTTGAAAAGCGGCGGCTGGTTGGTGTCGCTGGTGAAACCGCAGTTTGAAGTAGGCCGCGAGTATATTGGCAAGGGAGGGCTGGTGCGCGATACCTCGCGCTACGCCGTGGTCAAGGAGGAGGTGCGCGCCTGTGCATCACAGGCGGGGCTTGCTGTGGTGGATTACTTTGATAGCCCGATTGAAGGCGGGGACGGTAATCGAGAGTTTTTGATGGTGGCCCGGAAAGACGGGCCCTAGTAAATCGGCGGCTCATCCACCTCGCTGGGCGGATACTTTTCCATATCGGGTTCGTGCTGTTCATGGAAGGCTTCCACCCGCGAGTGCACCCGGTCGATATGGGTGTTGTAACGGGCGATATGGAACAGGGCTTCACCTTCGTGAACCAGTGGCAGGTAGGTGCGACCGATAATGATGCCGGCGCTTGGCGCGGTGATTTCCTGGCTTTTGCTGCCGAAGGGATCAGACACCATACCGATCACATCGCCTTCTTCTACCTTGGCGCCGTTGGGAACTAACGCGCGCAATATGCCGCTCTCGGACGCGCGCAGCCAGTAGGATTCTTCAGAGATAATCGGCGTGGATTTTTTGCGCTTGCTGCGCGACGCCGGCAGCATGCCAATATGTCGCATGACATTGATCACGCCTTTTACCCCAGCGCGAATCGCCACCTCGTCAAAGCGCAACGCTTCGCCGGCTTCATAGGTGATGACGGGGATGTCGTTGTCTGCCGCTACCTCGCGCAGGGAGCCGTCGCGCACCCGTGAATGCAGTACCACGGGCACTCCAAACACTTGCGCCATATCCGCCGTGGCGGGGTTGTTCATGTCGGCGCGAATCTGGGGCAGGTTGCCGCGATGCCGGGCGCCGGTATGTAAATCGATGCCGTGGGTGCAGTGGGTGACGATCTCGTTCATAAAGGTGTGGGCAACCCGACCAGCAAGCGAACCCTTGGACGAGCCGGGGAAGGAGCGGTTCAGGTCGCGGCCGTCGGGAAGATAGCGCGAGTTGTTGAGAAAGCCGTGTACGTTAACGATGGGAATAGCTAGCAGGGTGCCGCGCATGTTTTTCAGCGCCGGGTGTTGCAGCAAGCGGCGAACAACCTCCACGCCGTTAATCTCGTCACCGTGAATGGCGGCGCTAACAAACAGGGTTGGGCCCTTGCGTTTGCCGCGTATGGCCTGAACGTCAATGGAAAGATCGTTATGGGTGTAAAGCCGCGCCACCGGCAGGCGAATCAAAGCGCCACTGCCGGGGGCAATATCAAACTTCTCTGTGACCACTATCAGCCGGTTCCGCGCGTGCGAGTTTTGGAGGGTTTCGCGTTGTTTTCAATGAACTGAATAATAGCGCCAGCCACATCCTTGTTGGTAGCGTTTTCAATCCCTTCCAGGCCGGGCGACGAATTCACTTCCATCACCAGCGGGCCGCGCGAGGAACGCAGCAAATCCACGCCGGCGACGTTCAGCCCCATGATCTTGGCGGCTTTAACGGCGGTGGCGCGCTCTGCCGGTGTGAGCTTGGTGAGTTGGGCAATGCCGCCACGGTGCAGGTTGGAACGGAAATCGCCGTCCTGCGCGGTGCGTTGCATGGCCGCGACCACCTTGTTGCCAATGACCAGACAGCGCACATCGGAACCGCCCGCTTCCTTGATAAATTCCTGTACCAGAAAGTCGGCCTTGAGTTCGCGGAAGGCATCAATCACCGATTCGGCGGCCTTGAAGGTCTCTGCCAGTACAACACCTTTGCCCTGGGTGCCGGACAACAGTTTTACGACTAGCGGGGCACCATTCACGAGTTTGATCAGCTCTTTGGTGTTGTGTACATCGTGCGCAAAGCTGGTGCGCGGCATGCCCACTTTTTTGCGCGACAGCAATTGCAGTGAGCGCAGTTTGTCGCGCGAGCGCACCAGTGCTACGGATTCCACCAGGCTGTAGCAGCCGGTCATTTCAAACTGGCGGATAACCGCCTGACCATACTGGGTGATGGAGGCGCCGATGCGCGGAATGATGGCGTCGTAGCCTTCCAGTTTTCTACCTTTGTACCAGATGGATGGTTCATCGGAGCTTAGCTCCATATAAAATTTCAGCGTATCCAGTACATGGACTTCGTGGCCCCGTTGTTTGGCGGCTTCCACCAGTCGCGCGGTGGAATACAGTCTGCGGTTACGCGACAGAATTCCGATTTTCATTGCTTGGACTCCTTGGTCCCGGTTGAAACTTCCTGAGCAGGTGCCGAGCTGAGGCAATAGGATCGCGCTGGATCAACCAGATAGCGTCCTTTTAGCGCGGTGCGCCCCACCAGCATGCGAAACAGCATGTTGGAGCGGTTGAACAGCGACAGCTCGGCGGCGAATGTGTCGTTACCGATCCTGAACGTTGTCTCCACAATATAGCGCATGGTTTTGTGGCCGCCGGAATCGGTGATGCTGCGGTAATCCTTGATGGGGGCTTCGCAGTTGACCACTTCGTCATCGCTATGTTGCTGTGGATGAATGGCAAATCTCACCCACTGTTCACCGTTTTTATCGAAGGGCTCTATGTCAAATGCGTGAATGGAGGAGCTGCGCGCTCCGGTATCGATTTTTGCCTTGATTTTGCCCAGATGCAGATCGGGCAGTTCTACCCATTCCCGCCAGCCGATAGCCTGTTTTTCCACGCCAGCCTCAATGCTCATAATGACCGCTGAGCATAACGATAATTCTTTGTGGTTCAAAGGGTTTTACGCACAAGTACCGCAGGATGCAGGCAAAAAAAAGCACCCAAACGGGTGCTGAAGAGGGGGTTCGTTGTTGACGCCAAGCTGGCGTCATAAAAAGGACCGTGGATGGACACTGGAATTAAGGTTACGGAAATGGCGGGCGCGGAATAATCCGTAATTCTACTTACCGTCGGGGAGGCGGCAGGGTGCAGGCCAATGAACGTTGGCTGACAGGCTATTTGAATTGCAGAAGCTGGTGGGTGTCAGTAGTGAAATCACGGCGCGAATTCGGCAGCCGAATGGCCGTGTGAACCCGCTCTTCGGCGTAGGTATGACAGGCGCCGGGGATGTAGGGTGTGTCGCCGCCACGCAGGCCTTCCATGGCTTTGGCGTCATGGCGCCGCGCGGAGGAGACGAAGTAGCCTTTTTGCAGCACAAAGGCTGCCTCGCGCTCATCACCAGAAAAATACTCGCTGGCCCAGGCGGCGAAGCCCTTGAACAGGGGCTTGTCGCTCAGTTCGCGCGGTTCGATGATCTGCCATTCCCGGGTTTTGAGATGCAGCATCTCCGCGCCATTCAGCCAAACCCGGGCGTCGGCCGGCTGGCCGTCTTTTTCGTCAGTGACCTCCACCGCGTAAAAGCGCTCGCGCTCGGTTCTGGCGGCTTGGGCGATGGCCAGCACCGTCAAATCAAACAGGTGGGTGCAATTGCTGAAGGGGTTGACCTGGGCGATGATGGCTTTTGGTTCACTGCCAATGGCGACACCGACCATGGCTT
>JBFKXO010000089.1:0-8018 GCA_041638115.1 Litorivivens sp. | reverse complement strand
CGACGCGCTTTGGGATTAGCAGCAAGCGCTTTGACGGGGATATTGAAAACTTCGACGGCGAAACCTTTGGTGATGAAGATCGCCTAGCATTGTCGTTGCGCACACTGTGGCAGGTGTCAGACAAATTCAGTATGGATGTGTTTGCTTATTGGAGCCGACAGAGCGAGCGCAGTACGCCGCTGAGTTGTCTGCTGCAAAACCCGGAAGCGAATATCGTTCAGCTGATCTACCCGAATCAACCCTCCTTTACTGAATCCTGTGGTGTCAGCGAGCGGGCCGCGGACGATCATGAGATCACTGTGAATAGCGACGACAGTGTGGTCGCTATGACCAGCATCATGCTGGCACTGACGATGGTGTGGGATTTCTTCGATTATGAAGTAAAAAGTATTTCTGCCTGGAGCCACCAACAGGATATAGAACGCAACGATGACCAGGACGGTACGTCTACTCACATTATCAACAACGGTACTCGTGCCCTGAACGACGTGCTGCGCGCTGACGGCAAGGAGATTCGCGACGAGAAGCGTGATCAGTTCAGTCAGGAAATTCAGCTGGTGGGTTCGGCCTTTGAGGATCGCGTCAGCTATACCTTTGGCGCTTTTGCTTCGCTGGAGCGCATAGACGAAAACCCCTTTGCGCAGGTGATTGGGCCAAAAGGATTGGCAGGCATTGATCCCTCCACCGTGACCGACGCCATTGTGCCGGGACTGCCGTCACTGGGTGACGGTTTTGTCTTTCCTTTGACCACATTGTTCGGCGGGTTTAGTTCGCTGGAAAACACCAGCTGGGCGGTGTTCTCCCAGTTCACCTGGAATATCACCGATACCGTTCAACTCACCATGGGTGGCCGCTACACGCATGAGGAGCGCGAGCGCAGATTGACCTTGGTCGATATCGACGAACAGATTTACGGTCAGCGTATCGGTGCGGCTTACATCGATCAGGCGGGCTTTTACACGCCGATCACCCGTGCCCAGTTTGATCAGATTGGTCGCAACTTGCCGGACCTGCCGGTCGATATTATCGAAGACGCGGATGTGCGTAAGGAAGAGTGGAATAACTTTACTCCGGCGGTGACGCTGTCTGTGCAAGCCAGTGACGAATGGCTGGAAGCCATGCAGCTCGACAGTGCGCTGTACTATCTTACCTATAGCGAAGGTTTCAAGGCCGGCGGCTTTGAGCCTCGCGGTCCGGAATTGATCGCCTTTGATCCGGAAGAAGTGGTGAACTACGAGCTCGGTGTAAAACTGGACAGCCTGGATTCCACCCTGCGCTTCAACGCCGCGCTTTACGCGATGGAGTACACCGATATCCATGTGCGCGTCGCCGAGCAGGGAGAGCGTATCAGTGACATCTTCCTGTTTCTGACCAATGCCGGTGAGGCGACGATTCAAGGCGTTGAGATGGAAACCACCTTGCTACTGGGTAACTGGGTGTTCAACGCCAGCGCCAACTACACCGATGCTCAGTACGATGAATACACTGCGACCATTGTCACGCCGGGCCAGGGTGAGTCGGTGGTGGACCGCAGCAACGAACCCTTTGCGCTGGTGCCGGAAACCTCGTACTCACTGGTGGCACAGTATAACTGGATGTCGCCTGTCGGGCTGATCGTGCCACGTCTCACCGTCTACTACCGCGACGAATTGTTCACCGGTATCGACTACAAGGCGGTGGAGTATGAGTCGTCCACGGTAGATGATCTGACATTGGTCAATGCCCGCCTGAATTACTTTCCCAGCGAGAAGTTCCGTATCGCGACCTACGTCGACAACCTCACGGACGAGGAGTATTTCAAAAGCGGCTTTGCGGTAAGCGCCCTGCTCGGCGCCGCGACCCTGGTTCAGGGCACTTCGCGCACGGTAGGCCTGGAATTCTCGTACGACTTTTAAAGCAGTCAATTCCCCCTGCCCGAAGGGACAGGGCGAGGGGGATACCGGCCTGTTGAAAACCTCGTCCAAGGCCTCGTGGTTGTGGAATAATGGGTTTCCCCACAATAACCACATGAAGGATCTCCCATGGCCGTATCCCACGAATTCTCTGGTAGCGTCGAGCGTCTCTACGAATTGCTGACCGACCCCGACTTCCTGGTCGAGCGCAGCACCGCCCTCGGCGAAGACTGCGAAGCCGAAGTGGAAGAGTATGACGACGAAACCATCATCAAGTTAAAACGCGTCGTCACCCGCGACCTGCCAGCCTTCCTGGCTAAAATGTTCAACCCCCAACAAACCATCAATATGACCGAAACCTGGCGCCCGGACGGCGACAGCTGGGAAGGTGATTTCACTATGACGGTTGAAGGCCAGCCGGTCACCATTGGCGGCAGCTTTACCTTGAAACCGTCCAAGAAAGGCTGCGTTTACACCGTATCGCATACCTGCAAAGCCAAAATCCCGCTGGTGGGCGGCAAGGTGGAGAAGTTTGTGTTGGGGCAGACGGGGGATGGGGCCAGGCAAGAACTGGATTTTGTCGCTCAACGCGTGTAACCCTCCGCGCCTTGCTGGTGCAGCGGCCACTCTGGTAATATTGCCGGCTTTATTGGCGCGCGGTCTCGATTCTGCGCGGCAAAGCGTTCTTCAGGCCCGATGCGACGCTTGGGATTTTCGGTTGATCCGGCGAACCTGCACGGGCCTGCATCGAGTACAAATAATCACGCAGCTTGCTCGCTGCACAATTAAGAAGTTATTGAATGATTCCTAGCGGCGACAGTGGTCAGCGTGTGCGGCCTATTGGCAGTGCCAGCCACACTCGCAACCCCTGTGGGGTTGCGGTCGGTATAAAGCTCCTGCGCAGTTTCTGCGGTCTTGCGGCTGGCGTGATGCTTGCGGCCTGTTCGCTTTTTGAAACCCCGCCGAAAACGCCGCAAGAATATGCCGAGCGTAAGAATATTGAATCCACTGTAGTTTATTCTGAGTTTGCTCGCCGCAAACAGGCGCAGGCGCAATCTGCCGAGCGCCTGGCAGAAGAGAGTGAGGCCGCTGCACCCTCGGAGGGGCATGCCGAGATTATCGAGCCGTCGCCTGAGGACGACGCTACAGCGTCATTGGGTGAGGGTGATGCCAAGCCGGACGAAAAAGGTGAAGACGGCAACAACAGCGCCGCTGGCGAGTTGCAAGTGCTTAGCCTGGCCAGCGCGTTAGAAGATATCTGGCAAAATCACCCCAATGTTGTCCGCGCCCAGTCTGAAGTCGAGGCCTCCGGTTACGATGTCTATAGCGCCCAGACGGGTTTTCTGCCGTATCTGACCGTGTCGGCCGTGGAGGCCACGGATGAAGATTCCAATACCGTCGTGTCTGTGGTGCAGCCACTCTGGGCCGGCGGTCGTACTATGGCGGAAGTGGATGAAGCCGAAGCCAGCCAGCTCAAGACGCTGGCCGAACTGAATCAGACCCGGCTTGATCTGGCGTTGGAAGCCAGCGATGTTTACCTCACTGTCATTCAGGCAAAAGAACAAGTGCGCTTGTGGCGCCGCTACAGTGAAAGCCTGGAAAACCTGCTGGCGGTCATTGAGCGCCGTGCAGGCGCAGGGGTTTCCCCTGATGTGGATATCCAGACCGTGAAAACCCGCCTGAGTCAGGCGAATGCCGGCGAAGCCGCCAGCGAAGCAGTGCTGATCAGCAACAAGCTGCGGCTGGAAGCCTTGCTCCATCGCCCCGTTCAGGCGTTGGCCTGGCCGGATCGCAGCTACCGGCTAACGGAAGAAGAAATCGCGGCAATCCTTGACGCCCCGGCCATAGAATCTCACCCTTCCGGCCAGATTGCGCTGGCGGATATCGCCATTCAGCATGCCAAGGTAAGAAAATCGAAAGCCTCGATGTACCCCACACTGAGCTTGCAGCACAGCCGCGATGTAACGCAGTCCTCCGGCGATTTTACGCCGGATTCATCTACCCAGCTCGTATTGCGTTACCAGACCAATGACGGCCTGCGCGGTCTGCACGGCTTCCGCGCAGTTGAACAGCGCATGCATGCCTCCATGCAGGAGCTGGCCTTTATCCGCAGAGACCTCAGCGCCGCTATCCAGACCGCCAATGCCGAGCGCATTGCTGCGCTTACGCAATACAATGCTCAGGCCGCAGCGGCAGAGGCCTCGCAAATGCTGGTGGAAAGTTTCCTGCGCCAGTTTAAGGTGGGCCGCAAAAGCTGGCTTGAAGTGCTCAATGCCCACCGCGAGGCCCACGAAGCTTCCTTGCAGGCGGCAGGTATTAAACGCAATTATTGGGCAGCCAATGTGCGCTTGGCCCTGCAGGGTATGATGTGGCACCGCGTCAGTGTTACTCCCCCGCTCACCTCGCTCGAACTGAAAACAGACTGGTAATCCCGTGCCGAAGACAACCGCTCCACTTCTCAACGACAAGCTCGCAGCAACGGCTCTGACCACCATGGCTGCCAGGCGGGGGCTGCACGCCTCTCAGTTTGAGGCTGAGCAGGCCTGGCGCGATGTCACCGTCAAGCGCGAGGAAGACCGGCTTGGCACCGCCTGGCGGCGCCTGTTCAAAGGGCATTCGGTGGCGCCCAGCCCGATCAGGTTGCTCACCAAGGCCCAGCTGCCGGCGTGGGTTGTGACAGACGGATGTGTCGGTATTCTGCGCTCGCTGCCCGAAGCCGACAAAGCCGCTGATATTGAATGGCTGGAAGACAAAACGCCTGAAGCCGATGTTGTACCTGAGGAAGCCTTGGTACCCGTGGCACCGTTGACTGAAGGTGACGAATCCTTTTTGCCTGAGGACGAGCGCGGCCCGGCCACCCAGGCGATTCTGGCTGGCCTCAAGGCGCACACCCCGATCTTCCGCAAAGTGGCGGTCGCCTCCATTGTGATGAATATCATCGCCGTGTTGGCCTCGCTCTTTGTGATGCAGGTATACGACCGTGTGGTGCCTAATTTTGCCTACGCCACCCTCTGGTTTCTGGCTACCGGCCTGTTTGTGGGCTACATCATCGACTTCATGCTCAAAATGGTGCGCATGAAATTGATGGATGAATCCGCCCGCCAGCTCGATGAGGGGATGTCGCTCTATGTATTTGACCGGCTGCTGGCCCTGAAGCTGGATCGGCGGCCAACGCGCCTGGGCTCATTGGTCGCGCAAGTGCGTGACTACGAATCCATCAAGGCTTTCTTTACATCATCCACCCTGTTCGCAGTGGTAGACCTTCCCTTTATCATCCTCTTTATTGGTGTGATCTGGGCGATTGGCGGCCCCGTCGCCTGGGTGCCGGCGGTATTTGCGATTGTGTGTCTTATCGTCGGGATTGTGGCCTACAAACCCACCTACCGATTGCAGCGCGCCAATATGGATGCCGCCACCCGTCGCCAGGGCCTGCTTTATGAGGCCGTGGCCGGTGGCGATATCATCAAATCCCAGGGCGGCGAAGCCCACTTTGGCGATCAGTGGCTGTCTACCACGCGCGAAACGGCCGACCGCTCAATAGCGCTCAATGCGGTTACGTCCATATCAAACTTTGTCACCCAGTTTATGCAGCACACTGCCTATGCCGGCATTGTGGTGGTGGGTGTATACGTAATTGAGCAGGGTGAGCTGACCATGGGGGGCTTGATTGCCTGTTCCATTCTCGGTGGGCGTGCGCTGGGCAATATCGCCGGCATTACCTCGGTGATTATGCGCTGGCATCATGCGCGTTATTCGCTGGGGGTACTCAATAACCTGCTGGCGGGCGCGGCAGATGATTCCCCGGACCGCCAGGCCAATGTACGCAGCCAGCCACTGCATTTAAGCCTGCATGATGTGGTTTACGCCTATCCCGGCTCCGAGCTGCCGCAGCTGGTCGCACCAGCGCTGGAAATTCCAGCCGGTGATCGGGTGGCCATTCTGGGGCGCAACGGCAGCGGTAAAACCACCCTGCTGAAGTTGCTTGCGGGTATCGCCACACCCGCCCGGGGGCAGGTGCATATTGCAGGTCTGGATTATGAAGAATGCCGCCCCAGCTGGCTCCGAGAAGTAATTGGTTACTTGCCGCAAGACCCGCGTATGTTCTCGGGCACCTTGGTGGAAAATCTCACCCTGGGCATGACCATGCCCAGTGAGGAAGCCATCTTTGATGCGCTGGATAAGACCGGCCTGGCCGAGGCGGTGCGCAATCACCCGAAAGGTTTGCTGCTGCCCATCGCCGAAGGCGGTTCGGGTATGTCCGGTGGTCAGCGCCAGCTCGTCGCTCTGACCCGCCTGGTATTGCAAAACCCCAAAATCTGGCTGTTGGATGAACCTACCGCCAGCCTGGATTCAGAAGTGGAAAACAAGGTCATGACCATTATTCGCGACCTCGCGCCGGATCGCACCGTTCTCTTTACCACTCACAAGCGCGCCTGGCTGGAGCTCTCCAATCGGGTGCTGGTGGTCGATGAGGGGCAGGTAAAATCCGATATGCCCACCGAACAAGTGCTGGGTGTCGGCGCGGTCAGCGCCTCCGGACAGGGGCAAGCCCGCAGCGGAGGGGCCGCCTGATGAGTCGCCAGGTATCCTCCGAAGAATTATTTGTTCGCACCCGCCCCATTGAGCCGGGTGGTTCCGCAGCCCTGCTGGCGGTGTTGCTGCTGTTGCTAGTGAGCTTTGTGATCTGGGCCAACTGGGCCACGCTGGAGGAGCAGGTGCGCGCGCCGGGCCAGATTGTGGTCTCCAGCCGCTCCCAGGTGGTGCAGATTGTCGATGGTGGCGTGCTGGAAGCCATGCACGTGCGCGAAGGTCAAAGCGTTCAGGCCGGGGACATTCTGGCGGAGCTGGATAAAGCCCGCTTTGCCGCCAACGCGGCGGAAACCCGCGCCAAGGCCTTGAGCTTGCGCGCCAATATCGAGCGCTTGCAGGCCGAGCTCACCGACAGCCCGCTCACCTTTAGCGAGGAAGTGCGCGCCGACGCCGAGCTGGTGAAAAACCAGCGCGATCTGCACACCCGGCGTCTGCGCCAACAAAATGAACAGCGCAAAAACTTGCGCCGCTCCCTCAAGCTGGCTCAAGAAGAGCTGAGCGCCATGGAAGAGCTGGCCAAAACCGGTGATGCTGCCCAGGCAGAATTGCTGCGAACGCGCCGTCAGGTGGTAGACCTGCAATCGGAGCTGGCCAATACCCTCAATGAATACCGGCGCGAAGCCCAGGCCAAGCTCAGCGATATGCAATCGGAGCTGGAGCAGACCCTGCAAGTGCTCAAACAGCGCGAAGAGGCCCTGCAGGCCACGCGTATCCGGGCGCCCATGAGTGGCACCGTCAAGAATATAGCCGTAACAACCATTGGTGCGGTGTTTCGCGCCGGCGACGAACTGATGCAGATCGTACCCTCGGATGAGCCGCTGTTGGTGGAGGTTCGCGTCCAATCGGCGGATGTCGCGTTTATTCGCCCCGGCCTGGAAGCCAATGTAAAACTGGACGCCTACGATTTTACCGTCTATGGTTCACTAAAAGGTGAAGTGGCTTACGTCAGCCCTGACACCATCGACGAAGACCTGAAGCAGAACGAAGAGCCCTACTACAAAGTGCTGGTAGAGATTACAGAGATTCCCGAGCGCTCCGGGGTAGACCCCATTGCCGTTATCCCGGGCATGACCACCACGGTCGAAATCATCACCGGCCACAAAACGGTGGCCCAGTACCTGCTGAAACCCTTGCGCCGGGGCTCGGCGGAGGCACTTACCGAGCGATGAAAGGCAAGTGGGCAACAAGGTGGTGCGGGGTGAAAGCAGGCGTGTGTGTATTGGTTGAACAAATGGCGCTAAGATAGTGCGTCAAGTAATTTTTTTGGGTAAACAGTTGACCCGTCGAAATCGCTGTCGTAACGTACCTGCAATCCTGTATATAAGGTACAAGCACGGGGCTTTGGCTGTCGCCAAACCCCGACACAAAAACAACCGGAAAGAGTTTTACTCCTTTGCTTACTGGAAAACAAGCCGTTCTATCCGCGCAATGATTTACACATCATTGAAATAAGAACCCATTGTTATTCGTGTGTTGCAAAGTGGGAGCTAAGTCTCTTTGCAGGGCGTAATGTGCAAACCTCTGTTACATGGAGTT
>JBFKXO010000088.1:0-8060 GCA_041638115.1 Litorivivens sp. | reverse complement strand
TTAAAAAACAACAGGCCCGACAGATGTATTTCGGAAACCGCAGAGACAGACATAATCTGCCACACCCACCGCGCAAACAGGTGGTTGCAGCCATGTCGACCTTTGTCGCTGTTGTGCTGCTACTCCTGCTGCTGCCCGGCGAGCAGGCAGAAGCCAAGCGTACCGCCATTCCTCTATCGCTGGATATTTCACCTTCCGAGGTGGAACGCATCGTGGTCGAGATAGAACAGGAGCCGCTGGCACCGATCACCCCCTGGGAGGATGTCACTGTACGGTCGGGAGATAGCCTGTCACACATCTTCCAGCGTGTCGGTCTCGGCGCACGAGATGTTCATGAGCTTGTTACCAGTACAACCGAAGTAAAGCCCCTCAGCCGTATCAGACCCGGCCAACAATTGTCACTCCATATTCAGGATGGACAATTGATGGCCATGAAACTCAAACGCGACGCGCTGACTTCACTGGTATACGAGCGCACCGCCAAAGGCTTTTCCACCACTGAATTGGCGCGCGAACCCGAAGTTCGCCCCCGCATTGCCAGCGCGACTATTTCAAGCTCTCTGTATAAAGCCGCAGAAGAGGCCGATATGCCCGAGGGGCTTATCATGGAGCTGGCCAATATTTTCGGCGGCGTGATGGACTTTATCTATGACGTGCGCGCGGGCGACCATTTCATCGTCCTGTACGAAGAGCTTTATGTTGACGGCAAACGCTATAAATCCGGCAAGATCCTGGCGGCGGAATATGTTAACCGCGGCCGCAGCTACAAGGCATTCCGCTACACCAACACCCTGGGCAAAACCGGCTATTACGCGCTGAACGGGGAAAGCATGCAGAAAGCTTTCCTGCGCGCGCCGCTGGAGTTTTCACGAATTTCCTCGCCGTTCAACCCCAATCGCCTGCATCCTATCTTCAAAACCGTGCGTCCGCACCGCGGGATTGACTACGCCGCACCGCGCGGCACACCGGTATACGCGGCCGGGGATGGCCGCATCATCGAGGCTGGCTACACCAAGGCCAACGGCAACTACATCATTGTTCAGCACGGTTCTCAGTACATCACGAAATATCTGCATCTGGATCGGAAAGCGGTTCGCAAAGGCGACCGGGTAGACCAGCGTCAGATCATCGGCTGGGTGGGCTCAACCGGTTACGCGACTGGCCCCCACCTGCACTACGAGTTCCTGCTGAACGGCGTGCACCGCAACCCCAGCACGATTATCGACAAACTGCCCAAGGCAAGAAAAATCACTGCCACCGAGATGGCCATGTTCAAGGAAGCCGTTCAGGGCATGCACCTGCAGCTCTCAACCTACGCCGTACAGGCCGGCTACCGCAGCCCCTCGACCTCATCAGTCGGCTCAGGCTGATGGGGCGCTATATTGGCATCATGTCCGGCACCAGCCTGGACAGTGTCGACACAGTACTTTGCACGATCGATGACAGCGGCAAACCCCAGTATCTCAACCACCTGAATGCAGATTTCCCGGCAGAGCTTCAAGATACGCTTCGCCGGCTCTGCCAGAGCGGCCCGAACGAAATCGAGCTGCTTGGCCGGGCTGACCGCACACTGGCGGCGCTCTACGCCAAAGCAATCGGGCAACTGCTGGACAAAACCGGTCTAACGCCCGCTGATATCGATGCTATCGGGTGCCACGGTCAGACCATTCGCCATCGACCACCCTCTAAAACCGAGCCCAACAGCACAGCCTTTACCCTTCAGATCGGCGACCCGAACACGCTCGCAGCACTCACCGGCATCAACGTGGTGGCTGACTTCAGGCGACGCGATATCGCCGAGAGTGGTCAAGGGGCACCGCTGGCCCCCGCGTTTCATCAGGCGGTATTTTCCTCGTCGACCACAGATCGCGCCGTGGTAAACATCGGCGGCATGGCTAACGTCACTTTGCTACCCGCCAAGGGAGCTTGCACCGGGTTTGATACCGGCCCCGGCAACGTCTTGATGGACGGCTGGATCAAACAGCAATTGGGCTTGCCCTACGACGATCGGGGTCAGTTTGCTGCCCGTGGGAAAGTGGACGCCGAGCTGTTGCAGGTATTGCTGGCTCATCCGTACTTTCAACTGACCGGCGGCCCGCGCAGTACCGGACGGGAAGATTTTGATGTCAGCCAGCTGACGGCGAACCTTGAGCAACTGGGGCGACAAATTGCGCCGCACGACACACAAGCAACACTGCTTGAACTGACCGCGCAGTCCATTGCACGACCGCTACTGGCGCTGTCACCACGCCCGTCACAGATCTATATCTGCGGCGGCGGTGCCTTCAATACGGCGCTTATGCAACGCCTGGAAGCTATCCTGCACCCCGCGGTTATCGCCAGTACCGCAACCCTCGGCGTTGCCCCTCAACATGTGGAAGGACTGGCCTTTGCCTGGCTGGCCTATCGGCGCTTGAAGGGACTAAGCGGCAATCTGCCGGAGGTTACCGGAGCGAAACGGCAGGCACCGCTGGGGGCACTGTACCTCGCCTGAGGATCCTGAGGGAAAAGACTTCAGATAGAAAACGAAGAGCCACACCCACAGGTGGTGCTGGCATTGGGGTTTTTGACCATAAAGCGCGAGCCTTCGAGCCCCTCTTCATAGTCGACTTCTGCCCCGACAAGGTATTGATAGCTCAGCGGGTCAATCAACACGCCTACATCCTCAACCTCTACCACGGTGTCGTCATCCGCCACCAGCTCGTCGAAGGTAAAACCGTACTGAAACCCTGAGCAGCCGCCTCCAGTAACAAACACCCGAAGCTTGAGCTCGTCATTATCTTCCTCAGCCTTGAGTGCGCGCACTTTGGCAACTGCCTGTGCCGTCAGGTTTATAACTGTCGGGGTAAACTGCTCGACAGATGACATACTACTCCTCACCACGCCACTGCGAATGCGGCGGTTTTAAAATCAGGGAAAAACCGAAATGGCACCGAGGCCAGCGGTTTCATCAAAACCGAACATCAGGTTCATGCATTGAATGGCCTGTCCCGACGCCCCTTTGACCAGATTGTCTTCGGCCACCAGCACCACCACATGATCACTGCCGGGCGGCCGATGCAGCGCAATGCGCAATTTGTTGCTGCCCTTTACGCTGCGGGTTTCCGGGTGGCTACCCAGCGGCATCACATCAACAAAGGGCGAATCCTTGTAGCGCTGCTCATACAGATATTGCAACTCATCCAGCGCTACCGCCGGATCGCGCAGGCGCGCGTAAAGGGTAGAGTGAATACCCCGGGTCATGGGCAACAAATGCGGTGTAAAAATCACATTGATCGGCTCATCGGCTGCCCAGCCCAGGCATTGATTGATTTCCGGCAGGTGGCGATGACCAGAAACACCATAGGCCTTAAAGTTTTCTGCAGTTTCGGCGTACAGCAAGTTTACTTTAGCCTGGCGTCCCGCACCGCTGACGCCTGACGCCGCGCTGGCAATCAAGCCATCGGTATGGACAAGCTTTTCCTCCAGCAATGGCCAGAAGCCCAGCTGTATTGAGGTAGGATAGCAGCCAGCGCAGGCAACCAGCCGAGCAGATTTCAGTTCTTCGCCAAAGATCTCCGGCAAGCCGTACACCGCTTCTGACAGCAGCTCCGGGCAAACGTGCTCTTCGTGATACCACTCGCTCCAAAGCTTGGCATCGCGAATCCGGAAATCTGCCGACAGGTCAACGACCCGCGTCCCTTTTTCCAACAGGGCAGGCACCGTGTTCATCGCCACATTGTGCGGAGTGGCAAAAAACACCACATCACAGGCGCCTAGCTGTTCCGTATCGGGCTCGGTGAAGCGCAGATCCAAACGGCCACGCAAGCTGGGAAACAACTCGTCGACAGCCTGCCCAGCTTCACCACGCGAGGTGATCATTGTCACTTCCGCTTGAGGGTGATCCACGAGAATTCGCAACAATTCGGCGCCCGTATACCCGGTTCCGCCTACAATTCCGACCTTTAGCACGCTCAAAATTCCGCCTGTTTCCGCTACTTAACCAAATTCAACGCACCACGCCATTAGGCGCAGTACCACAAGGCCCCTTATAATACTGGATTTGACAGGCACACGCGAAGGCAGGATGGCGCAGAACACGGAAATTGCAGCCCTACTCGAAGGCTTTGCTCGATGAGTGAAGCGACGCTAACCCGCTTCCGGCGACGCTTGGCGAGCCCGGAAGCTGCGCTGCCTTACGCACTGCTGGGTATTTTAGCTGGTGCCATCACCGCAGTATTGATGATTGCTTTTCGTCTGGCGCTGGAACTTCCGCTAGCGCAGGCCCTGCCAGGACAGAACCCGGAAAATTTTGAAGAACTAAGCTGGCACTGGCACCTGCTGCTCCCACTCGGGGGCGCACTGCTACTGGGGCTGAGCCTGCATTTTCTGAATCCGGTGCATCGGTTTACTGGCATTCCTCACGTTATTGCGGCCTTGCACAACGGCCGCGGCCGGTTGCCACCTGCCAACCTGCTGGTACAGTTCGTCGGTGGATTGGTCGCCCTACTCAGCGGTCAATCAGGAGGCCGAGAGGGCCCAGCTGTTCACATTGGCGCCGCGGCCAGTAGCCTGTTTGGCGGCAGTTTGCGGTTACCCAACAACAGCTTGCGGGTGATGGCCGCCTGCGGCACCGCCGCAGCCATTGCCGCATCGTTCAATACCCCCATCGCCGGGGTGATATTCGCCATGGAAGTGGTGATGCTTGAATATACCGTCGCCGGCTTTATTCCTGTCATCCTTGCCGCCGTCACCGCGACCACGCTGTCCCAGGCCGTGTTCGGCGCCGTGGTGTTTTTGCCTGCAGCCGACGTCAATATGAACTCACTGCTGGAGCTTCCGTTTATTGCGTTGCTCGGCTGTCTCGGCGGCGTACTCTCGGCCGTTTTTGTGCTGATCCAGAAACGTTGTTTGCTCTGGCTTAACCGACCGGCCTGGCTACGTCTGGGAACGGCCGGACTAGTCACTGGCCTCTGCGCACTGATTGCGCCGCAGGTGCTGGGCATTGGCTACGACAGTCTGCAAGCCACGCTAGACGGCAATTTCTCCCTGCAGTTGCTGATGCTACTTACCGTACTCAAGCTCGTGGCCACCGCCGTATCCTGCGGTATGGGTATGCCTGTGGGTATTATTGGCCCGGCATTGCTGGTGGGCGCCTTTGCCGGCGGCGCGATGGGCGCATTGGGTGCTGCGGCGGTACCCGGTGTGGCGGCGGACCACAGTTTCTACGTGCTGATGGGAATGGCCGCACTCATGGGCGCAATTCTCAATGCGCCGCTGGCGGCATTGCTGGCCATTATCGAACTTACGCACAATCTCAACATCATATTCCCGGCGATGTTGGCCGTTATCAGCGCCCAGCTGGTACATCGCGAGTTGTTCCAACTCCAGTCCGCCCACCAGACCACCCTGCTCGCCATGCAACAATCAGTGCGCACCAACCCACTGACGCTGACTCTCCTTCGCACCAGCGCTGCCGCCGTTATGGATCGCAATATTAAACACGTGCCCCAATACCTCCACCGGGAACCACTGCGCACCTTGTTGGAAAAGCCGGTGCGTTGGCTGGTGATCACCAACGCGGAAGGTCAACGTATTATCGTGCACCGCGAGCACTGGTTTCCTGTGCTGAGTGAACTTGCCGACAGCGACGACAATGAGCCTGTAGACCTGCTGGCCACCTTGCAGAACCGTCGTCGTAGCGCCAATCTGGACGTTAATGGCACGCTGCTGGAAGCGCTGGAAACCATGAACCAGGAAGGCCTGGACAGTATTTTCGTCAGCGCCCGACGCCAGCGGCGCGGCCCGCCCGACGAGGGCGTCATCACCCGGGAAGCCCTGTCCGATCACTATAATCTACCCATTCGCTTTTAGCGCCAACAGGACTGACAATGCTCTGGATCAAAGCTCTGCACATCATCGCCATGGTCTGCTGGTTCGCCGGTATCTTTTACCTGCCGCGCCTGTTTGTGTATCACGCCATGGCAGAAGACAGCGCAACCCGTGAGCACCTGAAAATCATGGAGCGAAAACTGTACCGTTTTATTTCGCCCTTTGCGGTGCTGACAGTGATTTTCGGCCTGATCCTGTTATCGCAGAACTGGGGCTACTACCTCGGCGAACGCTGGATGCAGATCAAGCTCGTACTGGTGGTCGCGCTGATTACCTACCATCTATATTGCGGTGTATTGGTAAAACGCTTTGAACAGGACGAGAACCTTCGCAGCCACGTGTTTTACCGCTGGTTTAACGAAGCGCCGGTACTGGTCTTGTTCGGCGCTGTCATTCTGGTGGTCGTTCGCCCCCTGTAAAGTCACGCCTAATCAGGGATAATCCCGCCCATTCTTTTCGTTAATGCAGTTACCCAAGAGAGACAGTATGCAAGGTTCAGAAACCCTCTTCGAAGCCGCCAAACAACGCATCCCCGGCGGTGTTAATTCTCCGGTTCGTGCCTTCAAGGCAGTCGGTGGCACCCCGGTTTTTATCGACCGGGCAGAAGGCGCCTACCTGTTTGACGTCGATGGCAAACGCTATATCGACTATGTGCTGTCCTGGGGCCCCATGCTGCTGGGTCACGCCAATCCCAAAGTACTCGACGCCGTACGCCGTCAGCTCGACAAGGGTCTCAGTTTTGGTGCCCCAACCGCACTGGAAACAGAACTGGCGGAAGTGCTCTGCTCACTGGTGCCTGGCATGGAACAGGTGCGCATGGTTAACTCCGGAACCGAGGCCACCATGAGCGCCATCCGGCTGGCGCGTGGCGCCACCGGTCGCGACAAGATCATCAAGTTTGAAGGCTGCTACCACGGTCACTCGGATTCCCTGCTGATCAAGGCTGGCTCGGGCGCACTCACCTTTGGCGTACCCAGTTCACCGGGCGTACCCAAATCACTGGCCGATCACACGGTCACCCTGACCTACAACGATATTGAAGGCGTAAAGCAGGCCTTTGCCGAAATTGGCGATCAGGTGGCCTGCGTGATTGTTGAGCCGGTCGCCGGCAATATGAATTGTGTGCCCCCCATTCCCGGCTTTCTCGAAACCCTCAGAGAACAGTGCGACAACAGCGGCGCTTTGCTGATTATTGACGAAGTGATGACCGGCTTCCGCCTCGGCCCGCAGGGTGCTCAAGGCTATTACGGCGTTACCGCAGACATCACCACCCTCGGCAAAGTCATGGGTGGCGGCATGCCAGTTGCGGCTTTTGGCGGCCGCAGTGAGATTATGCAACAGCTTGCACCGGCTGGCCCGGTTTATCAGGCGGGCACCCTGTCCGGTAACCCGCTGGCGATGGCCGCCGGCCTGACCATGCTGAAGGCGGTTCAGGAAAGCGGGTTCTACGAACCGCTGTTTGCCAAAACCGACGCGCTGGTAAAGGGCTTGCGCGATCGCGCGAACGCGGCCGGCATCCCGATGACCAGCAACCATGTGGGCACCATGTTCGGGGTCTTTTTCACCGAAGAAAAAACCATCACCAATTATCAGCAGGTAATGGCCTGTGACACGGATCGCTTTAATAAATTCTTCCACGGCATGCTGAACGAAGGCGTGTACCTGGCACCGGCTAGCTACGAAGCGGGCTTTCTGTCAGCGGCTCACACGGATCAGGATATCAACGACACACTCGCGGCTGCCGAACGCGTATTCAAAACCCTTTAGGAGGATGGCATGAGCAAGTCCCTTTCCCGAGGCCCCTTCCCTGCCACCCGAATGCGGCGTATGCGGGCCGACGATTTCTCGCGCCGCTTGATGCGAGAAAATCGCCTGACAGTGGACGACCTGATTTACCCGATGTTTGTGCTCGACGGCAAAAGCCAGCGCGAGGCGGTCGCCTCGATGCCAGGCGTGGAGCGACTCAGTGTTGACCTACTGTTGCAGGAAGCAAAAGAACTGGTCGAGCTCGGCATTCCCGCCATTGCCCTGTTTCCAGTTGTCGATGCGGCCGGCAAATCGGAGCTTGCCGAGGAGGCCTACAACGGCAACGGGCTGGTGCAGCGCTGCGTGAGCGCGCTCAAGGACAGATACCCGGAGCTTGGTGTTATCACCGACGTCGCCCTCGACCCTTACACGACCCACGGTCA